>NZ_JBMDKQ010000003.1:0-294301 GCF_057809795.1 Sphingobium sp. FG125
GCAATGTCGCAGGGCCACGGCACTTGGATCAGCCCGGCTGGTCGGCGCGGCTGACGCCTTCGCCGTCCAGGTTGAGCGCGACGAAGTCCCAGTCGATCGCTTCCTTCAGCAGCTTTTCGGCATAGGCCGGGCGCAGGTTGCGATAGTCGATATAATAGGCATGTTCCCATACATCGAGGATCAACAGCGGCGCATGGCCTTCATGAGCGACCGGCGTGTCGGCGTCATGATAGGAGGTGACTTCCAGCTTGCCGTCCTTGAGGATCAGCGCGGCCCAGCCGCTGGCGAAATGGCCGACGGCTTCGGCTTTCAGCTTTTCGACCAGCGCATCGACCGACCCGAAGCTTTCGTTGATCAGGTCGAGCAGCTTGCCCGACGGTGCCTTCTTTTCAGGCGACAGGCACAGCCAGTAGAAGCTGTGGTTCCAGATCTGGCCGACCTGGTTGAACAGACCGCCCTTGGACGATTTGATCAGCTCGACCAGCGACTTGCCCTGGAGGGCGGCGTCGGCGGCGACCAGTTCATTGGCCTTTACGACATAGGCGTTGTGATGTTTGCCATGATGATAGTCGAAGGTTTCGGCGGACAGGATGTCGCCAAAAGCATCCTTGGCATAGGGCAGGGCGGGCAGGGTGAAGGCCATGAAATACTCCTCGGTTCATGGATGGGATTGGCCACATAACGAAGCTGCGGCCTTAAGGCTCCGTGCCCGTAGCAGGCTTATTGCGCTGCGGAAAACAGGATATTTTCGTTCTAAATTGAGGAAATATCCATGTGACATATCCGTAACGATGACATAGACTTTCCGGTCAGGCCGCCCGATACATGCGGCGGCCGAAAAATGGGGGTAGGGTCATGGCGAAGTTTTTCGGCAATCTGCATCTCGTGCTGGCGGCGGGGCTTGTCCTTGCGCTGCTGGTGATCCTCGCGGTTCCCGCGAACACGATACCGGAGCAGGCGATTTTGCGCTGGCTCCATCTGTTTTTCGGCATCACCTGGATCGGCCTGCTCTATTATTTCAACTTCGTGCAGATCCCGACCATGCCCAAAGTGCCCGCGGAGTTGAAACCGGGCGTGTCCAAATATATCGCGCCGTCGGCTTTGTTCTTCTTTCGCTGGTCGGCCGCGCTCACCGTTCTGACCGGTGTGGTCATCGCTTGGCGCAGCTTTTATCTGGTCGAGGCGCTGACCTTCAAGCCGGGCTTCGTGCTGATCGGCATCGGCATGTGGCTGGCGCTGATCATGGCGGCCAATGTGTGGTTCGTGATCTGGCCGAACCAGAAGAAGGCGCTGGGACTGGTCCCTGCCGAAGATGCGGTGAAGGCCAAGGCGGCGGTTACCGCGATGATCTTTTCGCGCACCAACACGTTGCTGTCGCTGGCGATGCTCTATTGCATGATCAACTTCAACGGCGGTTGAGGGCGGAATATGTGTCGGGGCTATGTCATCCTCCCCTTTAAGGGGAGGTGGCAACCCGTAGGGTTGACGGAGGGGTGTCGCGCTATCGATAGGGTGACACCGCTCCGTCTGGCCTTCGGCCCGACACCTCCCCTTGCAGGGGAGGATCAGGGGGCGCGCTAAGCAGGTCAACTGGGACTCCAGGACCTTGCCTCGAAACGAACGGGGTGAGGATATGGGTCGGCCCTCAACCCTGCGGCGGAGACGTGCCGCCAATCTCGTCGCTGTCGAGCTTGTCGCCAAGGTTCAGGCCGTGGCGCATCAGCATCGGGATATTGGCGGCGGCAAAGACCACCGACACGATGGTCACGCCCCACACCTTGACCGCCAGCCAGCTGTCGAAGCTCATCGTGCGGCGCATCACTTCATTGGCGATGGCCATGGCGACGAAGAAGATCGCCCAGTTGCGCGACAGCTTGCGCCAGCCGGTTTCGGACAGGCCATCATAGGCGGCCTGGAGCAGATATTTGAGCAGCGGCTTGCCGCGCAGCAGCCCGCCAAACAGCATCAGCGCGAAGAAGCTGTAGATGATCGTCGGCTTGATCTGGATGAAGCTCTGGTCATGGAAATAGATGGTCAGGCCACCGAAAAACAGCACCAGCGCGGCGGACAGCCACAGCATGGGCGACACTTTGCCCAGTTTCCATTTCGATACGATCACCGCGACGACGATGGCCGCCATGAAGGCGCCGGTGCCGACGATCATCCCTAAGAATTTATAGCCCAGGAAGAACACCAGCAGCGGCCCGAAATCGAGCGCCAGGCTGAGCGTGCCCCCATGTCCAGGGCTGTGAGCGGGACTGTTGGCGGGTTTGGTGTCGGCCATTTTTACTCCGTCATGCCAGCGAAGGCTGGCATCCCGCTTTTCTTGAGGTCGGGCAAAAGGAAGAGGGACCCCAGCGTTCGCTGGGGTGACGGTTGAGGCTCATCACCGCGCATAAGCGGTCCCGGCAATCGCCCGCGCCATGTCGCCAGCGTCGAAGGGGCGGAGATCCTCGATCTTTTCGCCCACGCCAATGGCATGGATCGGCAGGCGATATTTTTCCGCCGCCGCGACCAGCATGCCGCCGCGCGCGGTCCCGTCCAGCTTGGTCATGACCAGGCCCGTGACATGGGCGACTTCTTTGAAAACCTCGATCTGGCTCAACGCATTCTGTCCCGTGGTGGCATCCAGCACCAGCACAACGTCGTGGGGGGACGCCGGGTTCAATCGGCCAAGGATGCGGCGGATCTTGGCCAGCTCGTCCATCAACTCGCTCTTGTTCTGGAGCCGGCCTGCGGTATCGACGATCAGCACGTCGATGCCGGTGGCGGTCGCCTGCTTGACCGCGTCGAACACGATACCCGCCGCGTCGCCGCCTTCCTTACCCGCGACGATGGGGATGCCAAGGCGATCGGCCCACACCTTGAGCTGGCCAATCGCGGCGGCACGGAACGTATCGCCCGCCGCCAGCATCACGCCATAATCCTGTTCCAGGAAATTATGCGCCAGCTTGGCGATGGTCGTGGTCTTGCCGGACCCGTTGACGCCGATGACGAGGATGACCTGCGGGCGCGGGAAGGCCTCGATCTCCAGCGGGCGGGCGACCGGGGCTAGCACCTTTTCGATTTCCTCGGCGATGATCTCGCGCAGATATTCCTCGGTCAGTTCCTTGTTGAACCGCCCTTCGGCCAGCCGTTCGCGCACCCGACCCGCCATGGCCGGGCCAAGATCGGATACGATCAGCGCTTCCTCAATCTCGTCGAGCGTCTGATCGTCGAGCGCGGCCTTGCCGAACAGGCCGGTCAGATTTTCGCCAAGCTTGTCGGATGTGCGCCGTAGGCCGCCGAACAGGCGATCGCGCCAGGATGTGCCACTATCTGTCATGGCTGGCCTCTTGCGCGATCAGCGCGCCATTCTCAAGGCCGCTGATCGTTGCGCGCACGATAGAGGAGGGCGTCTGCGGGGTGGCAAAGCGCACCGGGGCGAAATTTTCGGCATGGCCGGAAAGCCCGCTGCGCTCGACCAGCACCGACTGGCGGGTGCCGACCAGGCTGGCGAGCCAGCCGGTGCGCTGGGTTTCGCAGGCGGCGCGCAGCCGGGCGGCGCGGGCCTTGATGATGGCGCGGTCCACTTGCGGCATCCGCGCGGCGGGCGTGCCGGTGCGCGGCGAGTAGGGGAAGATATGGCCGTGGACGATGCGGCAGTCGGCCACCAGCGCCAGGCTGCCCGCGAACATCGCCTCATTCTCGGTCGGGAAACCGGCGATGATGTCTGCGCCAATGCTGATGTCCGGGCGCGCAGCGATCAGTCGATCAACGATGCGGACGGCGTCGGCGCGGCTGTGGCGGCGCTTCATGCGTTTCAGGATCATGTCGTCGCCCGCCTGGAGGGACAGGTGCAGATGCGGCATCATCCGGGGTTCGTGGGCGATCAGGTCGAACAATCGATCGTCAATCTCCACGCTGTCGATGGAGGAGAGGCGCAAGCGGGGCAGGTCCGGCACGCCGTTCAGGATGCGCTCGACCAGCAGGCCCAGCGACGGGTTGCCGGGCAGGTCGGGACCGTAGCTGGTGACGTCCACCCCGGTCAGCACGATTTCCTTGTACCCCGCCGCGACCAGTTCCTTCGCCTTCTCGACTACGGCCCCGGCAGGGACGGAGCGGCTGTTCCCCCGGCCATAGGGGATGATGCAGAAAGTGCAGCGATGGTCGCAGCCATTTTGCACCTCCAGGAAAGCGCGGGCATGATCGGCAAAGGCGCTGGCCATATGCGGCGCGGTGTCGCGCACGGCCATGATGTCGGCGACGCGGACTTTCTCCAGGGTTATCCCGGCGAATGCCGGGTTTTCGCTTTCTTCTTCTCTCTGCGTCCTCTGCGCCTCTGCGCGCAAAATATTCTGTTCGCGCAGAGGCGCAGAAGACGCAGAGAAAAAATGGTCTGACTGTCGCCGGGGGTCTGGGAGATAGGAAGCCGCCTCCATCTTCTCCCGGTTGCCGACCACCATGTCGACTTCGGCCATGGCGGCGAAGGTTTCTGGCTCGGTCTGCGCGGCGCAGCCGGTGACCATGATCCGCGCGTCGGGCCGGTCGCGGCGGGCGCGGCGGATCGCCTGCCTTGTCTGGCGCACGGCTTCGGCGGTGACGGCGCAGCTGTTGATGACGATCAGATCGTCCTGATCCGCCGCCATGTCGCGGATCGCCTCGCTCTCGGCAATGTTGAGGCGGCAGCCCATGGTGATGATGTCGGGGCCGCTCATTAGAAGCGCGACCAGTCGGCCTCGCCATCGAACACATGGGTGGCGGGGCCGGTCATGCGGATCGTGCCGCCCGGCGCCCAGTCGATGATGAGGTCGCCGCCGGGCAGGCTGACGGTCACGGGGCCGCTGACCAGCTTGCGACGGACGGCGGCGACGGCGGTGGCGCAAGCGCCGGTGCCGCAGGCGCGGGTCAGGCCAGCGCCGCGTTCCCACACGATCAGGCGGATATGATTGTCGTCCACGACCTGCGCGAAGTTGACGTTCACGCGGGCAGGGAAGAGCGGGTCCGTCTCGATAATCGGGCCAAGCCGGGCGGTGTCCACCGCATCCAGATCATCGACGAAGAAGATGACATGGGGGTTGCCGACATTGACGGCGGCGGGCGGGGGCAAATCCTCCCAGCTGGCGCTCATGGTCAGCGTGTCCATGGCGTAGGCGAGCGGGATCGCGTCCCACTCGAAGCGCGGCGCGCCCATATCGACACTCGCGCCGCCATCGACCGCCTTGGCATCCAGCAGGCCCGCCTGCGTGCGGATCAGCACGTCGCGGCCCACGAACAAGGGCACGCAGCGGGTGGCGTTGCCGCACGCCTCGACCTCGCTGCCGTCGGCGTTGAATATCTGCATCGACACGTCGGCGTCGGGCGCATTGCCGATCAGGATCAGCTGGTCGCAGCCGATCCCGGCATGACGATCGGCAATGGCGCGGGCGCGGCCTTCCGTCATCTCGACCGCGTCGGTGCGCGCGTCGATCACGACAAAATCATTGCCCAGGCCATGCATTTTGGAAAAGCGTCCCATGATGGGGGCGCATGTAATGGGAGGGAAGGGAAAAGGCCAGTGGCTGCCGCGATGTAACGTCTGGGTTGACATGCTGGGCATTGTAACGTATAACGTTACATATGGAGATTGAGAGCATTGCGCATAAAGCGCTGCGTCGCTTTTTCGAGACGGGTAACGCCAAAGGATTGGTGGGCGATGTTGGCAGGCTCCGCAAGATGCTGGCTTTCATCGATGCGGCACCGTCTCTGGATGTGCTGGCTCAGCCGCCCAACTATGGTCTGCATACCCTGACCGGGGACCGGGCTGGCACATGGTCAATGACGGTTACGCGCAATTGGCGATTGACCTTTCGCATGAATGACGAGGGGGCATTGATCGATATGGATTTGGAGGATTATCATGGCGCTTAAGATGCACGCTTCGCTGGCGGTCCATCCCGGCGACTGGCTGAGGACTGAAATGGTAGAGGCGCATGGCCTCAAGATCGGCGATCTGGCCGATCATCTGGGAGTGACGCGGCAGACCGTCAGTCGCCTGCTCAACCAGCGGCAGGATTTGACGGCTGACATGGCGATCCGCTTTGAAAAGCTGTTCGGCATCGACGCCGATACGCTGATGCGGATGCAGATACGCCATGATCTTGCTGTCGCGCGAGACCATGCCGATGAACTGTCGGTCAAGCCGCTGGCGGCCTGAGACCAGCCGCCGCCGTCGCCCGCTTCTGCCCATAGAGAAAATACACCAGCAGCCCCACCGCATTCCATCCCAGGCAGGCCAACATCGTCTGCATCGGCAGGCTGATGAACAGATAGGCGCAGCCGCCCATTGCGCCGAGGCCAACGAACCAGGCGGCAGGCGTGCGGAAGGGGCGGCGCATGTCGGGGAGGCGACGGCGTAGCACCAGCAGGCACAGGCCGACCGAGGTGAAGGCGATCAGCGTGCCGGCGTTGGCCAATGCGGCGATCTCGTCGATCGGCAGCAGTCCGGCGATGATCGCGACCAGTATGGCGGTCACCATCGTGATCCGCGCAGGCGTGCCGCGCCTGGAGATTTTCGCCAGGCTTTGGGGCAGAAAGCCGTCGCGCGCCATCACCAGGAAGATGCGGCTCTGGCCATAGAGGAAGCCGAGCAGCACGGTCGGCAGGGCGATGACGGCGGCGATGGCGACGATCCGTGCCACGCTGCCTTGACCCATTTCGCGCAGGATCAGCGCCAGCGGCTCCGGGCTGTCGGCAAAGCGGGTGAAGGGCATCGCGCCGATCGCGGCGGCGGCGACCAGAACATAGATGAGCGTGCAGACAACCAGCGATCCGACGATGCCAATGGCCAGATCCCGCTCCGGGTTCTTGGCTTCTTCCGCTGCTGTCGAGATGGCGTCGAAGCCGTAAAAGGCGAAGAAGATGATGGCGGCGGCCGCCATGACGCCGCGCTCCACCCCGTCCGGTCCCATATGCTTGGCAAAGCCGAACGGCATGAACGGCTCCAGATTCTGCGCGTCGAAGGCGGGCAGGGCGACCCAGACGAACAGGCTCAACGTCGCGATCTTGATGAGGACGAGAATGGTGTTCAGTCGCGCGCTTTCGTGGGTGCCGAGCATCAGCAGACCCGCGACCACGGCGATGATGAAGATGGCAGGCAGGTTGATGAGGCCGCCCAGTTCCGGTCCCTGCGTTAGCGTTTCGGGAAAGCCGATCGCGGTGAGCAGCGGCGCGGCATAGCCCGACCAGCCGACCGCCACGGTCGATACGACAAGGCTATATTCCAGGATCAGGCTCCACCCCACGATCCAGGCTATGCCTTCGCCCAGCACGGCATAGGAGTAGCTATAGGCGCTGCCCGCCGCGGGCATCATGGTCGACAGCTCGGCATAGGCCAGCGCGGCGCAAGCGCAGATCGCACCTGCAATCGCAAAGGAGAGGAGGACGGCTGGCCCGGCCCGGTCTGCACCGACCCCGATCAGCGTCAATATGCCGGTGCCGACGATCGCGCCGACGCCCAGCGCCAGCAGATGCGGCCAGGACAAAGTGCGCGCCATGCGATGCTGGTCGCCGCTCGGCGTCATCGCCTCCATCGGCTTGCGGCGTGTCCAGCTCATGACGGTCTGCTCCCCTGATTGCCGCGCTACCATGCCGAAAGCTGCGGGACTGGCAAGGGTTGTGATTGACGAGCGATGTTTTTGCATATACATAAACATAGGTGGAAATCGAGTTCGATCCTGCGAAAGACAAGATCAACCGGGGCAAGCACCATGTGCCGCTTGCCTTTGGCATAGAGGTTTTCTTCGATGCCGAAATGCTGATCGTTCCAACGATCAGGATTGAGGATGAAGAGCCGCGATACAAGGCGATCGGACTGATTGATGGCAGGTTGTGGACCGTCATCTATGTGATGCGCGAATATAGGCATCGCTTCATTTCGGTGAGGAAGAGCAATGGAACTGAACAAAGACTATATAGTGGGATTGCCAGCTGATCCTGACGATCCTGAGGATCGCGACGTCAGTGTCGCGGCGATCGAGCAGGCATTGGCCGAGCGGGAGGCGCGCCGCCGCCTTGGCGGTCGTCCGGCAGGCTCCAACAAGGAACAGGTCGCGTTGCGCATAGACAAGGATGTGCTGGCACGCTTTCGCGCGACCGGGCCGGGGTGGCAGACGCGGATCAACGCGATATTGCGCGCGGCCAAGCTGTAGCTTTGCTTGCGCGGCGGCGGGCTTTCCGCTATGGGCGCGTCTGCAATCGGGCGGTGTGCCGTTCGGTCCCTGACATATCCATTGAGCGCGCGCCCGTGAAAACGGAACAGCATCAGGCGCTTTGTATGGACGCTGGTTGGCGAGGTTTCGCCCACCGGCGATTTTGTCGTTCGATGGGAATGCAAGGATTTTCAGGCCCTTGGGCCAATTGAGGTGATGATGTTCGATTCGCTGAGCGATCGTCTGGGTGGGGTATTCGACAAGCTGCGGGGGCGTGGTGCGCTCACGGAGGACGATGTCCGCGCCGCGATGCGCGAGGTGCGAATCGCGCTGCTGGAAGCCGACGTCGCCCTCTCTGTCGTGCGCCAGTTCGTCGATCAGGCGACCGAGCGCGCGGTGGGCAGCGACGTGCTGCGGTCGGTCACGCCGGGGCAGATGGTCGTCAAGATCGTCTCCGACACACTCACCGAAACATTGGGGTCCGATACGTCGGACCTGATGATCGACGTGACCCCGCCCGCCGTCATCATGATGGTCGGGCTTCAGGGGTCGGGCAAGACGACCACGACCGCCAAGATCGCCAAGCGGCTGAAGGAAAAAGACCGCAAGAAGGTGCTGATGGCGTCGCTCGACGTCCAGCGCCCCGCTGCGCAGGAACAGCTCGCTGTGCTTGGCACCCAGTGCGATGTCGCCACCCTGCCGATCATCGCCGGGCAGCAGCCGGTCGATATCGCCCGCCGTGCGCTCCAGTCGGCCAAGCTCCAGGGCTTTGACGTCGTCATGCTCGACACCGCCGGTCGCCTGCATGTCGATCAGGCGCTGATGGACGAGATGAAGGCGGTGGCCGATGTCGCCACGCCTGCCGAAATCCTGCTGGTCGTGGACTCGCTGACGGGGCAGGATGCGGTCAATGTGGCGCAGAGCTTCACGGCACAGGTGCCGCTGACCGGCGTGGTGCTGACCCGTATGGACGGCGACGCGCGCGGTGGTGCGGCGCTGTCGATGCGCGCGGTCACGGGTCGTCCGATCAAATTTGCAGGCACCGGCGAAAAGCTCGACGCGATTGAGGTGTTTCACCCGCAGCGGGTCGCGCAGCGTATATTGGGCATGGGCGACGTCGTTAGCCTAGTCGAGCGCGCTGCCGAGAGCATCGATGCGGACGAGGCCGACAAGCTGGCCAAGAAAATGGCCAAGGGTCAGTTCGATATGAACGACCTGCGCGCGCAACTGGGTCAGATGCGCCGGATGGGCGGGCTGGGCGCGCTGGCGGGGATGATCCCAGGCCTGAAAAAAGCGCAGGCGGCGATGGCCAACAGCGGCGCGAACGACAAGACGCTGATCCATCTCGACGCGATGATCGGATCGATGACGCCCAAGGAGCGGGAACGCCCGGCGCTCATCAACGCCAAGCGCAAGATCCGCATCGCCAAAGGCTCCGGCACCACGGTGCAGGAAGTCAACCGGCTCCTGAAAATGCATCAGGAAATGGAAGGCGCAATGAAAAAGATTCGCAAGATGGGTGGCCTCAAAGGGCTGGCCAAGATGTTCACTGGTGGTGGCATGGGCGGATTGGGTGGTCCTGATGGCGGAGCTGGTGGCCCGCCTGACCTGTCGGGGCTGGGCGGCCTTGGCGGACTGGGCGGTAACATGCCCAAACTGCCGCCCGGTTTTCAGAATTTCATGAAGAAATAAGCAATTTTTCGTTTTCAGTTTACGTCAGAAAGGTAAGTTCCATGGCAACGTCCATTCGTCTCTCGCGCGGTGGTTCCAAGAAGCGCCCCTATTATCGCATCGTCGTGGCCGACAGCCGCGCGCCGCGTGATGGCAAGTTCATCGAGCGCATCGGCAGCTACAACCCCGTCCTGCCCAAGGGCGACGAAAAGCGCGTCGTTCTGGACGTGGAACGCGCCAAGCATTGGGTGGCAGCCGGCGCCCAGCCGACCGACCGCGTTGCCCGTTTCCTCGACGCCGCTGGCGTGAAGGAGCGCATCGTGCGCAACAACCCGAACAAGGGTGTGCCGGGCCAGAAGGCCAAGGATCGCGCCGAAGATCGTGCGACCAAGCTGGCCGAGGCCGAAGAAGCCCGCATCGCCGCCGAGGAAGCCGCCAAGGCTCCGGTCGAAGCGCCTGCCGCTGAAGAGGCTCCTGTTGCCGAAGCACCCGCTGAAGAAGCGGCTGCCGAACAGGCCGAGGGCTGATCCTCTTGACCGACAAGCCCGTCACTCTCGCCGCGATCATCGGTGCGCATGGGGTGGCGGGCGAAGTCCGCCTGAAACTGTTTGGCGAAGGGGTCGAAAGCCTCAAAGCCTATGGCAGTTTCGATGCGGGCGGGCGCAGGCTGACATTGAAGTCGCTGCGCCCCGGTTCCAATGGTGCGGTCGCGCGCTTCGCCGAAATCGGCGATCGCAGCGCTGCCGAAGCCATGCGCGGCACGGCGCTCACCGTCCCGCGTTCCGCCCTGCCGCCGCTGGGCGAGGGCGAATATTATCATGCCGACGTCATCGGCCTGCTTTGCCTGTCGAGCGATGGCGAGGCGCTGGGCGAGATCATCGCGATCGAGAATTTCGGTGCTGGCGACATTATCGAGGTTCAGCGCCCGCCGGTGGACGGCAAGCCCGGCAAACGTTTCATGGCCCCGATGCACGCGGTCACGCTGGACGCGGAGCGGGCGGTGATTGACGCGGCGTTCGTGGAATAGTATATACTTTCCGTATATACGGAGGTCTGCGATGAGCGAAGAGTATAGGGCCAAGATTTTCAAGTCGGGCAACAGCCTGGCCTTGCGCCTGCCCAAGGCTCTTGGCCTCAAGGAAGGCGCGGAGATGACCCTGCGCGAGGATCATGGCCGCTTCACGTTCGAGCCAGCACAGAATGATCGCAAGATCGACGTCAGCAAATTCGCGGGCAAGGCGCCGTGGCTGGAGCCTCTGCCGCGCGAGGACTTCGATGATTCCCCTCGCGATTGGCACTTGCTGGGTCGTGATGCGTCCGGGGCATGATGCGGCTGCTGGATACCAATAGCTGCATCTATGTCTTTACCGGCATCTATCCGTCGCTGATTACCCGGATGGCGGAGCAGGCGGCGGGCAGCCTGTTCATATCGTCGATCACCTATGCGGAACTCGCCTATGGCACGGTGCGGGGCAAACCGCCGCCACCCGAAGCGCTCGCGGCCTTTGTCGCGGAGATCGCTATTCTTCCCTTCGATGAGGCGGCGGCGCAGGCCTATGCGGCGCTTCCCTTCAGGCGGGGCAGTTTCGATCGCCTGATCGCGGCCCATGCCCTGTCGCTGGACGCGGCGCTGGTGACCCGCAACGAGGCCGACTTCGCCGACATGCCCGGCCTCCGGGTCGAGGACTGGACGCGCTGACGTTTGCGTTTCGCCGGGAACTGGACGCTGCCGCCTCCATCGCCTAAGCGGCGATCATGGCTCAAATCCTTACCGCTCTCTATCTTCTTGCGATGCTGGCCGCTGGCTGGCGGCTGTTCGGCCTTGGCTGGTCGCGTCGGATCAAGATCGCCGCGGCGGTGGCGCTGGTGTGTCCGGTGCCGCTATTGGTGCTGCTGCCCGGCCTGATCCACCCTGAGCGGCCCTTTGCCGACCTGCTGCGCGCCATCGGGCTGGCGCTGCTCGCCTGTGGTGCGCTGTGCCTGGCGGGCGGGCTGTCGGCGGCCTGGCTGCGTGCGCGGCGGCGATGAGCTTTGCCGCGCAGATATTGACGCTCTACCCGGAGATGTTTCCGGGGCCGCTGGGCGTATCGCTGGCGGGGCGGGCGCTGGCTGAGGGGCGCTGGTCCTGCGCGCCGATCCAGATACGCGATTTCGCCACCGACAAACACCGCACCGTGGACGATACGCCGGCGGGCGGTGGCGCGGGCATGGTGCTGCGCGCCGATATATTGGCGCGCGCGGTCGACCATGCGCTGGAACAGCGGCCCGACCTGCCGGTCATCGCCATGACCCCGCGCGGTGCGCCGATCAGCCAGGGCCGCATCCGCGCGCTGGCGGACGGTCCGGGCGCGACGATATTATGCGGGCGATTCGAGGGGTTTGACGAGCGGATTTTCGAGGCCCGGCCGATCGAGCAGATCAGCATGGGCGACATCATCCTGTCCGGCGGGGAAATGGGCGCTTTGATGCTGCTGGATGCTTGCGTCCGGCTGCTTCCCGGTGTAATGGGCGCGGCTTCCAGCGGGGTGGAGGAGTCCTTTGAAACGGGGCTGCTCGAATATCCGCATTATACCCGACCGGTCGAATGGGAGGGGCGCACGATCCCGCAAGTGTTGCGATCGGGGGATCATGCGAAGATCGT
Source organism: Sphingobium sp. FG125 (assembly GCF_057809795.1). NCBI lineage: Bacteria > Pseudomonadati > Pseudomonadota > Alphaproteobacteria > Sphingomonadales > Sphingobiaceae > Sphingobium > Sphingobium sp. FG125. Next base: position 12,481 of record NZ_JBMDKQ010000003.1, read on the forward strand.
TGCCTGGCGGAAACACCAGGCGGAGGTCGATACACGGTCACGGCGGCCGGACCTTTGGGAACGTCACATCGGCGTTCGGGTCCAGTCGCCCTCTGGCGCGCAACGCGACTTGAAGGACTGACGTTTCATGAACATCCTCCAGCAGATCGAGGCGGAAAGCATTGCCGCCCTCGCCAAGGACATTCCCGATTTCCGCCCCGGCGACACGCTGCGCGTCGGCGTGAAGGTGGTCGAAGGCGAACGCAGCCGCGTCCAGAATTACGAAGGCGTGTGCATCGCGCGTTCGAACAAGGGCATGGGCAGCAACTTCACCGTCCGCAAGATTTCGTTCGGCGAAGGCGTGGAGCGCGTATTCCCGCTCTATTCGCCCAACCTCGATTCGATCGTCGTGGTCCGCCGTGGCGTCGTGCGTCGTGCGAAGCTCTATTATCTGCGCGGCCGCACCGGCAAGCGCGCGCGCATCGCCGAACGCCGCGACGTGCGCACCGAGGGTTGATCACTTAGCAAACGCGACGTTCGCCGCTTGGCAACTGGGCATAAAAAAACGGGCGCCTTCCGGCGCCCGTTTTCGTTTTGCGTTGTGCTGGCTATCAGATTTTTACCTTCAGGCGGGCATACCAGAAGCCGCCATTGGCGCCAAAGGGACCACCGCTGTTGGGATAGACCTGACCGTTGGACAGGCCGTTGGTCAGCACATAGATCGGGTTGGCGGGCGTCGCCTTGATCTTGTCCGGATAGGCATTGAACAGGTTGGTGGCGCCCACCGCCAGCGTATAATGATCGGCGATGGTGTAGCTGACTTCCAGATCCGTGGTAAATTTGGACCCAAATGTCTGACCGGGGAAAGCGTCTGCCAGAATGAACGAGCCGTAGAAATTCTCGCGTGCGGTGAGCGTGAAATCACCGATGGCGTAGTTGCCCGTGAAAGTAGCGCGATGCTTCGGGATGGTGCCTTCAATATCCATTTTCTGGGTGTCGCTGATGATCGTATCATCGAACTTCGTGACCTTGGTCTCATTATAGTTGTAGGCAAGCGTCAGGTTGAGTGAGCCCGCACCCAGGCCTGTCCGATAGGTGCCGACAAAGTCGATACCGGCGGTACGTGAGTCATAGGCACTTGTGGGATAGTTCACGTCGCCACCTATCCCGACCGCCGCAAGGGCGGGCTGGGCAATGATGTCCGCCGCAGTGACGGTCTGGGTCGCCGATGTTCCGATACGATCCTTGATCTTGATCCAATAACCATCAACCGTCACCGTCAGGTTCGGCATGGGCTTGAATACAAAGCCGACACCGTAGTTGGTGGACTTTTCCGGCTTCAGCGGCGTTGCGCCGAAATATTGCGCGATCACGTTGCTGACGGGATATGTTCCCGTCTGTACCTGCTCACCGTTGGTGAAGGCGGTTGTCAGGATCTGTACGTTGCTCTGCCCCGGCGACGGTGCGTGATAGCCGGTGCCGACCGTACCACGTACCGAGATATCGGGCGTGATCTTATACAGTGCGTTCACCTTGCCGACGGTGGCAGAGCCGAACGTATTATAGTGCTCATAGCGGCCGGCGACTCCAACTGACAGTGCGTCAGTCAGGTCGGTTTCCACGCTGAGATAACCGGCATAGGATTGCTGCGAAAAGCTGTCGGCTGCATCCGGGCTGGTACCGCCATAGCCACTCGCACCCGGAGGCATGGTGACGGTAGAATCCAAAGCGTAGACACCCGGTGCAGTCTGGACATACAGCGCCTGCGTGGCGTAGGGGCCGATGCCGTAGGACTGCTCATCACCCTCGGTCGCCTGATAGGTTTCTTTCCGATACTCGGCGCCGAATGCGACGGTGAGCGGGCTGGCCAGGCCAGCATCGACCGACCAGACGAAATCGGCGTTCAGGTTGGATTCCCTCTGGATCAGCGACCCAAACTGGAACTTCGTCTGCGAGAGCGGGCCGTAGGATGCGTTGAGCGAGTCGAACATGGACAGGGTCAGCGCGTTGCGGCTGAGCGATCCCGACACGTCGAACGTGAGGTTCTCGATCAGGTCGCCCTTGATGCCCAGGACGCCGAATGCCTGGTCCTTCACGCCAACGAACTGAGGCGTGAAGCCCGCCGGATACAAGTCGGAGAAGGAGAAGGTGTTGCCATCCTTCACGAACCCGCCAGCGGCGCAGGTCGCGCTGCCCATCGGGCAAGGAGTGAGGTAAATCGGGTGCGAAAACGAGGTGTTCCTGCCCTGACTGCGCACGACGCCGGCCGTATCGGTCGCAGAATAGGTGATGGGCGGACGATAGTTGAAGCTTTGCGTGATCTTGGAGTGCGCAAAGTTGCCGAACGCATAGAGTGTAGTCGCGTCGGTCACATCGTAGTGGGCGTTAACCGTGGCTTTCCAACCCTCGGCCGGCGAATTGCCGAAAATCTGCACTGGACCGGGGAAATTGGGCAATTGCGAGGCCAGACCCGGATTGTTCTGCGCAAACACCACGGCGCTTGGCCGCGTCGCGTTGCGGATCGTGCCGTCGTCTTTGTTATATTCGCCTGCGACCGAGATGAAGCCACGATCACCCAGTTTGACGCCGGCATAGCCCGCGATCTGCCGGGATATGCCGTCGCCACCATTATCGTAGAACTGGCCGTAGCGCGTGGTCAGTTCGAGCCCCTCGTCCTCTTTCAACGCATAGTTCAACACGCCGGCAATGGCATCCGAACCATATTGCGCGGTCGCACCCTCACGCAGGATTTGCAGACCGCCAAAGGCAATGGAGGGCAACACCGAAATGTCGGAGCCTTGCGAAAGATTGTTGGTCGGGTCGCCGGCCGCTACCTGCACCAGCGCGGATCGGTTGAAGCGCTTGCCGTTGATCATGACCAGCGCCATGTCGCCCGCCAGACCGCGGATAGACGGCGCGCGAACGAAGGTGGAAGCGTCGGAAATCGCGTTCTGCGCGACGTTGAAGCTGGGAACGAGGTTCTTCACGATTTCGAGCATGTCGGCGGCGGGCTGGGTTGCCAGTTCTGCTGACCCGATCACGTCGATCGGCGAGGCCGAGTCCGTTACGGATCGGTCCGTGCGGCGCGTACCCAGAACCACGATGGTCGCATCCGCTTCGACTGCAGGCTCCGCGGCGGGCGTCTGAGAGAAGGCCGGTGCCGTAACGGCGGCAAGTGCGGTAGTCGCTAGCAGAGCCTTGGTCAGCCCACCAGCGAGTAAATTGTTCATCATCTATAGCCCCCTACTTTGGTGTATGGGCCTTTCCATCCATCCCCTGGCACTTGGTTTTGTTGCTAGAGTGTAAAACGGGCGATGTGGTTCGATCCGCCATGTCGTTTCACATTTGCGCGGCATCTGTTTTAACTGTTACATAAATGTAACAGATTCTTCGATTTTTGCTGAAGCATTGTCGGACGAGACTGGGTCGGGATTGAAAAGGCGAGGGGATTATGCAGCAGAAGAATATGCTGCTTACCCACCGCCCCGCCACCCCGGCCGACGAAGCCATACTTGCTGCGTTGATGCAGCAGGCGATCGACCGGTTGCAAACGCCGTTCCTGACGCCAGATCAGGTGCGGGCCAGCCATGGCTTCATGGGGCTGGACAGTCGCCTGATCGCCGATGGCACCTATTTCGTGGTGGAGGAGGGCGGTGCGATCGCGGGCTGTGGCGGCTGGAGCCGGCGGGCGACCGCCTATGGCGGCAATCACAGCGCCGGGCGCGATGACCGGCTGCTCGATCCGGGGACCGAGGCGGCGAAGGTCCGCGCGATGTACACTCACCCCGATCATGTTCGCAAAGGCGTGGGGACGTTGGTCCTGTCCCTGTGTCAGGCCGCGGCGCGGGCCGAAGGCTTCGCCGCGCTGGAATTGTCCGCGACGTTGGCGGGCGCGCCGCTCTACCGCAGCTTTGGTTTTGTCGATGTGCGTCCGTTTCAGGATAGCGGCGTGCCGATGATCCTGATGCGCAAGGCGCTGGACTGACCGACGGCGGCCTCAGTGATATTGCACCAGCACGTTGAAACTGCCGCGATAGGCGCCAGCCGCCTGATTGGCGCGGACCTGCAACGTGCCGAAAATCTGGAACACCGCTTCGCCCCCGTTCAGGCGGATGAACGAATGGGACCGGCTGAGGCTGGCCGCTATCCGGTTGCCCGCTGCATTGGTCAGGTCCACTGACGACCGGTCGAGATCAATCTCTACCCGCTCATTTGGCCGCCCGGAGATGGTAAAGGAGGCCGCGCTGGCGCTGCCCATGCAGACCAGCCCGTTGCTGCAAGTGCGGCTATTGTCGGCGCGCACCCGCACGACGCCCGGTTGCCCAGGCACCGCCAATTGCCCGAAATTGAGATCGCTGGTCTTGGTGACGCGCAGGCCGCCCAATATGGTTGCGCTGGATCCGCCGGTTGCTGGCGCAGCATCTGCCGTCGGCGCGTTGGCCAAGGTCAGCATCATGCTGGCAGCAAAGGCAAGGCGTCGGATCGTCATCCGACTGGCTTTGCCACGACATGGTAAAGCCGGGATTAACGCTGTTTGTCAGCGATCCGGCAAGCTGTGCTGGCGGCTGGTCCACCACAGCCCGCCAAGGCTGATGAGCGCCGCCAGCGACATATAGAGGCCGACCAGCCCGACACCCTGTGCGCCGATCAGCCAGGTGGCCACGATCGGGGCGAGCGCGCCGCCGATGATGCCGCCCAGATTGAAGGCGAAGGATGCGCCGGTATAGCGCAGCTGGATCGGGAAGAGGGCGGGCAGATAGGCACCCAGCGGCCCGTAGATGAAGCCCATCATGAAGAGGGCGAGGCTGAGCGCCGCGAAGATCGGCAGCAGCGCGCCGGTGCCGATCATCGGGCCAAAGACAAGTCCCATCACGACCGTGCCGACACAGCCCCAGGCAAGCGCGGTGGTGGGGCTGGTGCGGTCGGCCCACCATCCCGCCAGGATGATGCTGGCCGCCATGAACAGGATCGCGCCCAGCTGGATGGCGAGGAAGATTTCCCGGTCGATCTTCAGCGCCGTGGTGCCGTAGCCGAGCGCGAAGGCGGTGGCGATATAATAGACCGCGAAGCAGGCGGCGCAGGCGAAGGTGCCGGCGATCGCCGCGCCCAGATGCGAGGAGAACAGGGTGGCGAGCGGCACGGCGGGCGGCGGCGTTTCTTTCTGGGCGGCGGCAAATTCGGGGGTTTCGGTGAGTTTCAGGCGAACCCACAGGCCCAATATCACCAGCACCGCGCTGCCCAGGAAGGGGAGCCGCCAGCCCCAGGCCAGAAAATCCTCTTCGGTCAGCAGCGCGCCCAGGATCAGGAACAGGCCATTGGCGGCGATGAAGCCGACCGGGGCGCCCAGTTGCGGGAACATGCCAAAGCGTGCGCGCCAGCCGGGCGGGGCATTTTCCACCGCCAGCAGGGCCGCCCCGCCCCATTCGCCGCCCAGCCCGAAACCCTGACCAAAGCGCAGCACACACAGGATCAGCGGCGCCCAGTAACCGATCATCGCATAGGTCGGCAGGAATCCGATCAGCAGGGTGCAGCCGCCCATCAGCATCAGCGACGCAACCAGTGTCGCCTTGCGCCCGACACGATCGCCATAATGGCCGAACACCGCGGCGCCCACCGGTCGCGCGAAGAAGGCGAGGGCCAGGCTGCCATAGGAGGCCATCAGCTGCGCAGTGGGCGAAGAGGAGGGGAAAAAGAGCGAGGGGAAGATCAGGCTGGCGGCGGTGGCGTAGATATAGAAGTCGTAAAACTCCACTGCCGTGCCGACCAGGCTGGCGGTCAACACCCGCTTGTGCCGCCACATTTCGCCGATGCCGTCGGTTTTCGTCATCTCTTGCCCCCTGATCAATTCAACATCCGTCATTCCAGCGAAGGCTGGAATCCCTGTTCTTTCTTCCCGCGCAACGAAGAAGCGGGATCCCGGCTTTCGCCGGGATGACGGGCGCTATCTCTTCCGTTTCTGGTTCAGCAGCTCATAGGCCATCACCGCCGTCGCCACCGCCGCGTTCAGGCTGTCGGCCTTGCCCAGCATCGGCATCTTGACCAGCAGGTCGCATTCCGCCTCGTACGATTCCGGCAGCCCCTGCGCCTCATTGCCGACCAGCAGGAAGGACGGGCTTTGGTAGCGGGGTTCTTGATAATCATGGGTGGCCTTCAGGCTGGTGCCGATCAGTTCGCCCGGACCCTGACGCAGCCAGTGCATGAACTCGCCCCAGCGCGCCTGGGTGATCGACTGGGTGAACAGCGCCCCCATGCTGGCCCGCACCGATTCGACCGAGAAGGGATCGACGCAATCGTCGATCAGGATCAGCCCGCCAGCCCCCACTGCGTCGCCGGTGCGCAATATCGTGCCCAGATTGCCCGGATCGCGCAGCGATTGCGCGACGATCCAGATGTCGGCGCTGGTCCGGTCCAGCCTCTCCAGCGGGGTCAGCCGGTCGCGATAGACGCCGACCACCGCCTGCGCATTGTCCTTTCCGCTGATCTTGGACAATATGTCGGCGGATGTTTCGATCACGTCGCCACCCGCCGCCTCCATCGCCGCGATCAGCTCGATCGCCAGCGGATGCGTCGATCCGGCATGGAACAGCATTTCGGGCAGCACGCCTTCCTCGCGCGCTTCGGTCAGGATGCGCAGCCCTTCGGCCAGGAACAGCCCCTCGGCCTTGCGAAATTTCTTTTCGCGCAGGGATCGGACGCGCTTCACCAGCGGGTTGGAAAATCCGGTGATTTCGCGTGCCACGTTGCGTCTGTTCCCGATCGGCGGATGAAGCGGCTTCTCTACCGGGCGAATACATAAAAGGACAGGGGGCAAGGACCGGTTCGGTTCAGTGATGGATTTGCCGCCGTTTTTTTGCGAAGGGACAGGGCATGAACCCAGACGCCCCTGCGCCCACCCGTATCGAGGATGGCTTTTTCCTCGCCCTCGTGCTGATCGTGTCCATCGGCTTCGCGCTGGTGGTCGAACCCTTTTTCGCGGCGATATTATGGGGGGTGATTGCGGCGATCCTGTTCGCGCCGGTCAACAAGCGGCTGCTGGCGGCCATGCCGACCCATCGCAACAGCGCGGCGCTGATCACCCTGCTGCTAATCATCGGCATCGTCATCGTGCCGGCCATCGTGCTCGCCATGGCGCTGTTGCAGGAAGCGGCCTATTTTTACGGCAAGATCCAGTCGGGCGAGATCGACTTTGCCCGCTTGTTCGCGCAGGTGCAGGCCAGCCTGCCGGGCTGGGCGACCCGTTGGCTGCGCGACTGGGGCTTGACCAATTTCGACGCGGCACAGGCGATGCTGACGCGCGGCATCACCAGCAGTTTCCGCACGCTGGCGACGCAGGCGCTGGTGATCGGCCAGAGCGCTTTTGGTTTCCTGATGGCGCTGGGCGTGATGCTCTATCTCGCCTTCTTCCTGCTGCGCGATGGCGAGGATCTGGGGCGCCGGCTGATCGATGCCGCGCCGCTGCGCGCCAGCCAGCGGCAGGCGCTGATCCACCAGTTCGTCGTCGTTATCCGCGCCACGATCAAAGGAAGCATCGTCGTCGCCATCGTTCAGGGCCTGATCGGTGGCATCGTGTTCGGGATGCTGGGGATAGAGGGGGCATTGCTGTGGGGCGTGCTGATGGGCGCCTTCTCGCTGCTGCCCGCGATCGGCACCGGCCTCATCTGGGTGCCGGTCGCCCTCTTCTTGTTCGCCACCGGGGCGATCTGGCAGGGCGTCGTGCTGGTGCTGTGCGGGGTACTGGTGATCGGCATGGTCGACAATGTGCTGCGCCCGGTCCTGGTCGGCCGCGACACGCGCATCCCCGATTATGTCGTGCTGATTTCGACGCTGGGCGGGATCGAGATGTTCGGCTTCAACGGCATCGTCATCGGTCCGGTGATCGCGGCGCTGTTCATCGCGACGTGGAATATCTTTACCCGGATGCGGCGCGAGGGCGAAGTGGGGCAATAGGGCGGTAGGTTATATCCGTTCGGGCTGAGCTTGTCGAAGCCATCCACTGAGCGGAGCGAAGTGCCTCCCTGCGGTCGGCTGAGCCCTTCGACTTCGCTCAGGGCGAATGGATATTTTTATTCCTCCCCGAACTTGTCCTCAACCAAACCCACCAGCTTGCCCAGCGAATCGACCGCTTCCGGCCCGGTCGCCTTGATGGTGATGCTGTCGCCCATCGCCGCGCCCAGCATCATCAGGCCCATGATCGACGTGCCGGTCACGTCGCTGCCATCCTTGCTGACGATGATGTCGGCGGGCAGGCCGCTGGCCAGGGTCACGAATTTGGCGCTTGCGCGGGCGTGGAGGCCGCGCTTGTTGCTGATAAGGACTTCCCGGCTGACTTCATTCATGTGGTGCTGCCCAACAGTTCCGACGCGACGCTGATATATTTCTGTCCTGCCTCGCGCGCGGCGGCGACGGCGGCTTTCACGTCCATCACCTTGCGCGCGCTTTCCAGCCGGATCAGCATGGGCAGGTTGATGCCCGCAATCACCTCTACCTCGCCCGCTTTCAGCAGCGAAATCGCCAGGTTCGATGGGGTGCCGCCGAACAGGTCGGTCAGCAATATGACGCCGCTGCCGTCATTGACGCGCGCAACCGCGGTCGCGATGTCCGCGCGGCGCAATTCCATGTCATCTTCCGGCCCGATACAGATGGTTTCGATCTGCTGCTGCGGGCCAACGACATGCTCCATCGCGACGACGAATTCGGTCGCGAGCGACCCATGGGTGACGAGTACGAGTCCGATCATGTGCTTTTGCGGCCCACCTGCTTCATGATATTGCTTTCGGGCCTCCCGGTGGGCGCTTCTCCAGACTATCCTGTGGCGCCGATTCCATATTGCGGTGCGAGACCGTGGGCGAAAAGCCCGCATCTTGCAAGTATCTGGCGACGCGTTCGGCCACATGGACCGACCGATGCCGTCCCCCGGTGCAGCCGAACGCTACGGTAATATAGGCTTTTCCGGCTTCTGCGTAGCGCGGCAGGACGATTTTGAGCAGCTCCTCGATCTTGCCCACCGCCTCCTCATAGGCCGGATCGGCGACGATATAGGCGGCGACATCCGCATCCTGCCCCGTCTTGGCCCGCAGCGCCTCGTCCCAATGCGGGTTGCGCAGGAATCGCATGTCGAACATCAGGTCGGCGTTGCGCGGCATCCCGCGCGAAAAGCCGAAGGACAATATGGTCAGCACCGGGTCCGACAGGCGCTCACGCGAGAAACGGTCGCGGATTTCCTGTTGCAGCGCGTTGCTGGAGAAACTGGTGGTGTCGATCACCTGGGTCGCCCAGCGGCGCAGCGGCTCGGTCAGTTCGCGTTCGCGCGCAATCCCGTCGGCCGCCGGGCGATCGAGCGCCAGCGGGTGCCGCCGCCGCGTCTCGGCAAAGCGGCGCTCCAGTTCGGTGCCGGAGCAATCGAGGAACAGGGTCTCGACATCATGGCCATGATTGTCGCGCAGCGCCTTGATCCGCTGGACGATGGCATTGGCGTCGAACCCACGGGTGCGCGCGTCGATGCCCAGCGCCAGCGGCCGGTCGTCCGCGCCGGCATGGCCCGCGGGCAGGGGGGTGTCGAGCAACCGGTCGAGCAGGACCAGCGGCAGATTGTCCACCACCTCCCAGCCCATATCCTCCAGCGTTTTGAGCGCCGTGGTCTTGCCCGCGCCCGACAGGCCAGAGAGTAGGAGGATGGATTTGGGGTGGGATTGGGTCATGGCGTGCCCGATCCCTGATCCAGCGTCCGCAGCGCCAGTTCGACCTTGATTGGGGCGGAGCATTCGAGCGGCGCGATCTTCACGACGCGCACATCCATCCCCGCCACCGTGCGCATCAGCGGCTCCAGCGGCATCCGGTCGATTTTATCGAACAGATCGACCAGTAGCGCGACCGGCACATCGGCGACATGGGGCATCGCCACGACCCCCAGGCCCCGCACCTCCATCTTGCCGATGATCGTCATGGGCGCGGTGGCGACCAGTTGCCCGTCCACCCGCTTGACCAGCGTATAATCGTCGCTGATCAGGATCGCACCCCGATCGATCAGCCGCAGCGCAAGGTCGGATTTCCCAATCCCGCTCACCCCGCACAGCAAGACCGCGCGGCCATTTATGGCCACGCTGGTCGCATGAAGCGTCTCGGATGAAAGGGCGCGCGGCATATCTGTTCCGCTTGTAGAACAGACTGGGGGAAAGTGGGAACGGGTTTTTGGGGTGGGGGCGTGCCAGTGTGGGGCGGGGAGGGGGCCGGTCGTGCGCCCGTCCCGTCATCCCGGCGCAGGCCGGGATTCAGGGCGGCCCTACGCGACCCTAAATGCTTATTTTTGTCAGCATGACGGGGTGGGGTGGGGAGGTGACCGACGGCTTTCGGTCAAGCAGATCGAGTTGACGCGATTTACGGCCTGCCCAGCTGGCTTTCTCGTTTTGCTCGGTCACTACGAATGCGATTCAGCATATTGAAGAAATTGGGCTTCGCTGAAACATCCATAGAGGCTATAACCTTGGCAGCTTCCGGTGGCGAAACTTGCTGGCGGATTACTTCGATCAACTTATCCTTCAGCGGCGAACATGACTTTGTAGCTTCCGCGTAAATGGCATCGTCGGGTGCTGTGGTTCGTGTGAGGCGCACGGCGTAGGTCGCCATGCAACGGTCATATGCTTGAGCGATGATTTGGATGTTTGGCTGCGCCTCTTGCGCAGAAGCATTCTGGAGGCAAATCGCAAAAGAGAACGCGATTGCTGAGAATTTCAACTGCATGATCGATCATTACCTTTTCAATCCTGCATTCGCGTTATCTACTCAGCATTAACAAATCATCACTCACACGAAATCCGACGATAATGTCAGCTATGTGGGCGATCAGGGTCGCTCACGACTGCCTGCCCATGGTCGCCACCCGCCCATCACCGCCGTCATCCTGACGAAAGTCAGGATCCATTGGCTCTACCGCCGCGCAGTATCACGACCGTTGCGTGAATGGATCCCGGATCAAGTCCGGGATGACGGGGGAGTGCGGACGCGACGCCCCAACACAGAAATAGGGGCGGCACCTTTCGGCACCGCCCCTATTTCTGCCAGCCCAAAGGCTAGCCGTTCAGCCCCGCATGAAGCAGGGCATCCCGATTACTTGAGTTCGACGGTCGCGCCGGCTTCTTCAAGCTGCTTCTTGACCTTCTCGGCCTCTTCCTTGTTCACGCCTTCCTTGATCGCCTTGGGCGCCGACTCAACCAGGGTCTTGGCTTCGGTCAGGCCGAGGCCGGTGATGGCGCGGACTTCCTTGATGACGTTGATCTTCTTGCCACCGTCGCCGGTCAGGATCACGTCGAATTCGGTCTGCTCTTCAGCAGCCGGAGCAGCGGCAGCGGCCGGGCCGGCGACGGCGACGGCGGCAGCGGCGCTAACGCCCCACTTTTCTTCCAGCGCCTTCGACAGGTCGGCGGCTTCGAGGACGGTCAGGGCCGAAAGCTGTTCGACCAGTGCGTTGATGTCTGCCATGATATTTTTCCTTCTAAACGGGGTGAACCCCGCAATATGTTGAAACGATTACAGGAAGTTGGTTGCGACCGATCAGGCCGCTTCCTTCTCCGCATAGGCGTTGAAGACACGAGCGAGCTGCGAAGCCGGCGTCTGGATGACGGTAGCGAGCTTGGTTGCCGGCGCCTGGATGAGGCCGATAATCTTTGCACGCAGTTCGTCCAGCGAGGGCATCGATGCGAGCGCCTTGACGCCCTCTGCATCGAGCAGCACACCGCCCATTGCGCCGCCAACGATCTCAAGCTTGTCGTTGGTCTTGGCGAAATCGATCACCACCTTGGCGGCGGCGACCGGATCGGCCGAAGTGGCCAGCGCAACCGGGCCGGTCAGCATGGAGCTGATCGTTTCGTATTGCGTGTCCTTCAACGCGATCTTGGCGAGCTTGTTCTTCGTAACCTTGTAGGACGCGCCCGCTTCGCGCATCTTCTGCCGCAGGACTGTCGACTGTGCGACGGTCATGCCCAGGTTGCGTGTGACCACGACAACACCCAGGTCGGCAAAAGTAGCGTTCAGCGTGGTGACGACCTCAGATTTCTGATTACGATCCATGCCATTCTCCACTTCATGTCCACCGGAAAGCCCGATGAACGGCAAAAACCCGCGTGCAAGCACACGGGATGCCAGCACACGGAATGTTAGTCCGAAGGGGAGAGATCGACTGGCCGTTCGTCCGTTTGAAGGAAGGCGGCAGACCCGAAACAGACCGTAATGGCCTGTCCGGTAAAGAACTTTTCCCCGTCTAGGCTGGGAATTAAGAGGGGCAAATCCCCCTCACCAACTGTCTCGGACGGTGAACCCACAGGGGGTTCGCTGCGGCGCCATTACAGCCGTTGGCGGATAAAATCAACGGATAACGTCTGCCCCATTTTGCCGAGGCGTGGCTGGCGTCTCTTATATGTTGACACTTTGCGAAGTGTCACTTATATATTGACAATATGGATGTGCAGCAGACGTCGGCCTTTGCAGAGTGGTTTGCGGGTCTTCGTGATCGCCGGGCGCGCTCGAAAATTGCAGGCCGGATCGCCCGTTTTGAATTAGGCCTGATGGGTGATGTGAAATCGGTGGGCGATGGCGTGCTGGAAGCGCGGATTGATTTCGGGCCGGGATACCGCCTCTATTTTGTCAGGCGCGGCGAACAATGGATCATCCTGCTGATGGGCGGAGACAAGTCGAGCCAGCAGCGGGACATAGCCAAGGCAAAAGATATGGCGGCCCGGATCGACTGAGCCGCCAGACAGGAGCAGCGCCGATGGCCTGCGAAAGGACATGGGAATGACGATTACACTCACTCGCTTCGATGCGGCCGACTATCTGACCGAAGCGGATGACCAGGCCGATCTGCTGGCGGATGCGCTGGCGACGGGCGATGTGCATGTTATTGCGCAAGCGATCGGCATCGTCGCGCGGGCGCACGGCATGACCGAACTGGCGAAGGAAACCGGCATGAAGCGCCAGCAGCTCTATCGTGCGCTCGGCCCGGACGGCAATCCGACACTGGGCACCATGCTCAAACTTCTGCCCGCGCTCGGCCTGCGGATGCGGATCGAGGCTGCCGCCTAAACCCTGTCCGCCTGCACCACTGTGTCGAGCGCGCGCAGCGCCGACAATATGCGCATCAGATGCTGGGCGTCGGCGACTTCCAGGTCGATGATGTCGGTGTGGAACGGGCCTTCGCGGTTGACCAGTTGCAGGTTGAGGATGTTCGCCTTGGTCGCGCCGAACACGTTGGTGACCGCCGCCAGCGCGCCCGGCTGGTTCTTGACGATGACCTGCAACCGCGCGGTGCCGCCCTTGGACTTGCTGTCCCAGGACAGGTCGACCCAGTCATCATCCTGCCCGGCCTCCAGCGTGCGGCAGTCGATCGTGTGGACCTCGATCGGGCCGCCGGTGCGGCGGATTCCGACGATGCGGTCGCCCGGCACGGGGTGGCAGCAATCGGACAGGCTGTAGGCGATGCCCGGCGTCAGCCCGCGGATCGAGATGGGCGCGTGCTGGCGCGGATGGGCTTCTTCCATACCGGTGCCGGTGGTGGAGCCGGGGACCAGCGCCTCCATGACTTCCGAATCGAGCAACCGATGGGTGGCGATCGCGACCATCAGCGATGCGCGATCGTCCAGTTTCAGCCGTTTCAACGCGGCTTTCAATGCCTTGTCGCCCAGCTCACTGGCAAGGTCATGGGAGAAGCGGCCGACAATCTCTTCATAAAGTTTTTCGCCCAGCGCGACTTCCTCGCCGCGTTGTTTCTGGCGGATATAGCGGCGAATCGCCGCGCGCGCCTTGCCGGTGATGGCGAAGGTCAGCCAGCCGGGCTGCGGTTCCTGCCCCGCAGATTTGAGGATTTCGACCTGATCGCCATTTTCCAGGCTGGTGCGCAGCGGCACGACCCGGCCATTGACCTTCGCGCCGACCGTCTGGTTGCCGAGCGACGTATGCACCGCATAGGCGAAATCCACCGGGGTCGATCCCTTGGGCAGCTGGTGCAACTCGCCCTTGGGGGAGAAGGCGAAGATGCGGTCCTGATACATCGCCATGCGCGTATGTTCGAGCAGTTCGTCCGCGTCCTGGCTCTGCTCCAATATTTCGACCAGATCGCGCAGCCACGCCGCATTCTGGTCGCCCGCATCGCCCTTTTGCTTGTAGGCCCAGTGCGCTGCCAGCCCCAGTTCGGCGTCATTATGCATGTCGCGGCTGCGCAATTGCACCTCGATCCGGGCATTGTCCTGATGGATGACGGTGGTGTGGAGCGAGCGATAGCCGTTGCGCTTGGGGGTGGAGATATAATCCTTGAACCGGCCCGGCACCATCTTGAACATCTGGTGGATGACGCCCAGCGCACGGTAGCAATCCTCGGTCGTCTCGGTAATCACGCGGAACGCCATCACGTCGGTCAGCTGTTCAAAGCTGATATGGCGTTCCTGCATCTTCTTCCAGATCGAGAAGGGATGTTTCTCGCGCCCCGACACGGTGACCGGGATGTTCGATCCGCCCAGCAGCAATTGCAGTTCCGCGCCAATCCGGTCGACCTTGTCATGGCCGCCTTCCTTCAGCTGCTCCAGCCGCTTGGTGATGCTGGCATAGGCTTCCGGCTCAATCTCGCGAAAGGCCAGCAGCTGCATTTCGCGCATGAAATCATACATGCCAATCCGCTCGGCGAGCGGCGCATAGATATCCATCGTCTCCTTGGCGATGCGGCGGCGCTTGTCGGGATTTTTGATGAAGTGCAGCGTGCGCATATTGTGCAGCCGGTCGGCGAGCTTGACCAGCAGCACGCGAATATCGTCCGACATGGCGAGCAGGAATTTGCGCAGATTCTCCGCCGCCCGCTCATTTTCGGACATGGCTTCGATCTTCGACAGCTTGGTCACGCCATCGACCATGCGCGCGACATCCTTGCCGAACGCGGCCTCTATCTCCGCATAGGTGACCAGCGTATCCTCGATCGTGTCGTGGAGCAGCGCGGTCACGATCGTCTGGTCGTCCAGGCCAAAGTCGGTCAGGATGCCCGCCACCTCGATCGGGTGGCTGAAATAGGGGTCGCCGCTGGCGCGCTTCTGGCTGCCATGCTTCTGGACGGAAAACACATAGGCGCGGTTGATCATCGCTTCGTCCGCATTGGGATCGTAGCGCTTTACCCGTTCGACAAGTTCATATTGGCGTAGCATCGTTTCCCGATTGTGTGGGAAGTGCCTTGCTGCGCAACAAAAAAATCCCATTTCCCCTAAATACACTGCGCTTTTGCAAGTGAGGCCGCTTTGGGCTATCCAGTCATGACGATGAAACATAATCTGGCACAGGATCTGGAACAATGCGCGCTACCCAGCGCGCTGGAGGCGATGGGCGAACGCTGGTCCTTCCTCATCCTGCGCGGCGCCCTGTCGGGAATCCGCCATTTTGAGGAGTTTCAGTCGACGCTGGGCATCGCCCGCAACATATTGGCCAACCGCCTGTCCCGACTGGTCGAAAATGGCATCATGCTGCGGCAGCCGATGCAGTGCGACAAGCGCAAGGTGGAATATCGCCTGACCGAAAAGGGGCAGGAACTGGCCCCGGTCATGATCGCGCTGCGCCAATGGGGTGAAAAATGGGGCTGCGGCACCGTGTCCTGCCAGGTGCTGGCCGACCGGCGCGATGGCCTGCCGATCCGCAGGGTCACGATACAGGCGCATGATGGCCGCGTGCTGGAACTGAGCGATCTGGTCTGGTTGTGTCCCGATGAAGTCACGCCGATGGCGGAGGAACCCGCTGCCGCCGCCTGAGGGGCGGCCGCAACAGGGGATAGGTCGCAGCGGCTTCACCCGCCGCCTCAAATCGCCTAGGCTGCCTGTAATGTCTGTTCATCCCTTTCAGCCCCAGCCCTTTTTCGCGGACAAGAATCGCGCTTTCTGGAACCTGCAGTCGCTGGGCTGGGCCGGCGCGTTCCTGCTGCGCGGATCGTCCACCATCGCCAATGGCCAGCCGCTTTCCAGCCTGGTGCCGGTGCTGATCTCGACCGTTACCGGCTATTCGGTGACGCTGCTGATCGCGGTGATGTTCCGCTTTCTGCTCCGGCAAAAGCCGATCATCACCTGGGGCGTGTCGATCGTCACCGTGGTGGCCGCGGCTGCGCTGGTCGCCTTCATCGACGCCTGGGTGTTTTCAACGCAGAATAAGGGCAGCGAAACCGCGGGGCTGCAACTGTTCCTGGGTGCTTTCTATTTGTCGATGACGCTGCTGGGCGCATGGTCGGCGCTTTATTATGCCATCAACTTCTACCTGACGGTCGAGGAGCAGGCGGACCAGCTGCTGCATCTGGAAAATCAGGCGTCGAGCGCGCAACTGGCGATGCTGCGCTATCAGCTTAACCCGCATTTCCTGTTCAATACGCTTAACTCCATCTCCACGCTGGTGCTGCTCAAACAGACCGACCGGGCCAATGCGATGCTGTCGCGTCTGTCCTCCTTCCTGCGCTATACCCTCATCAACGAGCCGACCGCGCAGGTGACGATCGAGCAGGAGATTGAGACGCTCAAACTCTATCTGGAGATTGAGAAGATGCGATTCGAGGACCGGCTGCGGCCGGTGTTCATCATTGACCCGGCGGTCGGACAGGCGCGGCTGCCATCGTTGCTGCTCCAGCCGCTGGTCGAAAATGCTATCAAATATGCCGTCACGCCCAAGGAGGAAGGCGCGGAAATATCGGTCAGCGCGCAGCCTGCCGGTGAAAATGTGCGGATCGTCGTATCCGACAGCGGGCCGGGATTGAATGAAGGCGGAATGAAGCCACACATTGCCGTCAGCGAAGGGACGGGCGTTGGCCTGCCGAACATCCGCGATCGGCTCATTCAGGCCTTCGGGGAACGACAGAGCTTTGAAACACGTTCAAGTCCCAGTGGTTTTTCGGTGATCATCGAAATACCGCTCAATTTGGAAGATTCATCGAAAGTGGCCGCATGACGATCAGAACAATCCTCGTCGACGACGAAAGCCTGGCGACCCAAGGGCTTATGCTCCGTCTGGAAGCGCATGAGGATGTCGAAATTATCGAAACCTGCAACAATGGGCGCGAAGCGATCCGCGCCATCAAGACGCACAAGCCCGACCTTGTGTTCCTCGACATCCAGATGCCGGGCTTTGACGGTTTTTCCGTGGTGCAGGGGATTATGGAAGTCGAGCCGCCGCTCTTCATTTTCGTCACCGCTTACATGGATCACGCGATTCGCGCGTTCGAGGCGCAGGCCGTCGACTATCTGCTAAAGCCCGTGGAAGAAGGCCGTCTGGCCGATGCGCTCGACCGGGTGCGCTTGCGCCTGTCCGACAAGCGGCAGGTGCAGGAAGCAGAGAAACTGCGCGAAGTGCTGGCCGAAGTTGCGCCCCAGGCCATGAGCGATTTCAACGCAGCGGACGAGGAAGGCCCGGCCTCCAACCGTTTCGAGAAGCTCATCAACATCAAGGATCGCGGCCAGATTTTCCGGGTCGATGTCGATTCGATCGAGCGGATCGACGCGGCGGGCGACTATATGTGCATCTATACCGCCGACAATTCGCTGATCCTGCGCGAAACCATGAAGGATCTGGAAAAACGGCTCGACCCCCGCAACTTCCAGCGCGTCCATCGCTCCACCATTGTGAATTTGAGCCAGGTCAAGCAGGTCAAACCCCACACCAATGGCGAATGTTTCCTGGTGCTGGAATCGGGCGCACAGGTCAAAGTCAGCCGCTCCTACCGGGACGTGGTGGCGCGGTTCGTACATTAAATAGAACAATGTGTTCCCGCAAAGGCGGGAACACAGGCCCACGCTCCGAACTGGGTTCCCGCCTTCGCGGGAACACGTTATCTTAAAGCATGACCAGACCGGGTTACGTCTATCTGATGGCGAGCGGCCAGAACGGCACGATGTATCTCGGCGTAACCAGCAATCTCATCCAGAGAGCATGGCAGCATCGCAATGGCTTTGGCGGCGAATTCAGCGCTAAATATCGCTGCCATTTTCTGGTTTGGTATGAAGCTCATGACGATATTCAGGAAGCACGCCAGCGCGAATTGCGGATCAAGAAATGGGATCGCAAGTGGAAACTGCGGCTCATCGAGGAAATGAACCCGAAGTGGCGTGACCTGTTTGACGATATCGCCACATGACCCGTGTTCCCGCGCAGGCGGGAACCCAGTCCCACGCTCCGAACTAGGTTCCCGCCTTCGCGGGAACACGTCGGATAATCACCTAAACACCCACTTTCGGTTCAGCCCGAACATCACCGCTGGCGTGACGAAGATCATTGCCGGGATCGGCGACCATGCCGGCCACCCCATATGGGTCACGCACAGCCACACCCACAGGGCGTTAAGCGCATAGCTGACCAGCGACACTGCGACGAAGCGGAACCCCCGTGCCGCCGCCTTGTCGCGGGTGCCATGGCCGCGAAAGGTGAAGGCGCTGTGGCTCACATAACCGATGATTACCGCCGCGCCATAGCCGACCAGATTGGCCAGTTGCGGATGCAGGCCGGCCAGCGCCGCCAGGCTCCAGTAGATTGCCGCCTGGCACGCCGTCACGAACAGGCCGGTCACGCCATAGCGGACGATTTGCCAGAACAGCGCGCGATGCTGCTGTGAAAGTCGGTTGATGATGGCCATGGTCCCCGTTGCGCTTTGCCACGGCTCGTTTAGGGGGCAAGGATGAGCTTGAAAAGCGCCGATGCCCTGCGCGCGCGGGTGACCCATATCCTGCCCCCCTTGCTGGCGTGGAGCGCGCGGCACTGGAAGTGGCTGACCTTCCTGATCTGGATCGTCATTGCGGTCGCCATGGTCACGACTCGCTGGCCCGCGATCCACTGGCTGGTGCTGAGCGATACCGACGACAATATCCGCTATGTGCAGGTGAAGGACTGGCTGGCGGGTCAGGGCTGGTATGATCTGCGCCAATATCGGCTCGATCCACCGGGCGGCGCGAATATCCACTGGTCGCGGCTGGTCGATATCCCGATCGCCGGGCTGATCCTCTTCTTCCGCGCCTTTGTCGATCAGGGGCTGGCCGATCGGCTGGCCTGCGGCATCGCGCCGCTGCTCCCGCTCTTGCTGCTGATGCTGAGCCTTGGCTTTATCGGGCGGCGGCTGGCCGGGCCGCATGGCTGGTTGCTGGCGGCGCTCGCCCCGCTCGCCGCGCAGATGGGGCTGGGCATGTATGCGCCGATGCGGATCGACCATCATGGCTGGCAACTGGCGCTGGCGGTGACGATGCTGGCGGGCGTCATCGACACAAATCGGCTGCGCGGCGGGGTGATGGCCGGGGTCAGCAGCGCGCTGTCGATTGCTATCGGCATGGAGATGATCGTCTATCTGGCGGCGGGTGGCGGGTTGATCGCGCTGCGCTGGGTGTTTCGCGAAGGGGCGGAGCGGCGGATGCTGCCCTATGCGCTCAGTTTGGGCGGGGCGACCTCACTCTGCTACCTGCTGTTCGCCAGCTATGCCAATCGCGAAATGGTGTGCGATGCGATCTCGCCGATCTGGGTGGCGGTGTTCGGCGCGGCGTCGGCGGGCATGGTGCTGCTTTCGGTAGCGCCGTTGCGCGGCTGGGCGATGCGGCTGGCGGCGGGCCTCATCGTCGGCGGTGCGGTTGCGACTTTCTTCTGGCTGAACTGGCCGCAATGCCTCAGCCCCTATCAGATTTCGCCCGAACTGGAGCGGCTCTGGCTTGCCAATATTCGCGAGGCCAAGCCGATCACCGCGCAGGCGCAAAGCCTGGTCGTGCCGCTGCTGGCGATCCCGCTGGCGGGGCTGATCGGCCTGCTCTGGGCCTTGTGGGACGCGCGGCGCGACGCTGAGCGCCTCTGGGCCTGGGCGACCGTCGGCCTCATGATGCTCTTTTCCACCGCCTTGCTGTTCTGGCAGCTGCGCGCGGGGCCAGCGGCGCAATTGCTGGCGATCCCGCCCGCCGCATGGGCCGCGCACCGGCTGATCGGCGCGATCTTCACCGGCACGCGCCGGGTGCGAATCGCGGCGGGGGCAGGGGTGGCGCTGCTGGCGGCTATTGCCTGCGCCTATCCGCTCTATCCGCAAATCATGAGTGGGTGGGCGCAGCTGACCGGCAACAAGCCCAGGCCATGGCGCCCGTCCGCCATCGCCCGCAATGATGCGATCAAGAAAGCCAATGGCCGGTGCCGCACGCTGCCTGCGCTCGAAGTGCTGGATCAGTTGCCCCCCGCGACTATCTTCACCATGGTCGATCTGGGACCGCGCATCATCGCCACCACCCATCATAGCGCGCTGGCCGGGCCCTATCATCGCAATGGCGCGACGATCCTGGACATGCACCACGCCTATGATGGCCCCGCCGACGCCTTTCGGCCCATCGCGGCGCAGCATCATGCGACCTATTTGCTGGTCTGCCCCAATTTCCCCGAAGGCACGATCTATCAGTCGCGCAGCCCGCGTGGTTTCTATGCGGATCTGATGCGGGGCAAAATTCCAGGCTGGCTGGTGCCGGTGACGCTCAACAGCGGCATGACCTTGCCCTATCAACTCTACCGGATAAATTACTCAGCGTCGGGCGGCGAAAAAATCCCGCAGCAGCACTGAGGCTTCGACTTCGGCGAGGCCGCCATAGACTTCGGGCCGATGCAGGCATTGCGGCTGGGCGAACAGGCGCGGTCCCTGCTCGATTGCCCCGCCCTTGGGGTCACCCACGCCATAATAGAGCCGCGCGATCCGGGCGTGAGAAATCGCCCCCGCGCACATCGGGCAGGGTTCCAGCGTCACCCACAGGTCGCAGCCGGTCAGGCGAAAATCGCTCAGATGGATCGCCGCCGCCCGCATCGCGACGATTTCGGCATGGGCGGTGGGATCATGGTCGCGGCGGTTGCGATTCTCGCCCTCGCCGATGATGACGCCATCCTTGGTCACCACCGCACCAATCGGCACCTCGCCCGCCGCCTCCGCCGCACGGGCCAGCGCCAGCGCGCGGCGCATGGGATCGGGCAAGGGAAAGGGCGAAGCGTTCACGCCCCGCCCTTACAGCATCTTGCCCCTGATGCGAACTCAGGGCTTTTTGACCGCCACCGTCGGCACTTCGACCGTCTCGTTGCGGGTGCCGACCTCGACCTTGGCCACATTGGCCTCATATTTGGGCAGCGCGCCTTCCTTCACCGCGATTTCGGGCAGGCGTCCGTCCTGCGTTTTCTGCAGGTCGATGAAGCCGGTGGCGATGCCGCCAGCCAGCACGAGCAATATGATGATCAACAGCCCACCAATGAATCGCATTTCAACCTCCCATATGTTACGGAGCCTCAACGCTTCGCCGTGCAAAAGGGTTGCGACCCGCCGTGCGGCGGGTTGACGGCCAGCGGGAATCCCGTTATCGGCGCGGCTTTCCGAACGAACCCGAACTACAAGGTTTATTGATTATGTCGCGCATTTGCGAGCTGACCGGCAAGGGTCGCCAGGTGGGTCACAATGTTTCCCACGCCAATAACAAGACCAAGCGGGTGTTCCTGCCCAACCTCCAGAATGTTTCGCTGATCTCCGAAACGCTGGAAGCCAGCTTCAAACTGCGCGTATCGACCCATGGTCTGCGTTCGGTCGAACATAATGGCGGCCTGGACAACTGGCTGGTCAAGACCAGCGACGACAAGCTGTCGCTCAAGGCCCGTCGCCTCAAGCGCGACATCGTCAAGAAGCAGGCTGCCGCAGCCGCCTGATTTCTCGATTCGTTTCGGCATAAGAAGCGGCCTGGCGACAGGCCGCTTTTTTGCGTGCGAATTGGGCGCAGGATGGCCCGCAAGCCGAGCTTCGATCCGTTCGTTTCGAGCGAAGTCGAGAAACCTGCGCGCGACGTTTCTCGACTTCGCTCGAAACGAACGGAGGTTGTGGCGAGTGAGGGATCAATCTAGCCCGAATTTCAACAATAACGTCCGCTGGAAAAATTCGTGATTATCGTCGGACACGACCCAGATAATCGTCCGGTCACCCTCCCGACTCACCGCCAACCCCTCGAAATTATCGGCCAGCAGCGGCGGGGCGAGGCGGGCGAGGGTGCGGGCCTTCAGCTCCATGCCCGGTTCCAGCCGTTCAGGCAGATCGACGATCGCGATCGTGGCAGTGAACAGCTCCTGCAAGGTCAGGCGGCGGTTGAGCACCAGCAAATGGCGTGCATCCAGCGCCACCGCGTCGGTCGGGCGATAGCCCTGCGGCGGGCTGTAGCGCAGATGGATCGGTTCGGCGGTATCGCGCTCGGCCGGGTCGCCCGGAAACAGCAGCATGTCATGCCGGCCATCGGGCGTCATCCCCATCTCGCCAATCGCCACAAAGCGGCCATCGGGCAGGCGGGCGAGCGATTCGATCGATCCGGTCGGGGGCCATGCCATGATCTGTGGCCAGGTCCGGCACGCCTCCACCCGCGCAAAGCCCGGCGCATAGCGGCAGATCGCCTGTTGCAACTCAAACCCCACCCAGTAGCGGTCGGTCACTGGATCATGGGTCAGCGATTCTGAATCCCACGCCCACCAGGGACGATCGCGGTCCTGCGGCCGGATGGGCAGGGGGGCGATGAAGGGACGGCGGCTTGCCTCTCCCGGCCCGACATGCAGCCCCATCAAAATGCCGGAATCGCTCATCGCCAGCACATCGCCCGGTGGTGATACGAGGAGTGCTGATATGCCGCCGAACCCTGGATTGGCGCTGCGCAATTCCCAGCCACCCAGATAGTCGAGCGCCCCCACATGACGCAGCTGCGGATCGCTCGTGCTGAGCGGCAGCGCCCGTGCAGTGACCAACAGAGCACCTGGCTCCACCGTAGCGGGCTTGCTGTTGTGCGGGGCTGGCAGCAGCAGGATGGCAAGCGCCAGAACGATCAGGATTCGCGTCATTCCCTCCGCCATAGGATAATATCAGGCAGTGCGCAGCAGGGCTGTGCCGGGCCGTTGCCAGCTTAACAACGGCTGTCAGCCCCATTCAGGGTCGGCTCAAGGCGAATCACCCATAAGACGCTCATCACTGGCGAAACCCGTCTCTGGGAAGCGCCGACGAACAGACGAATTTTGGAAGGAGCAACGCCATGAAGATGAAGTTTCTGATCAATATGGGAGCAGCTCTGGCGATGGGCGCTGCTTCCCTGGCCGTGACGGCAACCCCGGCCATGGCCCGTGACGGCTATTATCGCGGTTACGACCGTGGCGATTATTATCGTGGAGATCGCGGCTATCGCGGCGACCGTGGCTATTATCGCGGCAATGACCGCTATTATCGCAGCAACGCCTATCGTGGCGGCTATCGCGGGGGCTATCGTTGCCGGGACAATGGCACGGGAGGCACCATCATCGGCGCGATTGCTGGTGGCCTGCTCGGCAATGAAGTCGGCAAGGGTTCGGGACGCTATGGCCGTCGCGGTGACGGCACGACCGGTGCGATCATCGGGGCAGGCGTAGGCGCTCTCGCCGGCCGGGCGATCGACCGCAACTGCTAATTCCGTGCAAGTGAGACTGCGTGTTCCCGCGAAGGCGGGGACCCAGTCCCGCCCTCTCAACTGGGTTCCCGCCTGCGCGGGAACACATAGTGGCAGAAGCAAAAACGAAAAGGCCGTCTCGTCCGGGGCGGCCTTTTTGGGTCAGGGCCTGGGATCAGGCTGCGGCGCAACCCGGCCACGATCGGCACCCGCTGCCACGCTGGCGGCGGGATTAAGGCCCGCGTCACCGCTCTGCGCTGCGCCGGTGCGCGCGTCGAGCATGGCGGCTGCATCATTGAGCGCGCTGGCTTCGCTGGCGCTGACCCCGCCGACGCCATCGGGCGATCCCGAACCGCAGGCGGTCAGTGGCAGCAGCCCAGCGGCGATGAAGATGGTGCGGATCATCGATCAGTCCCCAATGGAAAAGGGGCCGCCCCGTTCCCGGCGCGACCCCTTTCCGAATTCTGAAAAGTCCGTCTGGACTTACATCGCGTTCGCGACGTTGTTGGTCGCGTTCGACGCAGCGTTCGCGGCGTTGTCAGCAGCGTTCAGCGCGGCGTTCATGGCGTTGTCGGCAGCGTTCGACGCGTTCTCAGCCGAGTTGGCGGCATTGTTGGCGGCGTTTTCCGCGCCACCCGAACAGGCGGCCAGGCCGAGCGAAGCGGCGAGAACGAGCGAAAGAGCGATAGACTTGGTCATGGGCAGAAACCCCTCTCTGAGAATAAAAACGGTGCAGACCACTCTCGGAGAAAAGCTCACCCCCCATTGCGCCTGCGCGTTGATTCGTAATGCTTTGGTTGATGCAAGGCAATCCCATTCCTGCAATCCGGGCGGGAAACGGGTGCGCTTTTGTTCGCAGTTGCGGAAAAACTGCGGCCATTGACGCATATAAAGATTTCTTTATATGATGCAGCCATGCACACGGCACTCGATATTTTCCGGGCACTTGGCGACCCGACGCGGCTGCGCATCATCCATCTGCTGCGGGCGATGGAGCTGGCCGTGGGGGAGATCGCGCAGGTTGTGGGGCAAAGCCAGCCCCGCGTATCGCGCCATGTTCGCATCCTTGCCGAAGCGGGCCTTGTCGAGCGGCGCAAGGAAGGCAATTGGGTATTCCTGCGGCTGGGCAAGGGCGATGATGTCGCCCCGTTCGTGTCGCTGTTTGACCGCCTGGCCCCGTCGGACAGCGAAACATTGTGGCAGGCGGCCGATCTGGCGCGGCTGGCGGCGGTGCGGGCGGACCGGGCGCGGGCAGCGGAGGGCTATTTTGCCGACCATGCCGAGGAATGGGACGCGATCCGATCGCTCCATGTGGCGGAGGCCGATGTCGAGGCGGCGATGACCGCGCTGCTGGGGCGCGAACCGATTGGCCATTTGCTGGACATCGGCACAGGGACCGGGCGGATGATCGAATTGTTCGGCGGCGCGGCGCAGGCGGTGACGGCGATCGATCGCAGCCCGGACATGCTGCGGCTGGCGCGGGCCAAGCTGCCCGAAGATGCAGGCGACAAATATGCGCTGCTGCTGGGCGATTTTGGCGCTTTGCCGCTGGAGCCGGGCAGCGTCGATACTGTCCTGCTGCATCAGGTGCTGCATTATGCGCAGGTGCCGGAGCAGGTGATCGGGGAGGCGGCGCGCGTCACTGCGATCGAAGGCCGGGTGCTGATCGCGGACTTCGCGCCGCATGAGCGGGAAGAATTGCGCGTGCGCGACCAACATGCGCGTCTGGGCTTTTCCGACGAGCAGATAGAGGGCTGGTTCGCGGCAGCGGGCCTGCAACTGGAACGGGTGGAAACTTTGCCCGGCCATGAATTGACGGTGCAACTGTGGCTGGGGCGACGCAAAAGCGCGCCTGTCCAGCAGCAAGAAGGACGGATTTCCGCATGACTTTGAACGATCCCGTCGCCCCGCTCTATGCGGACCTTGCGGGCGACTGCCATGTCAGCTTTGAATTTTTCCCGCCCAAGACGGAAAAGATGGAAGCCCAGCTTTGGTCGGCGATCGAGACGCTGACGCCGCTCCAACCCAAATTCGTGTCCGTCACCTATGGCGCGGGCGGATCGACCCGTGAGCGCACGCATAATACGGTCGCCCGGATCGCGCGGGAAACGCCGCTGGCGGCTGCCGCGCACCTGACCTGTGTGGGGGCGAGCAAGGCCGAGATTGGCGAGATTGCCGACGCCTACTGGGACGCAGGCGTGCGCCACATCGTCGCCCTGCGCGGCGATCCACCGGAAGTCGGCGGCACATTCGAGCCGCACCCGGACGGTTACAAGGGTGCCGCCGAGCTGGTCGAAGGGCTGATGCAGCGCCATCCGTTCGAAATTTCCGTGTCGGCCTATCCCGAAGTCCATCCCGAAGCCGCCAGCGCGCAGAGCGACCTGGACAATTTGAAGCGCAAGCTGGACGCCGGGGCGACCCGCGCGATCACCCAGTTCTTCTTTACCCCCGACGCCTATTTCCGCTTCCTCGACAAGACGCTGGCGGCGGGTATCACCGCGGACATCGTGCCGGGCATCATGCCGGTCAGCAATTTCGCCGCGACCCAGCGGATGGCGGCGATGTGCAATACGCAGGTGCCCAGCTGGATGGGCCGCCTGTTCGAGGGGCTGGACGATCATCCCGCCTCGCGCCAGCTGGTGTCGGCAACGATCGCGGCGGAACTGTGCCGCAGCCTCTATGGCGGCGGCGTGCGCGACTTTCATTTCTACACGCTCAACCGGGCGGAACTGAGCTTTGCGATCTGCCATTTGCTGGGCTTGCGGGCGAAGCCGGCGGCTGAGAAAATAGCATGACCTATATTCTTCCGTTCGCCCTGAGCTTGTCGAAGGGTTCCACCGACCGCAGGGAGGTGTCTTCGCCTCCGCTCAGACAAGGGCTTCGACTTCGCTCAGCCCGAACGGAGCTTTTAATATGACCGCTGAACAACAATTACGCGCCCTGGCCGGCGAAAAAATCCTGATCTTCGACGGCGGCTATGGCACGTCGATCCAGAAACATGGCCTGACCGAGGCGGATTATCGCGGTGACCTCGACCTGCCAAAGGACCAGAAGGGCAATAACGACCTGCTCTGCCTGACCCGGCCGGACATTGTCGAGGGCATTCACAGCGCCTATCTGGACGCGGGTGCGGACATGATCGAGACCAACACGTTCAGCTCGACCAAGATCGCCATGGCCGATTATGGCTGCGAACATCTGGTGTGGGACATCAACATCGCCGCCGCCAAACTGGCCCGCAACGCGTGCGAGAAGGCGACAGCAAAGGACGGCAAGCCGCGCTTCGTCTGCGGTTCGATCGGCCCGACCAACAAGACGCTCTCCATCTCCCCCGACGTCAACGATCCCGCCTTTCGCGAGGTCGATTATGACACGCTCAAGGCCGACTATCGCGAGCAATGCGACGCGCTGATCGCGGGCGGGGTCGATTTCCTGCTGGTCGAAACCTGCTTCGATACGCTGAACGCCAAGGCCGCTGGCATGGCTGCGCGCGAGGCGGAGGAGGCGGCGGGCCGATCGGTGCCGCTGATGCTTAGCTTCACCATCACCGATATGTCGGGCCGCAACCTGTCGGGCCACACGATCAACGCCTTCTGGTATTCTCTGCGCCATCTGAAGCCGCTCACCATCGGGGTGAATTGCGCGTTCGGGGCGGATCTGCTGCGCCCCTATCTGGCCGAGCTGTCCAAAAATGCTGACACGCTGATCCTGGCCTACCCCAATGCGGGCCTGCCCAACGAACTGGGCCAATATGACGAACTGCCCGCCACCACCGCGCGGCTGATCCGTGAATGGGTGGATGAAGGGCTGGTCAACATGGTCGGTGGCTGCTGCGGCACGACGCCCGCGCATATCGGCGCGGTGGCGAAGGCGCTGGACGGGCATAAGCCCCGTGTCGTGCCGGAACTGCCGGTCGTGACGCGGCTGGCAGGCCTGGAGCCGATGCACATCGCAGCGTAACACCAAACCGTCATTCCCGCGAAGGCGGGAAACCATCTCCCAACATCTCGCCAGGTGCGACGTCGGGAGATGGATCCCCGCCTACGCGGGGATGACGAAAGAAAGAAATGCAGGGAATGACCACCAAATCCACCGCCACCTTCGTCAATATCGGTGAACGCACCAACGTCACCGGATCGGCCAAGTTCAAGAAGCTGATCATGGCGGGCGATTATGCCACTGCCATCGACATCGCGCGCGAGCAGGTGGAAAATGGCGCGCAGATCGTCGACGTCAACATGGATGAGGGGCTGCTCGACGCGGTCGAGGCGATGACGACCTTCCTCAAACTCATGACGTCGGAACCCGACATCAGCCGGGTTCCCGTCATGATCGACAGCAGCAAATGGGAAGTCATCGAAGCGGGCCTTAAATGCGTGTCCGGCAAGCCGATCGTCAATTCGATCAGCATGAAGGAGGGCGAGGAGGCCTTCCTGTTCCACGCCCGCAAATGCATGGCCTATGGCGCCGCGGCGGTCATCATGGCGTTCGACGAGACGGGCCAGGCGGACACCAAGGCGCGCAAGGTCGAAATCTGCGAGCGCGCCTACAAGCTGCTGATGACCATCGGCTTCCCGCCGGAGGACATCATCTTCGATCCCAATATCTTCGCGGTCGCGACCGGGATCGAGGAGCATAATAATTACGGCGTCGATTTCATCGAGGCGTGCAAGGAGATCAAGGCGCGCTGTCCGCACGTCCATATCTCCGGCGGCCTGTCGAACCTCAGCTTCTCCTTCCGCGGCAACGAACCCGTCCGCCGCGCGATGCACAGCGTGTTCCTCTACCACGCCATCCCCGCCGGGCTGGACATGGCGATCGTCAATGCGGGCCAGCTCGACGTCTATGACACGATCGACCCCGAACTGCGCACCGCCTGCGAGGATGTCGTCCTCAACCGCGACCCGGAAGCGGGCGACCGCCTCGTCACCCTGGCGGAGAAATATCGCGGCACCGACGCGGTGGCGGACAAGGCCGCCGAAGCCTGGCGCAGCTGGCCGGTCGCCAAGCGGCTGGAACATGCGCTGGTCAAGGGCATCGACATGTATGTCGTCGATGATACCGAAGAAGCCCGCCTGACCGCCGAAAAACCGATCCATGTGATCGAAGGGCCGCTGATGGACGGCATGAACGTCGTCGGCGACCTGTTCGGCGCGGGCAAGATGTTCCTGCCCCAGGTCGTCAAATCCGCCCGCGTCATGAAGAAGGCGGTCGCCCATCTGCTGCCCTTTATCGAGGCCGCCAAGGAACCGGGTGCCAAGGGCAAGGGCAAGATCATCATGGCCACGGTCAAGGGCGACGTCCATGATATCGGCAAGAATATCGTCGGCGTGGTCCTCCAGTGCAACGGCTTTGAAGTCGTCGACATGGGCGTGATGGTCCCCTGGCATGACATCATCAAGGCCGCGATCGAGCATGACGCCGACATGATCGGCCTGTCCGGTCTCATCACCCCCTCGCTGGACGAGATGGTGACGGTGGCGGCCGAAATGCAGCGCGCGGGCATGACCATGCCGGTGCTGATCGGCGGCGCGACTACCTCCAAAGTCCATACCGCGCTGCGCATCGACCCTTCCTATACCGGCCCTGTCGTGCATGTGCTGGACGCCAGCCGCGCGGTCGGCGTGGCGACGGCGCTGGTGTCCGAAACCCAGCGCAACGATTTCGTCCAGAAAACCAAGGATGATTATGAGCATGTCCGCGTCGCCCGCGCGAACAAGGGGCAGAGCGCGCTCGTGCCGCTGGAGGACGCCCGCGCCAATGCGTTCGAGATTGACGAGAGCCTGAAAGCCCCGCGTCCGCGCCTGCCCGGCGTCCATCGCTTCCCCGACTGGGATTTGAAGGATCTCATCCAATATATCGACTGGACGCCTTTCTTCCGCGCCTGGGAGCTGGCAGGCAATTATCCCGCGATCCTGACCGATCCGGTGGTGGGCGAAAGCGCGTCCAGCCTGTTTGCCGATGCGCAGGCGATGCTGGATAGGATCGTCAGCGAGAAATGGCTGACCGCGCGCGGTGTCGCGGGCCTGTGGCCCTGCCGCCGCGAAGGCGACGACATCATCGTCCATGTCGAGGATGAGAAGCACTATACCCTGCCGATGCTGCGCCAGCAGATTCAGAAGCGCGAAGGCCGGGCGAATATGTGCCTCGCCGACTTCATCAGCCATGATGGCGACTGGATGGGCGGCTTTGCCGTCGGGATGCACGGCATCGAACCGCATCTGGCCCGGTTCAAGAATGCGATCGATGACTATTCGGACATTCTTCTGAAAGCACTGGCCGATCGCCTCGCCGAAGCCTTCGCCGAACGCCTCCACCATTATGTCCGCACCGCACTATGGGGCTATGCGGAGGGCGAGCAGCTGACCAACGAAGCCCTGATCAAGGAACAATATCGCGGCATCCGCCCCGCTCCCGGCTACCCCGCCTGCCCGGAACATAGCCTGAAAACGATCCTGTTCGAGATGCTCGACGCTCACCACGCCACCGGCATTACGCTCACCGAAAGCTTCGCCATGCTGCCCACAGCAGCCGTCAGCGGCTTCTATTTCGGTCATCCCCAGTCCGAATATTTCGGCGTGGCGCGGGTCGGGCGGGACCAATTGGAGGAATATGCGGTCCGGCGCGGGATCGATATCGACACGGCGGAACGGTATTTAAGGCCGAATTTGGATTGAGGGGTGGGGTCGCCCTCCCACCGTCATGACGCGACCGTCAAATCGCAAAGATTTCTTGCGAAATAGGATTTGCAAGATCATACTGGATTAGACGGAGCTGACGAGAATCATGATCGAAACCAACATTGGCGGACGCGTACGGGCGTTACGCGAAGCTGCTGGCATGGGCCAAACGCGGCTTGCGAAGATACTTGGACTCGACAATCGCCAGTCTATTTCTGATTTGGAGCGCGGCAAGCGGCGCCTAAGCGCAGAAGAGCTGATCACCATCGTCGATACGTTTGATGTGAGTTTCGATCAGCTTACCAATCCATTCTTGCTTTCCAGTAAGGAGAGTTTCTCTTGGCGTCAGCGCGACGTTCCCCTCGTGGAACTCGATGCTTTCGAGGCACGTGCGGGCGAATGGATTGGTGCCTATCACGAACTCAATCGACTAAACGAGACGCCACTCAAAAAGTTACTTCCGCGGATAGGGCTGACCCATGCGAGCAGCTTCGAAGACGCGGTCGATGCGGGTGAGGCCGTGGCTGAGGAACTAGCGCTCGGTGAACGACCAGCATTGGAACTCGCTGAGGCGCTAGAGAGGCAGTTGGGCGTGCTTGTTCTCATGGTAGACGCTATTGATGGCGTTTCCGGAGCGGCATGTCGGCTTAGAACGCTCAACGCGATTCTCATCAACCGCCGTGAACGACAGGCTCGTCGAAACTCTGATCTTGCGCATGAAGTGTTCCATCTTCTCACTTGGGAACAAATGAAGCCTGAGCGTGTGGAGTCTTCGGTTGAAGCGTGGGATCGGGCTCCGACCCGTTCGGCTCAGCGCAATGTGCGCATCGAGAATCTCGCGGACAATTTTGCTTCGGGGTTGCTGATGCCTTCGAGTGAGCTTGATCGAATCGGCGAACCCCAAGGCGACCTCGTCGAATGGCTCACGGCTGCTGCGGCCGAACTCGGAGTGACCGCTCGCGGTCTAAAATGGCGTCTCGTTAACAGCAAGCGTCATCCCCATTTGAGCCGCGTTCCTAATGAACATCTTAATGAAGCGGCACGTGCGCTAGAAGAGGTGCCGTTGCCATTTAGCGCCCGGTTTCTTCAGACTCTGCTGCGGGGGATCGAGGGCGGACATATCTCAACAGCGCGTGCGGCGCGTCTGACCGACTTATCCAAGTCCGACCTCGGCAAATTGTGCGAGGCCTATGGACTGGATCGCACCTCGGAGCTTTGAAGCGTCATGAAGGCTGGCGATGTGGTGTTGGTAGACACCAATATCATAATTGAGAGCCATCTTCGCAGCTGTTGGAATGCGTTGACTGGTGCCTACCAGGTCGAGACAGTCGAAACCTGCGTCGTCGAAGCTATGACTGGCCGTCACGACTGGGGCGGGACGAAGCCGACAGAGGTGGACCTTCGAGGAAGTTTCTCCCGAATCCATGACATAACCCGCATCGGTCTGGCCCAAGTTATGCTGAATGGCGGATCGCAGTTGGATGAGGGGGAGCAACATTTGTGGGCACATGCCCTTATTCGCGAGGACACATGGATACTGTGTGGCCCTGACCGCGCGAGTATGCGGTTCGGCTACGAGCAGAAACAGCGCGACCGTCTGGTTTCACTTGGCGCGTTGCTTCAGA
Organism: Sphingobium sp. FG125; assembly: GCF_057809795.1. Classification (NCBI taxonomy): domain Bacteria; kingdom Pseudomonadati; phylum Pseudomonadota; class Alphaproteobacteria; order Sphingomonadales; family Sphingobiaceae; genus Sphingobium; species Sphingobium sp. FG125. The sequence goes on from NZ_JBMDKQ010000003.1 coordinate 44,191, forward strand.
TGATCAATCACACCCCGAAAGCACCGCTGCGCGCACATTTCGAACAGAGTTGGTTGGACGATGTCATACGCAAGCTTGTTCTAGGACTGCTCTAGGGGTTGTTGGTGGCGCTGAAGCAGAGACGGAAAGTCGTCGACTGTTGCCAGCGGCTTCTCGGAAGCGCTTATAAGCCCGCTCATAGAAAAAATGGCGTATCCAAGGCATTCCAACCTCCACTCCACAAAAAAGGGCGCCCGGTTGCCCGGACGCCCTTCTTCGTTTCGTAAGGAAAGGGGATGCCTTACGCTTTATAGACCTTGTCGACCGCAGCGCGGAATTTGGCCATGTCGTCGGCGGAGCCTACGGTGACGCGGGAGACGGTGGGCCAGATCGCCCAGCTGCGGCCGATCTGCACCTTTTCCGGGGCAGCCAGCAGCGCGGCCTGCATTTCCTTTGCGGGCTTTTTCCAGTTGACCATGAACATATTGGCCTGGCTGCCGGGGTGGACCTCGATGCCCTTCTTGGTGAGCCAGGCGATGGTTTCCTCGCGATTGGCGATCATTTCCTCGCGTCGCGCCTTTATGAGCGCCGCTTCGGTATAGACCGCATTGCCGCAATGCATCGCGGTGATCGCGAGGCCCCCGGCTGCCGGGCCGAACAGCATGATGCGCTTCTGCACTTCGGGATCGGCGAAGGTGAGGCCGAGGCGCACACCGGCCATGCCGAACAGCTTGGAGAAGGTCCGCATGACGATGATGTCCTTGCGGGTGCCGATCAGCGTGGCGGCGCTGGGGCTTTCCGAGAAGTGGAGATAGGCTTCGTCCACCAGCAGCATGGAATCGGCGGGCTTGTTGTCGAGCAGCCACTGGATGTCGGCCAGCGGCGTGATCGTGCCGGTCGGGTTGTTGGGCGAACAGATATAATAGAGGCCCGCATTGGGATTGGCGGCCAGCATCGCCTTCACATCATGGCCCTTGCCGATGGCCTGGGGTGCCTTGGCGATGGGAGCCTTCATATAGTCGGCGGTGCGCCAGGCCGACTCGAACGTCGGATCGGCGGTCACCAGACCCTTGGTCGGCGAGCAATAGGCCGCCACGATGCTGACCAGCGGGCCGCCCGAACCGGGCCAGGGCATGACATGACTTTCGGGAATGCCCTCTACCGTGGCGACGGTCTTGACCAGGTCGCCGCGATAATTGTCGGGATCATACCAGTTGCCGAACGAAGCGGCTTCTGCGGCGGCGGCGACGCCCGACGGGAAGGGACCGGTCCAGCATTCGTTCGCGCCGATCCGCACCGCGCCCTTGATGCCGCGCCCGGCCTGCTGCTGCGCCATTGCGGCATTGCCCAGCAATGTGCTGGCAGCAACGCCCGCACCCAGCAGCGCGGCCACTTCGGCCAGCTGGCGGCGTGAATAGCCGCGTTCGATCAGATCGTCTCTGGCATCCTTGTCGAGCATCATGGTCATGTCGTCTGTCCCTTTGTCCAGCCATCCGGGCGTTCGTTCCGGGGGTTCATGGGGATAAACGAAGCGGCGGCGCATTTCCGCAATGCGCCGCCGCCGGAGTTTGTAAAATTTATGGTGGTGAAGAGGGGCGTGACGTTACGCTTTCCACACCTTGTCGACTGCCGCGCAGAAAGCGTCCATTTCCGCCGCAGACCCCACCGACACGCGCGAGACATTGGGCCAGATCGGCCAGCTGCGGCCAATCTGCACATTTTCCGCCAGCAGCGCGTCGGCCATGGGCTTGGCGGGCTTGCCCCAATCGATCATGAACATATTGGCGTGGCTGCCGGGGATGACCTTGATCTTCTTCTTGGTCAGGAAGGCGATCGCCTTGTCGCGATTGGCGTTCATCTCCGCGCGCCGCGCCTTGATGAGGTCGGCCTGCGCGACCGATACCGTGCCGCACGCCACGGCGGTCATCGGCAACATGCCGGTTACCTGCCCGCCATCATAACGCATCATCTTTTCCATCAGCGCTGGCGCGGCGAAGGTCAGGCCCAGCCGCATCCCCGCCATGCCGAACAGCTTGGAGAAGGTGCGCAGCACGATGACGTCATCGCGGGTTGCGGCCATGCTGGCGGCGGTGCCGGTTTCGGTCCAGTGGATATAGGCTTCGTCCACCACCAGGATCGCGTCCTTGGGCTTGTTGTCGGCCAGCCATTGGATGTCGGCGATCGGCGTTACCGTGCCGGTCGGATTGTTGGGCGAACAGACATAATAAAGCCCGGCATTGGGATCAGCCGCCAGCATCGCCTTGACGTCATGCGCATAATCCTTGGTCAGCGGCACTTTGGTCACTTTCGCGCCCAGCCAGTCGCCGGTCCGCCAGATCGCCTCGTAGGTCGGGTTGGCGGTGACGATGCCGCGCGTGGGCGAGGCGAAGGCGATTGCGACGCGGCTTAGCGGATCGGACGATCCGGGCCAGGCGACGATACGCTCGGCGGGAACGCCCTCGACAGCGGCCACGGCATCAAATAATTTCTGATGCTCATTGTCCGGCTCATACCGATTGCCCTCGGTTACCAGCTTGAACGCGGCCTCGGCAGCGACCGGGAAAGGGCCGGTCCAGCATTCGTTCGCGCCGATTCGGACAGCGCCCGCAACCGGCTTGGCCGCCTGCTGCGCCACAGCGCTCGTCGCGCGGATCGCCGCTGCGCCAGCGCCCAGCAGCGCGGTCGCCTTGGCCAGTTGCCGCCGCGAATAACCCCGGTCCAGAAGATCGCGTTCAAACGCCGTTTCACCTGATGTCGCCATGGTCCCATTCTCCCTGAAAGCCGATTTTACATTCTTAGACGATTGTACAGAATGTTTCCGCCATGCAAATGACCTCTGCTTAACTATCGCGCTGCATGAATCGCCTTGGAAAGCAGGCCGCCAATCTGATAGCGCTGATGCCATGCCCAGCACACCCGCCGCCGCCGCCCGCCAGATCCTCACCCGCCTTCAGGAAGTGATGGCGTCGCGCACCAGCGCGCAGGCCAAATTGAACAAGGTGGTGGAGATTATCGGCCAGTCGCTGTCGAGCGAGGTCTGCTCCATCTATCTGGTGCGCGAGGGCGTGCTGGAACTGTTCGCGACCCGCGGCCTGAAGCAGGAGGCGGTCCATGTCACCCGCATGGCGATGGGGGAGGGGCTGGTCGGCCTCATTGCCACCAATGTCGAAACGCTGAACCTGGACGAGGCCGCGTCACACCCCGATTACAGCTATCGCCCCGAAACGGGGGAGGAATTGTTCCACAGCTTTGCCGGCGTGCCGATCGTGCGGCGCGAACGGGCGATCGGCGTGTTGTGCGTGCAACATGCCGAACCGCGCAAATATGAGGAAGTGGAGATAGAGGCGCTCCAGACCGTCGCGATGGTGATGGCGGAATTGATCGCCAATGCTGAACTGGCCGATGACGGTCCCAGCGACCAGCGCGTGACCGACACCGGCACGACGATGCTGCACGGGCTGCAACTGGTGATGGGCATGGCGCGCGGTCATGCGGTGTTCCATCAGCCGCGCGTCCATATCGAACATACGGTCGCGGAGGATACGGAGGCCGAGCGGCAGCGGGTCATTTCCGCCTTCGCCAAGATGCGCGAACAGATTGACCGGATGACCGGCGCGGCTGAATTCGGCATGGAGGGCGAGCATCAGGAGGTTTTGGAAACCTACAAGATGTTCGCCTATGACGAAGGCTGGACCCGCCGGATCAATGAAGCGATCGACAGCGGCCTGACCGCCGAAGCGGCGATCGAACGGGTGCAGCAACGCACCCGGATGCGGATGCGCCAGATTGACGATCCGCTGCTGTCCGACCGGATGCACGATCTGGAGGATCTGGCCAACCGGCTGCTGCGGATCGTGTCGGGGCAGCTGGGTACGGCGGCGCAGATGGGCTTGCGGCAGGACGCGATCCTGATCGCGCGCAATCTGGGTCCGGCCGAACTGCTCGAATATGATCGCCGCCGGTTGAAGGGCGTGATCCTGGAGGAGGGATCGCTGACCGCCCATGTCACCATCGTCGCGCGCGCCATGGGCGTGCCGGTGCTGGGCCGCGTGCGCGACATCCGTCATTTGGTGAATGAGGGCGACCTCATCCTGATGGACGTCAATGCCAATGCGCTGCTGGTCCGTCCGACGGCGGACATGGACGAGGCGTTCGACAACAAGCTGCATGTGACGCAAAAGCGCCGCGCCGAATTTGCCGCCATGCGCGATCTGCCATCGGTCACCGCCGACGGCCAGCGGGTGGAGCTGATGGTCAATGCGGGCCTGCGGGAGGATGCGCAGGCGCTCGACATGGTCGGCGCTGACGGCATCGGCCTGTTCCGCACGGAGTTCCAGTTTCTGGTGTCCGCCACATTGCCGCAGCGCGAAAAGCAGCAGCGGCTTTACAAGGATGTGCTGGACGCGGCGGGCGACCGCCCGGTCATCTTCCGCACTGTCGATATCGGCGGCGACAAGGCGCTGCCCTATATGCAGCGTGAAGATGAGGAGTTGGAGGATAATCCGGCGATGGGCTGGCGCGCGCTGCGGCTGGCGCTCGACCGCGACGGACTGATGAAGGCGCAGGCGCGCGCCTTGCTGGAGGCGGCGGCGGGCAAGGTGCTGCACGTCATGTTCCCGATGGTGTCGGAACCCTGGGAATATGAGGAGGCGCGTGCGCTGGTCGAACATCAGCGCCTATGGTTGCAGGAGCGCAGGAAGAAGCTGCCCATCGCGGTCAAATATGGCGCGATGCTGGAGGTGCCTGCGCTTGCCGAGGTTCTGGACATATTGCTGCCCCGGCTCGATTTCCTGTCGATCGGCACCAACGACCTGACCCAGTTCCTGTTCGCGGCCGACCGCGCCCATCCGCGCCTCGCTGAACGCTATGACTGGCTCAGCATCGCGATCCTGCGCTTCCTCGACAGGGTGGTGCGGACCTGCAAGGACTATCAGGTGCCGGTCGGTGTCTGCGGTGAAATGGGCGGGCGCACGCTCGAAGCCATGGCGCTGGTTGGCCTGGGTATTCGCCGCCTGTCGATCACCCCGGCTTCGGTCGGGCCGGTCAAGGCGATGATCCGCGCGATCGATGCGGCGCAGTTGCAGGCGCTGATGCGCGAATTACTGGATAGCGGCGCGCGCGACATCCGGGCGCGGCTGACGCAATGGGCGGTTGAACGGAACATCGAACTGGGGTGAGGTGAGCGGCAAGGGCGCGGCGCGCCGTTGACAATCCCCGCCCCACAGTGAGACAAGACCGACCATCTAAGGTCGCGGAGCAGCATGGCAGACGAAACAGAATTGGACACCGGTGCGGACCGCGCACCGGAAATGCAGCCCGACACCCCCGGCGCGAAATTGCGCGCCGCGCGGGAGGCGTTGGGCCTGTCGCTGGCGGAGGTCGCCACCCGCACGCGCATCGCGCTGCGGCAGCTCGAAGCGGTCGAGCGAGACGATTATGCCGCCCTGCCGGGCATCCCCTATGCGGTCGGTTTCGCGCGCGCCTATGCCCGCGCGGTCGATCTGGACGAGGTGGCGATTGCCGCCGAAGTGCGCCAGGCGGTGCATAGCAGCGACATGGGCGCCAATCGCTACGAAGCGTTCGAGCCGGTCGATCCCGCCCGCGTGCCGTCGCGCACGCTGGCCTGGACTGCGGCTATCATCGTCCTTGTCCTGATCGCCGGTTATACGCTTTGGCGCTCGCAATCGCTGACGCCGCCGACCGGCGAGGAAATCGCCCAGGAACAGGCAAAAGGCACAGCCCCCGCCGCTGCCAGCGCTGCACGGGTCGCGCCCGCCGCACAGCCGGTCGTCTTTACCGCCATCGATGACGTATGGCTGCGTATCTATGATGAAGCGGGCGAACGGCTGAAGGACGGCCTGCTTAAGAAGGGCGAGGCGTTCACCCTGCCAGCGGGTGCACGTAACCCGATGATCCTGACCGGGCGGCCGCAATCGCTGAGCGTCACTGTCGGGGGCAAGGTCGTGGCGCCGCTGGGCGCGCCGGACCGGACGATCGCCGATGTGCCGGTCAGTGCCGAAGCGCTGCTGGCGCGCGGTACTACTGCTGCTGCGCCCGCCGCCGCTGCATCCTCTGCAACGCCGTCGTCCCGTCCCGCGCAGCGCCGGGCGACCCCGCGCCAAACCGCGTCTCCGTCGGCTGGCGACGTGGCACCCGTCGCAGCGCCTGCATCTGCTCCGCCCGCACCGGCACCGGCACCGGCACCGGCACCGGCACCGGCACCGGCGGCATCGGGCGATGGCACGGGCGGCTGAACGTTGGTTCCGGGCGCGGGCGTGGCTAAACGTCACGCTTTACCGCGCGAAATAACGCCTTATGGTTAAGGCGATAGAGTTAGTCGGGGAATATCATGCGTCACGCCTTTTTCGCGACCTCCTGCCTGGCATGGAGCGCGCCGCTGCTGCTGGCGATCGCGCCGTCCGCCATCGCGCAAACCGCGCCGGTCGAGGTGCGGGTCGACCGGCTGGAAAAGGAAATGAAGGCGGTCCAGCGCAAGGTGTTCCCGGCAGGCGCGCCTATCGAAGCGCAGATTGTCCGCCCCGCTGCCCCGACGCTCGCGCCCGGATCGCCATCCTCTTCGCCCATATCGGACCTGACCGCGCGCGTCGGCGCACTGGAATCGCAGCTGGCGTCAATCACTGGCCAGGTCGAGGAAAACAGCTTCAAGCTCAAGCAGCTGGAAGAGTCTTTCAACAAATATAAGGCCGAAATCGAAGGCCGCCTGCTCCAGCCTGAAACGCCGTCAGCGGTGAAGCCGACGGCGGCGGCAGCGCCCGTGGCGGTCGATCCCGCACCGGTTGCGGCCAAGCCAGCGGCACCCAAGCCCGCGCCCGCCACCCCGGTCGCCACTGAAGCCCGCAAGGCGGGGGTCGCCGCCATCGAGCGGCCCGACACGGGCGACGCGCCATTGGACGCCTACACCTATGGCTATCGCCTGTGGGACGCGAAATATTATCCTGAAGCGCAGGTGCAGTTGAAAGCCACGGTCGAAAAATATGGCACATCTTCTGTCGCCAGCCGCGCCCAGAATTTGCTGGGCCGTGCCTATCTCGACGAAGGCAAGCCCGCATTGGCCTCGGTCGCATTCTATGAAAATTACCAGAAGCGCCCGCGCGGCGACCGCGCACCCGATAGCCTCGCTTATCTGGGCGAAGCGCTGATCCAGCTCAAAAAGCCCGCCGACGCCTGCAAAGTCTATGCAGAGCTGGAGCAGGTCTATGGAACGAGCCTGTCCGCCAGCCTGCGGGGCATGATGGACAAGGGCCGCACCAGGGCGAAGTGCAGCTGACGAGTGACCGCGCTGGCCTGCAAGCCCGGCTGATCGCGGCGACACAGGCGCTGGTGGGCGATGACCCGGCGGCGCGCTTTGGTGTCGCGGTGTCGGGCGGGCCGGACAGCATGGCGTTGCTCTATCTGGCCGCCCACGCCTTTGCCGGGCGGGTGGCGGCGGTGACGATCGATCATGGCCTGCGCCCGGCTTCCACCGACGAAGCGGCCATGGTCGCGCGCTGGTGCGCGGGGCAGGGCATCGCTCACCATGTCGCGAAGCCCGACGGTCCGCCCACCGGCAACATTCAGGCCTGGGCGCGGACGCAGCGTTATGCGCTGATCGACCAATGGCGTGTCGCGCAGGGCATCGACTGGATCATGACGGCCCATCATGCCGACGATCAGCTGGAAACATTGCTGATGCGGCTCAACCGGGGGTCGGGGGTCGGTGGTTTGGCCGGGGTGCGCGCGCGGTCCGGCACGATCATCCGCCCGCTGCTGGGCGTGCGCAAGGCCGCCTTGCAGCAACTGGTGGATGAAGAAGCGCTGCCGCATGTCCATGACCCCTCCAATGCCGATCCACGGTTCGACCGGGCGGCATTGCGCGCGGTGCTGGCGGGGGCGGATTGGCTGAACCCGGAAGCCGCAGCCCGCAGCGCAGCGGCGCTGGCAGAAGCGGAGGTTGCGTTGGACTGGAGCGTTGCCGAATTGGCGGCGCACCATGTCGAGCGCGATGGCGCGCAGTGGCGGCTCGATCGCACCGACCTGCCGCGCGAATATTTGCGCCGTCTGATCCTCCACATGCTGCACGCCGCCGCGCCCGATGCAGCCTTGCCGCGGGGCGATGCGCTGGACCGCGCTATCGGCGCGGCGCAGGCCGGGGGGCAAGCGAATCTGGGGGACTGGCTGCTGCGTGGTGGGCCGGTCTGGACGTTACGTCCCGCGCCACCGCGCGCCGATCCCAAAAAAGTTCCGCAACCCGACGCATGAACCCAACGGCCTGCCGTTTTTGTGCGCCGCAACACTCTTTCCTTAACGCCGCCCATGCGTCATTCTGCGCGGAAATAAGCGGAGATTTGCAGCGATGGTGGAATTTGCGGCCCTGACCTATGGCCTGTTGGCCAGTGTCATTCTTTCGGCAGCGCAACGTAACCACAAGCTGGCCCGGCCACACCCGCCGCTGCTGCTCTATCTGGGCTATCTCCTGTGCGGCCTTTCGGCGGGGCTGGCGCTGGGGTTGGCCTATCTCATCATTGTCCAACTCACCGTCGGTTAATCCTTGCCATATAGGGTCAGGCCCAAGCTTGCGCTTTGCCCGACGCGCCCTATCTTGGCCGGTGAAAGAGAGTGATGATGAACGACGAGAAAGACCCGCAGGGCAATCCCTGGATCAAGAGCGCGATGATTTGGGCAGGGGTGATTGTCGCCCTGTTGCTGTTCGTGTCCATGTTCGATAGCCGTTCCGCGTCCACTGCCGGGACCGGCATTGCCTATTCCGAATTCCGCTCGAAAGTGCAGGAAGGGCAGGTCAAGGACGTCGCCATCGCGCCCAACAAGATTTCGGGTACGCTGGCCAGCGGTCAGAAGTTCAACACCATTCCGGTCAGTGACCCTGGCCTCACAAACCTGCTGGACGACAATGGCGTCAAATATTCTGGCCAGGCCGAAGAACAGCCCAGCTTCTGGATGATCCTCATCTACCAGTCGCTCCCCTTCCTGCTGATCCTTGGCATTGCCTTTTTCGTGCTGCGCCAGATGCAGAAGGGCGGCGGCGCGGGCGGCGCGATGGGCTTTGGCAAGTCGAAGGCCAAGCTGCTGACCGAAAAGCATGGCAAGGTCACCTTCGATGATGTCGCCGGTATCGACGAGGCGCGCGAGGAATTGCAGGAGATCGTCGAGTTCCTCAAGAACCCGACCAAATTCGCTCGTCTGGGTGGCAAGATCCCCAAGGGCGCGCTGCTGGTCGGTTCGCCCGGCACCGGCAAGACCCTGCTGGCCCGCGCGATCGCGGGCGAAGCGGGCGTGCCTTTCTTCACCATTTCCGGCTCCGACTTTGTCGAAATGTTCGTGGGTGTCGGCGCCAGCCGCGTGCGCGATATGTTCGAGCAGGCGAAGAAGAACGCGCCCTGCATCGTGTTCATCGACGAAATCGACGCGGTCGGCCGCCATCGTGGTGCGGGCCTTGGCAATGGTAATGACGAGCGCGAACAGACGCTGAACCAGTTGCTGGTCGAGATGGACGGCTTTGAAGCCAATGAAGGCATCATCATCGTCGCGGCCACCAACCGTCCCGATGTGCTGGACCCGGCGCTGCTGCGTCCGGGCCGCTTCGACCGTCAGGTCGTCGTGCCGCGTCCCGACATTGAAGGCCGCGAGAAGATTTTGGCCGTCCACATGAAGAAGGTGCCGCTGGCGCCTGACGTCGAACCGCGCACGATTGCGCGCGGCACGCCGGGCTTTTCCGGCGCGGACCTTGCCAATCTGGTCAACGAAGCGGCGCTGATGGCGGCGCGGCGTGGCAAGCGGCTGGTCGCGATGGATGAGTTTGAGGCGGCCAAGGACAAGGTGATGATGGGTGCGGAACGCCGCTCCATGGTCATGACCGACGATGAAAAGAAGATGACCGCCTATCATGAGGCGGGCCATGCCATCGTCTCGGTCCATGAAGCCGCGTCCGACCCGATTCACAAGGCGACGATCATCCCGCGTGGCCGCGCTTTGGGCATGGTCATGCGCCTGCCCGAACGCGACAGCTACAGCTATCACCGCGACAAGATGCACGCGAACATGGCCGTCGCCATGGGTGGCCGCGTCGCCGAAGAAATCATCTTTGGCTATGACAAGGTGTCGAGCGGCGCATCGGGCGATATTCAATATGCCACCAAGCTGGCGCGCGACATGGTCACCCAATGGGGCATGTCCGACAAGCTGGGTCCGCTGCAATATGAAGAGCAGCAGGGCGAAACCTTCCTTGGCTATTCGCAAAGCGCCCGCGTCCATATGTCGGACGAAACCGCCAAGCTGATCGACAAGGAAATTCGCGGGCTGGTGGAGCAGGGCTATAATCGCGCCAAGGAGCTGCTGACCGGTCATGAGGATCAGTTGCACCTGCTGGCCAACGCCATGCTGGAATATGAAACGCTGAGCGGTGACGAGATCAAGGCGCTGCTGGAAAAGGGTGAGATCACCCGCGACGATGGCACGACGATCAAGCCGTCGGTCATTCCGGCAGCAGGTTCCTCCATCCCGCGCGCAGGCAAGCGCAAGGGACCGTTTGGTAACCCGTCGCCAGCCGGAGCCTGATTCGCCAGGACATAGACAGGGCGCGCGACCGCAGGGTTGCGCGCCCTTTTTCATGCCCCCGCCACCTGCGCAATAAAATGCCCCAAAGGGACTGGCCGTCCGCGCCCATAGTGGTTACATGGGCCGCCACAAATCCCCCGGAACCAACCAGAGGTTCCGCATCAGAAAGTGGCATTTTCCATGGATATCCGCCTCGGCCTCACCTTTGACGACGTGCTGTTGCAGCCCGGCGAATCCGACGTGCTGCCCAGTCAGGCAGACACATCCACCTATGTCACGCGCGAGATCAAGCTGAACATCCCGATCCTGTCGTCGGCGATGGATACGGTGACGGAGGCCGACATGGCGATCGTCATGGCGCAGCTGGGCGGCATCGGCGTGCTGCACCGGAACATGACGGTAGAGGAACAGGCCGACGCGGTGCGCGCGGTCAAGCGGTTCGAGAGCGGCATGGTCGTCAACCCCATCACCATCCTGCCCAGCGCCACGCTGGCCGACGCGCAGATGCTGATGAAGAAGCACCGGATCAGCGGCATTCCGGTGGTGGAAGAATCGGGCAAGCTGGTTGGCATATTGACCCACCGCGACACCCGCTTTGCCGAAAATCCGGCCCAGCCGGTCAGCGAACTGATGACGAAGGATAATCTGGCCGTCGTCCCCGCAGGCGTCAGCCAGGACGAAGCCAAGCGGCTGCTGCACCAGCGCCGGATCGAAAAGCTGCTGGTGGTGGACGACGCCTATCGCTGCGTCGGCCTGATCACGGTCAAGGACATGGAAAAGGCGGTCACCTATCCGCAGGCGACCAAGGACGGCACTGGCCGCCTGCGCGTGGCGGCGGCGACCACGGTGGGCGACAAGGGGCTGGAGCGCAGCGAGGCGCTGATCGACGCGGAATGCGACCTGATTGTCATCGACACCGCCCATGGCCACAGCAAACAGGTTTCCGCCGCCGTCGAAGCGGTCAAGCGTCTGTCCAATCATGTCCAGGTCGTTGCCGGCAACGTCGCCACCGCCGAAGCGACCCGCGCGCTGATCGGCGCGGGGGCAGATTGCGTGAAGGTCGGCATCGGGCCGGGATCGATCTGCACCACCCGCGTGGTGGCAGGCGTGGGCGTGCCGCAGCTGACCGCGATCATGGATTCGGCCGAAGCCGCCGCCAAGCTCGGCGTGCCGGTGATCGCCGATGGCGGGCTGCGCACATCGGGCGACGTGGCCAAGGCGCTGGCGGCGGGCGCTGGTTGCGTCATGGTGGGATCGCTGCTGGCCGGGACCGCCGAAGCGCCGGGCGAAACCTTCCTCTATCAGGGTCGCGCCTATAAAAGCTATCGCGGCATGGGCAGTGTCGGCGCGATGGCGCGGGGTAGCGCCGACCGCTATTTCCAGGCGGACATCAAGGATCAGATGAAGCTGGTTCCCGAAGGCATTGAGGGTCAGGTGCCGTTCAAAGGCCCGGCCAAGGATGTGATCCACCAGCTGGTCGGCGGGGTGAAGGCGGCGATGGGCTATACCGGCAGCCGCACCATCCCGGACCTGCAGGAGCGCGCCCGCTTCGTGCAGATCACCAATGCCGGGCTGTCCGAAAGCCATGTCCATGACGTCACCATCACGCGGGAAGCCCCCAATTATCCGACGCGCTGAGTCACGAGAAAAGCCCCTCCCCTTCAGGGGAGGGGTTGGGGTGGGGGACTTCATCCCGGCGCTGCGCCTGTCGCACGCCCCCACCCCCAACCCCTCCCCTGAAGGGGAGGGGCTTATTTTGTTATGACCCCCGCCGCGCGCCTTCAGGCTGCGATCGAGTTGCTCGACGCGATCATCGCGTCGGCGCGGGACGGTGGGCCTGCCGCCGACACGTTGATCGCGCGCTATTTCAAGGAGCGGCGCTATGCTGGGTCGCGGGACAGGCGGGCGGTGCGTGACCATGTCTATGACGCGATCCGCCGCGCGGGCGAGCGGCCCGATACCGGGCGCGAGGCGATGATCGGGCTGGCGCAGGATCGGCCCGATCTGGCCACGCTGTTCGACGGATCAACCCATGCGCCTATGCCGATTGAACCCGGCGAGGTTGGCACCAGCGCCGGGGCGGTGCCAGCCTGGCTTGTGCCGCTGCTGGCCGCGCCGGTCGAACAAGATGCCCTGCTGGGCCGCGCGCCAGTCGATCTGCGGGTCAATCGGCTGAAGGCCACGGCTGCCGCCGTCGCGCCGCACCTGCCCGACGCCCAGCCGATCGCGGGATTGCCCGATGGCCTGCGGCTGCCCGAAGGCTTCCCGGTCGAGCAGTCCGAAGCCTGGAAACAGGGACTGGTCGAGGTGCAGGATGGTGGCAGCCAGATGATTGCGCTGGCCTGCGCCGTCGCGCCCGGTATGACCGTAGTGGATTTATGCGCCGGGGCGGGGGGCAAGACACTGGCGCTGGCCGCCGCGATGGCGGGGCAGGGGACGCTGATTGCCGCCGATACGATCCGCGCGCGACTGGCGCGGCTCAGCCCGCGGGCCGAGCGGGCGAGGGCGACCTTCATCGAAACGCTGCTGATCGATCAGGGGCATGAGGGGCGCGGGTTGGACAGTCTGAAGGCCCAAGCCGATGTCGTGCTTGTCGATGCGCCCTGTTCAGGCACCGGCACATGGCGGCGTAACCCGGAGGCGCGCTGGCGGCTGACGCAGGCGCGACTGGACCGGCTGGTCGCGGAACAGGCGCGGATTCTGGATTTTGCCGCGCCCTTGCTGGCCCCCGGCGGGGGGCTGGTCTATGCTACCTGCGCGCTGACGGATCAGGAGGGACGCGATCAGGTGGATGCTTTTCTGACCCGGCATGACGGATGGACGGTAGAGGCGCTGGATATGCCGCTGGGCCGCGCCCATGGCGCTGGCTGGTTGCTGACGCCGGGCCATGATGGCACGGACGGTTTCTTCTTTGCGCGGCTGCGCCGGTCGGCGTGAAAGCGGCGGCGTGAAACAGGCCATGGACAAGCGCCCGCAAAATGGCGACAGTTGGGCCACATCAATGCCTGAAACATGGCTGGAGACACTCATGCGTTTTACCCCCGCTTCGATCGCGCTCGCCGCTGTCCTGACCACCGTGTCCAGCGTCGGCCTGACCCAGCGTCCCGACGCACAGATCGAGCCGCGGTCGATCGAATGGCAGAAAGCCGGTGCCGCGGCCTTTGCGGCGGGCAATCTGAACGGTGCGACCGATGCGCTGGAAAGCGCGCTGGCGGTCGATCCGCGCAACCGGGCTGCCTATGTCGATCTGGCTGAGGTCGCCCGCGCACAGGGGCTGCAAGGCAAGGCGATCCGGCTTTACAAGGAGGCGTTGCTGCTCGACCCGACCGACGTGACCGCGCTGGCGGGGCAGGGCGAGGCAATGGTAGAGAAGGGCGCTTTGGCCAAGGCCAAGGAGGTGCTGGCCAAGGCGCAGAGCTTGTGCAAGGCCGACTGCGCGCCCGTTGGCAAACTCGCCGCCGCGATCCAGAAAGGACCGCCCGCCGTGGCGCTGACCGCCAAGGATGCCGTCCCGACCGCGCCCAAGACGGTGCCGACCGAGACGCCGTAAAATAGGATTTGCGGCGCTTAACTTCGCATATTTCCCGGCAAATGCGACATTTTGTTATCGGGTTGCGATAGATTATTATGCGGGCCGTTTTGGGTATCGACAGTGAGAAAGAGCCTGCGCGCACAATGTAATACCACAGTGCTGTGATTGTGACTCATCTCCCCTCCCCGGCGGGGAGGAGCCTAATGGGTCGTGATCATTGCACCTTGGTATAACATGGCTGGCGGCGTGTAGGACAGCGGTCGTCCCGCGCGCCTGGAGTGTGGTGATTTTAGGGCGAATCCTCTACCTCCGTTCGTTTCGAGCCCTTCGACTGCCCGCCTGCGGCTGGCGCTCAGGATAAACTACGTCGAGAAACCAGTGCGCGACGTTTCTCGACTTCGCTCGAAACGAACGGATGAAGGTAAAATCATAGCGCCTAGGCGCCGTGCAAGCCTACCGCCCCAGCACCCTTGCCACTGCAACAAACTCCTCGACGCTGACCGTTTCGGCGCGGCGTTGTGGGTCGATGCCGATTTCGGCCAGTGCATCGAGCGCGCCGGGCAGGCCTTTCAAACTTTGGCGCAGCATCTTGCGGCGCTGGCCGAAGGCGGCGGCGGTCAGGCGTTCGAGATGTTTGAGTTGCACACCGTCCGGCGCGGCCTTGGGCGTCAGGTGGACGACGGCGGACATGACCTTGGGCGGCGGTGTGAAGGCGCTGCGGTGGACTTTCATCGCGATGCGCGCGTCGCTGCGCCATTGGGACAGGATGGCGAGGCGGCCATAATGGTCGGTGCCGGGCTGGGCGACGATGCGTTCGGCGACTTCCATCTGGAACATCAGCGTCAGGGTTGACCACCAGGGCAGCGGCTCCCATGGGGCGGACAGCCAGCCGATCAGCAGCGCGGTGCCGACATTATAGGGCAGGTTGGCGATGATATGCGCGCCATCGCCCGCTTCGGCGCGGGCGTCGATTTCCATCGCGTCGCCCGACAGGATGCGCAGCTGGCCTGGAAAGGCGGCGTCCAGTTCCGCAAGGGCAGGCAGGCAGCGCCGGTCACGCTCGACCGCGACCAGCCTGGCCCCCGCGCGCAGTATGGCGCGGGTCAGGCCGCCGGGACCGGGACCGACCTCGAACGCGGGCTGGCCGTCGATCGTGCCGGGAACAGCGGCGATCCGGTCGAGCAATTGTTCGTCGAGCAGGAAATTCTGCCCCAGCGCCTTGCTGGCCTGAAGCCCGTGCGTGGCGATCACCTCCCGCAGCGGCGGGAGCTTCACCTTGGCTTCAGCAGACATAGGCGGCACGCGCGCGGGCGGCGTCGGCGGCCATGCGCAGCGCGGCGATCATCGCGCCGGGATTGGCGCTGTCGGTGCCTGCAATGCCAAAGGCGGTGCCATGGTCGGGCGATGTGCGGATGATCGGCAGGCCCAGCGTGATGTTGACGCCATCGTCGAAATTCAGCGTCTTGATCGGGATCAGCGCCTGATCATGATACATGCACAGCGCCGCATCATAGGCTTCGCGGGCGCGGGCATGGAACATGCCGTCGGCGGCCAGCGGCCCGACTATGTCATAACCTTCGTCGCGCAGCGATTCGACCGCCGGGCGGATGATGTCGATTTCCTCATGCCCCAGCGCGCCGCCTTCGCCCGCATGGGGGTTCAGCCCAGCGACGGCCAGGCGGGGGCGGGCAATGCCGAAATTCTTTTGCAGTCCCTTGGCCGTGGTGATCGCGCGGGCGCGGATCAGGTCGATGGTCAGCGCGGACGGCACTTCGCTCAATGGAATATGGATCGTGACCGGCACGACCTTGAGCGATGGTCCGGCCAGCATCATTACCGCATTGTGGGCCGACACGCCGCAGCGTTCGGCGACAAATTCGGTCTGGCCCGGATGGGTAAAGCCCACGCCATACAGCTGTTCCTTGCCCACCGGCGCAGTGACGATGCCCGCCGCCGATCCCGACCGGGCGAGGCCGACCGAGGCTTCGAGCGATTCAAACGCGGTGCGCGCACCATCGACGCTGGGGGTGCCGGGAATGATCTCGCCCGCCTGTCCGACCTGAAGGCAGGGCAGGGCCGAGCCGAAGGCGGCCGCGGCCTCCCCCGGCGCGCTGATCATCGCGATCGGGCCGAGCCAGACCGCGCGCAGGGCCGCAACATCGCCAACCGCAAAGAAGGGCGGCAGGCCGCGCGCGTCGCGCATCACCCAGCTTTTGGCGACGATCTCCGGCCCGATCCCGGCGGGATCGCCAAGCGAGACCGCAAAGGGCAGCGGCGGCTGGCCGAGCGGGGGCGCGGCGTCAGTTATATTCGATGATCGCATCACGACGCAGATCGCGCAGATAGATGCGCGCACGCTTGTTGACCCGTTCTTCTTCCAGCTGTGCCATAATCTGTTCGGGATTGGGCGCATTGGCCGACGCCGGATCATCACGACCACAGACGATCAACACGCGCACGCCGTCGGTGATGGAGCCGAAGGGGGGCGTGGCTTCGCCGACCTGGAGGTTGAGCAGGATTTCCTGCAACTGGGGCGGCAGGTCGCGCAGCTTCACATTGTCATTGTCGACCACGTCCGCGCCGATCTTTGCACCGACCTCATTGGCCTGTCCGCAGCCCTTGATCTCCTTGATCGCGGCGGCGAAACCTGCGGCCTTGGCGCTGGCCTGCTCCTTGGTCGTGCCTTGCGGGAACAGGACCGACAGCTGTTTCAGGCTGAGCAGCGAATCGCGCGGATCAGCGGTCAGCACCTTGCGCTTGTCCATCACATAGATCAGCGACACGCCGCCTGCGACCTCGATCGGCCCGGCAATCTGGCCGACCTGCATGTCGGCGGCGGCGGTGGCCAGTTCAGGCGGCAGCTGGACCGGGCGCACCCAGCCCAGATCGCCACCGACCGCTGCGGTCGATGCTTCGGAAAATTGCCGGGCATAGGCGGCAAAGCTGCCGCCCTGCTGGATCTGCTGAATGATGTTGCGCGCGTTGGCGAGAATCTGTTCGCGATTTTCCGGGGTCGCCGACAGATAGATTTCGCCGATGCGGAATTCGTCGCTGCCCTTGGCGGCATTCAGCCGGTCGACCACCGACTTCACCTCGTCCTCGGACACGTTGACGAAAGGCTGGATGTTGCGCCGTTGCAGGCGGCTCCAGGCGAGTTCGCCCTCGATCTGGCGCTTGATGCTGGCGGCCGAGCTGCCCTGGCTGCGCAGATAGGCGTCGAACTGGGTTGGCGACTGGCGGAAATTGGCCGCAACCCGCTCATAGCTTTGCTGGATTTCAGCCGGATCGACCTTGATGTCGTTGGCGGCGGCTTCCTGAATCTGGAGCGTTTCGTCGATCAGGTTGCGCAGCACCTGCACCCGCAGGCGCTCTTTTTCTTCCGCTTCCACCTTGCCGCCATTGGCGGTGATGATCAGCGCAAGGCGCTGGTCGATGTCGGTGCCGGTGATGATGCGACCGTTGACGATCGCGGTTGCCTTGCGGACATTGGGGTCGCTCTTGCCAAAGACGGTGACATCCTTGGGCAGGTTGAGCTGCTGGCTGGCGACGGCGCCGCCATCATCGACCGTTTGCGCGGGAACGCCCTGCACCCCGACGCCAAGCAGCGCTGAGGACAGGAACAGGGTGCGCAGGGCCGAACGAACGGCCGGAAACATGCGGGTGGGCGTGGAAACGACAGGCAGCATCGTCGGCAAATATCTCCAATACGGTCCGGCACGAATGCGCCAGTCCGCCTGAACCAGCCCTGACAGGGTAGCGGGAAGGGTGATCCTTATATGCCAATATTGCGGAAAGCTAGCCGAAGCTGGAAAGCATTGCCCTTTCGCGCGTCGCCATTGGCCTGATAGTCGCGCCGCCAGGTGAGGCCGAGCGTCAGACAATCATCCTCATAGGCGATGCCCAGGCGATGGCGGACCGGTTCATAACCGTCGGCAATGCTGAGCGGATCTTCCTTCCCATCGGTCAGGTCGATCACAGTGGAGCCGAACACCGACCAGAAGCGCGCGAACTGGATGCGCCCGCCAAGACGCAATTCTTCCCGGTCCTGCAAATCCTCCAGCGCCGCCAGTGCATCGCGGTTGAGCCGCAGATAGCCGACCATGGCGTAAGTATTCTTGCTGCCCACGGTCGCGTCCAGCTCATTGCGGCGAACGGCCAAATGATCCTTGTCCAGCCGGAACCTGTGGGTGAAGCTGATGAAATCCTTGTAGCGCACCGTCGTGCGGCCAACGATGTCGGACGTGCGATCCGACAGGCCGGTGCCGTCGGGCAATATGCTGGTGCGGCTGTTCAGGCGATAGCTTTGCCCCACGATGGTCTGGAGCGAGAAATCGGGCAGCGACAGGCTATATTCGATGCCATAGGTGATCCGCGTCGAATCCTCGAACCGGTCATAGCCGGCAAAGCGGTTGAGCGCGAAGAGGTTGCTGTCCTCCAGATCGACGGCGCGGGCATCCTCATTGGGGAGCGACAGGTTGGCGAGTTTGGGCGCGGCGACGATCTGGACGCGCGGGGCGATCCGCTGCACGCCGCCAAAGGCTTCGCCAATGAAGGGCCAGCGCATGTCCACTGCGGCGGCGGCGATGCCGCGCGCCTGCCACCCCGGATCGCCCGCATAGCTGGCGGTCGTCGTTAGCGCATTGTCGCTGCTGTGATAGGCATCGCCGCGCAGATAGCCGGTGAAGGTCACTTCCTGTCCCATGCCGGTCAGCGTGCGCAGATTCCATTCAGCCCCGGCAAAGGCGCGCTGCGTATCCTGGCCATGGGTGCGGGTGATCGCCAGCGTATTGGCCTGCAATTGCAGGACGCCGCCCAGCAGCGGGTCTTTCAATCGCAGCCGATAGTCGATGACCGGCAGTGCGATCGGCGTCTGCCCCTGCGAATCGCCCGCGCGCAGCGTCTGCACCGCCCAGCCGCGTAGCGAGAAATAGCTGTTCTGGCCGATTCGCTGCGCGCCGAGGGTCGAGCGCAGCCGGTCATCGCGGCTGATATCGTAGCGGCGCAGGAAGGTGCGGTCGCTCGCGAAGCGGATCGATCCATCGACGCTCCACTCCGGCGTCAGCTGCAACCCGCCGCTGGCGTCGAGATAGAAGCGCGGATCCTTTTCGGATGCGGCAGGCGTGGTGCCGCTGCTGTCGCCGGTGGCGACGCGGCTGCCATAGGTGGCATAGCCGGTGATCTGGTATGCGCCGCGATCATAGAGATGGCGGAAGCCCGCCTCCAGCATGGGCAGGCTGTTGCTATAGACGTGCGGCGTGACCGTCAGGTCGCGATTGGGCGCCAGCTTGAAATAATAGGGCAGCGCCACTTCAAAGCCGTTATTCCGGTCATAGCGCAGATTGGGCACCATCAGGCCGCTGCCGCCGCCTTCACCCACCGGATGGGACAGGCCGGGCAGCGGGATGAGCGGCAGGCCGAACAATTCGATATTGGCGTTGGTGTAGGTGACCCGCTCGCGCGTCGGGTCATAGACGACCTTGACCGCGTTGATCTGCCAGGTGGGTTCCTTGGGGCAGCCGTCGCTATCTTCCACCGCGCAGCCGGTATAGGCGGCGCGGTTGAGCGTATAGATGCCGTTGGTGCGGGTGCCGGTCGCTGCTGCCAACCGACCGCCTGACTGGAGGACCAGCAGCATATTGTCGACCACGCCGTCCTTGAGCGTATCGGTGACGTCGAACCGGTCGCCATAGGCGATATTGCCGTCGGGATCGGTGACCGAGACATTGCCGATCGCCTCCACCTTGCCACTGGTGCGGTTCCACACGACCTTGTCGGCGCGCAGGCGATTGCCATCGCGCAGCAACTGAACCGCGCCGCTGGCGGTGACGATTTCGCTATTGCTGTCATATTGCAGGGCGTCGGCGGAAAAGCCGATCTGGTCATCGCTCGCCGGAATGGGGGCGTCTGGCGCGCTGATCGGCACCTGTGGTTCATTGAGTTGCTGTGCCTTGGCCGGGGCGGTGACCGACAGGCACGACAAAGCGCAGCCGATCAGCAGGGCAGGACGCAAAGACAGGGACATAGGGGAGATAGCCAAAAGGTCAGGCCTCATGAAGGGGCGGTATCAGCGCCTGCCTATCGCACTGCTTGGCGCGCGCCGCAATCGCTGCGCTACGCTCTTTTCCGGCAAAATCGGTCGAACGCCTTTGCCAGACGGGACAAGCCGCACTATTTGGCAAGGATTACGTCCCAAAGCCCGAACAAGAAAAGGTCCCTTGATGGATATCGCGATCAGCCCGACCCGTCCCGATGCCGACACTCTGGTCCTGGCGCTGCCCAAGGGTGCGCCCGACAGCCTGCCGGTTGCCGCATCCGCGACGCTGGTGGCGGGCGCTGCGGCGGCGCGCTTTACAGGCGAAGCGGGCGCGACGTTCGAGAGCTTCGCGGATGAGGGCGGCAAGGTGCTGCGCATCGTCCTGCTGGGTACCGGCACGGGCAACGACGCGGATCTGGAGCGGGCCGGTGGCGCGCTGACCGCGCGGTTGCTGACCAGCGGCGCGACCCATGCGGCGGTCGAATTTGTCGGCGGCGCGAGCGGCGAGGGCGCGGCGCGGCTGGCGCTCGGCGCATTGCTGCGCGGCTGGCGGATCGACACCTATCGCACCCGGCAGCCCGAAAAGGCCAAGCCGACGCTGGCGACGGTAACGATCGTGTCGGCGGACGCTGGCGCGGCATGGGACCGGCATGCGGCTGTCGCGGCGGGCGTTGCCCTGACCCGCGAACTCGTGTCGGAACCCGCCAACATCATCTACCCCGAAAGCTTCGTGGCGCGCTGCCAGCATCTGGCGGACCTCGGCGTCAAGATCACGGTGCTGGATCGTCCGGCGATGGAGAAGCTGGGCATGGGCGCGCTGCTGGGCGTGGCGCAGGGTTCGGTGCGCGACGCGCGGATGCTGGCGCTGGAATGGGACGGCACGGATGGCAAGACCGAAAAGCCGCTCGTGTTCGTCGGCAAGGGTGTGACCTTCGACACCGGCGGCATTTCGATCAAGCCCGCCGCCGGCATGGAGGACATGAAGTGGGACATGGGCGGCGCAGGCGCGGTCGCAGGCGCGATCAAGGCGCTGGCGGGGCGCAAGGCCAAGGCGCATGTGGTGGGCATTTGCGGGCTGGTCGAGAATATGCCCGATGGCAACGCCCAACGCCCCGGCGACATTGTGACATCCATGTCCGGCCAGACGATCGAGGTGATCAACACCGACGCCGAAGGGCGACTGGTGCTGTGCGATGCGCTGACCTGGGCGCAAAAAACCTACACGCCCGACACCGTGGTGGATCTGGCGACGTTGACCGGCGCGATCCTGGTCTCGCTGGGCGATCAATATGCCGGGCTATTCTCCAACGACGATGGCCTGTCGGACGATCTGACCGCGGCGGGCAAGGCGACCGGTGAGCCGCTGTGGCGCTTCCCCCTGTCAGACGCTTACAACAAGCTGATCGACAGCCCGATCGCCGATATGAAGAATATCGGCGGCCGTTACGCCGGGTCGATCACTGCCGCCCAGTTCATCAAGCGCTTCATCGACGATGGCGTAAAATGGGCGCATCTCGACATTGCCGGGATGGTATGGGCAGACAAGCCGGGCGCAACCTTCGACAAGGGCGCGACCGGCTATGGCGTGCGCCTGCTAGACCAGTTTGTTGCGGACAAGTTCGAGCAGTAAGATGCCCCCACGCCCGTTCGGGCTGAGCCTGTCGAAGCCTCGTCCTTCTGCGCAAAGAAGAACGACCCTTCGACAAGCTCAGGGCGAACGGGATTAGGATTTTAAGGCCATGCAGGTCGATTTCTATCAGCTGAGCCGCGATCCCGTCGATCAGGTGCTGCCCGCCATTGCGGCGCGCATCCTGGCGATGGGCGCGCGCCTGCTGGTGGTGGCGGAACAACCGGACCGGCTGGAGCGGATTTCCGCCGGGCTGTGGAATGGTCCGCCCGACAGCTTCCTGGCCCATGGCCGCGCGGGCGAGGCGGGGGAGGGGCATCAGCCGATCCTGCTGGGTGCGTCCTGCGATGCGGCCAATGGCGCGCGCCATGTCGCGCTGGCCGATGGGCTGTGGCGCGAAGAGGCGCTGGATTTCGATCGGGTATTCCACTTCTTCGACGATAGCACGATTGAGGCGGCGCGGGCGAGTTGGCGGGCATTGGCCAAGCGGGACGGGATCGAATCCCGCTACTTCAAGCAAGACGGCCGCAAGTGGCTGCAAATGGCATAGAAGGGGCCAGGGTTAAGCCCCTTGCGGCCCGGCCCTGCCCCGTCTAAAGGCGCGCCCAGCATTTCCAACCATTCGGAGTATCGAGGGCCATGGCCGTCACGCGCACTTTTTCGATCATCAAGCCCGACGCGACCCGTCGCAACCTGACCGGCGCTGTCACCAAGATGCTGGAGGAAGCCGGTCTGCGTGTCGTCGCATCCAAGCGCATCCGCATGAGCCGCGAACAGGCCGAAGGCTTTTATGGCGTCCACAAGGAACGCCCCTTCTTCGCTGACCTCGTCGCCTTCATGATTTCCGGCCCCGTTGTCGTCCAGGTGCTGGAAGGCGAAAATGCCGTGCAGCGCAACCGCGACATCATGGGCGCGACCAACCCCGCCAATGCCGACGCCGGCACGATCCGCAAGGAACTGGCCGAATCGATCGAAGCCAATTCGGTCCATGGTTCGGACAGCGAAGAAAATGCCGCGACCGAAATCGCTTTCTTCTTCAAGCCGGAAGAAATTGTCGGCTGATCCACGCTGCGGCGTGAGAATGCATTAGGGCCGGGGAGCGCTTGCTTCCCGGCCCTTTTTTAATCACACCGCCTGCGGTGGCACTTCGAACCGGTCGATCACCCAATCTTCGGCCTGCGCGCCGCCGATCCATTCCTGCATCCACGGGTGCGCGATGATGGCGTGCATATAGGCTTCGGCAAAGCGGGCCACGGGCAATTGATAGGTGATGAGGCGCGTGACCACCGGCGCGAACATCACGTCGGCGGCGCCGAACGGGCCGAACAGGAAATCGCCATCCCCGCCATGGCGGGCGCGGGCCTGCGCCCATAGTTGCATCAGCCGCGCCAGATCCTGCTTGACCGCTTCGGACGGTGGCACCGCATCGTAAATCTGGCGGATATTCATGCTATGCTCGCGGCGTAGCGCGGCGAAGCTGGAGTGCATTTCCGCCGCCATCGACCGGGCCATGGCGCGCGCGGCGGGATCGGCTGGCCAGAATTTCTCATTCCCGGTCTTTTCGTTGAGATATTCGACTATGGCCAGGCTGTCCCACACGACAATATCGTCGCCATCCCACAAGATCGGCACCTTGCCGGACGAGGGCGCAAACTCGTCGCCCTCGCGCCGCTTTTCCCACGCCTCGTCATAAAGAGGGACGACCGCCTCTTCAAAGGGCAGGCCGGACAGCTTGCACGCCAGCCAGCCGCGCAGCGACCAGCTCGAATAGGCTTTATTCCCGATAAACAGCTTCATCATGCCGCTGCTTTAACCGCAGCGGCGCGCATAAGTCGAGAGCGGGAAACCAGCGACGGAACAGAGAATGTCCGCAGCGCAATCCCAACCCGCAATTTCCGATATCAAGGGATCGCACGACTGCCTCCGTCGGGGAGACGATTCAATTTCCGTCAGCGTATATCGAAAGCTTTGAGCATTTTTGATTTCATGCAGAACGCATATTCTTCATCACTCTGAATAACTTAACAAGTGCGCAATAGCGCCCTGTTCCAAACGGCCGGACGAGGCAATATTGCTATCGACTGGCGTGTGTTCAGCTTTTCTCCACTGGCTTGGCGACACGCCGGTCCAATGCCGGAAAGCTCTGCGGAAGCTGCCCGCATTCTGATAACCAAGGCGATAGGCGATCACCTTCATTTCGACGGCCTGACCAAGCATCTGTATGGCCCTGTCCCGGCGGTACAGGTCGATCAGCCGCTGATAATTGAAATTCGCAGCAGCGAGCCGGCGATGCAGCGTGCGTTCGCTGCATCCGAGTTGGCGAGCGGCCAGGGCCGCTGACGGCAGGTCGCTCAGCCGCTGCCCAAGCAGGGCCTTGAGCCGGTCGACGATGTCATTTTCACCCGCTTTTGCGGAAAGCCAACTCTGACAATAATCCTCCGTGATCGCGCGCGCTTCGTTATCGACGGCCACGATGCGTTTTGGCAGATCATCGAGGTGACCGCAGATAAAGCCCGCCGCCTGATCGAAGCGGATCGGTATGTCGCCAAGCAGCCGAAAATGATCGCTTTCGGCAGGTTCTGGGAAGGGAAATCCATATTCAAGAACCTGCAGCGAATGTCCGCTCAAGGACCTGAGCGCTGGCGCGACACCTGCCAGGGTCGTCTCCATGCAGAGCCGAAATGCACGCTCGCCAAGAGGATAGCGAGGTGAAAAGCGAAATTGCCAACTGTCCGGGCCGATCACAAGATCGCTGACCAACGGGTAGCCGATCACCACCGAATAGCGCGTCCATGTCTCGATCACGTCGCGCACTGTGTCTGAGTTGATCAGTCGATAGCCCAATATGCCCATATACTGAAATTTGGTGGCCAAACCGCAACGGATAGAAAAATCGACCGGCGTGCGTGCATCGAGCAATTCGAACAATTCGGACATCTTGGCATTGTCGATCGGCTGAAGTTCCATGACCGAACGCAGCGACACTCCCGATCCTTCAAGAATTTTTTCAGGGTCGCCGCCGATTTCCGCCAGATATAGAAGATGCCCTCTGAGCTTAGTAGGCTTGTCCATCTCATCCTCGCTTCAGTTCGCCTGCACAGCCTCAGTTGCGGGGCGCTGGCCGATCAAGCTCTTTTTTTGGCCGTATCGGCACCTTTTTTGACCCTAGGTCGGTCAACCTACCCCACATATACCTACCGGCTAAAGCGGGGCAACGATGATTGTCCGCGAGTGGGAGAGAGATGATGGCTAAACGCAGATTAGTGATGATGATGGTGCTGCTTGCCGGAACGGGGCTCGGCGCCCAGGCGCAGGCGCAAACCGCGGCAGCACCAGTTGATGCTACATCCTCCACGGGTCGTGACGAACCCACCGACATCGTCGTAACGGCGTCGAAAATTCGTGGCGCCCTCGACAGGGCGCCCTTGTCGGCGACCAGCCTGGCGGGAAGCACGCTCGAAGCGCTCGGTGTGCGCTCCGTCCGTGATGCGCAGATTCGCATGCCTTCTGTGGTCTACGACAATAGCGGTGGCTCGGCGCAGGTGTATATCCGTGGCATCGGGACCAATTCAGCCTATGC
Source organism: Sphingobium sp. FG125 (assembly GCF_057809795.1). NCBI lineage: Bacteria > Pseudomonadati > Pseudomonadota > Alphaproteobacteria > Sphingomonadales > Sphingobiaceae > Sphingobium > Sphingobium sp. FG125. Next base: position 69,515 of record NZ_JBMDKQ010000003.1, read on the forward strand.
AGGGCTTGAATCGAGCATCGGGACTTATGTCGATGGCGTCTACCTCCAACGGCAGGTGGGCGCGTCCGTTGATGTTCTCGACATGCGCAGCATCGAAGTGCTGAACGGTCCGCAGGGTTCGCTCTATGGACGCAATGCGACCGGCGGCGTCATCTTGATCAATACGAACGACCCGGTCGACGCGTTCGAGGGCAAAATGCGGGCGACCATCGGCAATTACAACCGCCGCGAAGCGGAGGCTGTCCTCAATGCACCCCTTGACGAGAAACTTGCGTTGCGCGTGGCGGGGCGCTTCTCGCATCTGGGCGGTTACACCACCAATGTGGCGAATGGCGACCGGCTGAGCGGCTATGACCAGGGCACCGGACGGGTCAAGCTGAAGTGGACCCCGTCGAGCGACTGGTCGATCGTGCTGTCCGGTGAATATCACGAGCAAAGCCGGGATCCGATCGCGCGGCGATTGCTGGTCGCGTCGCCGCTTTGTTTTGCCTGCGCCGTATTCGGGACAGTGCCTTCGCCCGCTGGAAATTTTTATGAGGTCAGCCAGACTAAGACGCGGAACACTAAAATTCGCTATGCCGCCGCTACGCTCAATATTGCCTATACCGGCGATAAATTCGACGTCGTCAGCGTCAGTGGCGTGCGCGATTTTCATTACAAGGTCTTTGTGGATCAGGACTTTGCAAATGGCGATCTGTTCAACAGCCGGGCGGAAGAATTCGGCACCACCTTCACGCATGATACATATGTTCGCACCCACTTCGACGGCCCGTTCAACTTCCTTGCCGGGTTGAGCGGCGAAATCGACGATGACTCCTTGCTGATCCAGGTCTTTGGTGCCGCATTCGGCCCCCTTCAGGGCGCGGGCGGCACGTCAAAGGTGAAGCTGGCGTCGATCTCCCCTTATGCCGAAGGCTATGTGCAATTCACCGACAGCCTGAAGCTAATCCTTGGCGGTCGGTATAATATCGACCGCAAGAGATTGCGCGCCGTCAACAATGCGGCAGCCACGCCGGCGCTGGGCGCCGTTCCGCTGGTGGAGCAGCAGGGAATCTATCGCAATTTCACACCGCGCATCGTCCTGTCGCATGAAACACCGCGTTCCACCGTATATGTCAGCTACAGCAAGGGCGCAAAGAGCGGTGGGTTCAATACGCCGGCCTTCATGCCATTGGTCGAATTGAAACCCGAGACGCTGGAAAGTTTCGAAGCGGGCATAAAGGCGAACGGCTGGGATAATCGCATTCATGTCTCCGCTGCTGGTTTCTATTATAATTACAAGAATATACAGGTCAGCTTCGTCGACGCCGCCACCGGGGGTGTGCGCGCCGAAAATGCGGCGAGCGCTCGTGTATACGGGCTGGAACTGAACGGTGAATTCCGCATAGTTCAAGGTCTTACGCTAAGTGGCGGCGGGTTGATGGAGAGCGCGACTTTCCGCACTTTCCCTGCCGCCGCGATCTTCTGTCCCCGTGCGCAGCCGTCGCCCGGTTACGCGGGTTGCCCAGCCCCGACGGGCGCGCCCGGTTTCGCGAATGGCGTTGCGAACTTGTCGGGAACATCCTTGCCGCGTGCGCCTGATCTTTCGGTGTTCGGATCGATTCAGTATGATTTCCCGATCGGGGCGGCGTGGAAGGGGTCCTTCATCCTCAACAACCGCTATACCACAGGCTATGATTTCTCGGCAGGCGCAGGTGGGCCGCTGAAGCTCAGTCGCCAGCAAGCCTATAATCTGATGTCTGCCAGCATTACCGTGTCGCAGGTTGGTAAGGGGCTCGACGTCAGGCTGTACGCCGACAACATTACCAAAGCCCGTTATTATGACGAAGTACCCTCATCCGCATTTGGCATCGCTGGCACTGCAGCCGCGCCGCGAACCTACGGCCTCAGCCTCGGCTACTCTTTCTAAAGGACATTGCCATGACGACTGTTCAAATGGATTCTTCCATTGCCCATGACCAGATTCGTTCCATTGCTTCTGAAGATATTGACTGGATACCTTATGGTTTGATCCCCAACAGCTACTTCCGTGTTCTGCACGTTGACGAAGGCAACAACATCGTCATCCTGAACTTCAAGATGCCTCCATCGACCAGAACACCTGTCCATGGTCATTATTGCACTGCGACAGCCTATACTCTCGAAGGCCAGTGGTTCTACGATGAACTGGCATTCAACAAGGGGGATTTGGCGTATGAAACCACGACGGAGGTTCATCAGCCCTACACGCGCGACCAGGGCGTGGTACTGCTTACGACGTTGATCGGGGGCGCCGGCAACGACAAATTGCTGGAAGATCATAATGAGGATGGAACGAGGACCCTTCTGCGGACGCGGCTGTTCAAAGCCTATGAGCGCATATCTCTGGCTGACGCGCTGCAACTGGACATGGCTTCGCTCGTCAACTGATCGGACGGTCGTGCCGAAGACGAGGAGCTGATGGTGCAAATTTCGGGGTTTTCGGCAAGGGCAAGCGCGTCCTCCACGTCGATCCCGCGATGACCACCGCGCTCCTCGACCGCGTCACCCATCATTGCGCCATCGTCGAGACCGGCAATGACAGCTGGCGCTTCAAAAACCGCAGATGATCCGCCCCTAGTGGTCCGATTTTGACATTTGCAGACCCATCCCAGCCGCCAGGGGATGCAAATGTCAAAATCAATCCACTAGCGACAGTTTGCGCGCCATGCCGTCGATGCGGTAATTGAGTCGCCACAGCTTGCAGCCTCTTGGATTGACGAGCAAATGCAAGCCCTGGGAGTCAGTAACCTTGCAAGGCTTGTCTGCGGGCTTGGCATTGCGGATAGCGGTATCGGTTAGCGCCATTGGGGGCCTCGATTCTGCTGGGGCCTTTCGAGGCCCCCAAATTAGGCCCCATCATCCGCAATTGCAGGCAAACAAGGGCATCCACTGACAATCAGAGAATGCCGAAGAACTACCGGCAATCAGGGATTTCCCAACTGTTGGCAGACGTCGCCAAACAGGATTTTGGAGGCCCGAGCCGGAATCGAACCGGCGTGCAAGGATTTGCAGTCCTCTGCGTAACCACTCCGCCATCGGGCCTTCCGTCGCGGTGGACGCCGCAAATGTGCGGCTTTGGTTGCAAAGTCAAGCGGCGGATCGGGCGGCGGTGTCAAGATTCTGGTCGCCTGCCATGCAAAGCCGCTTGGCGTGGCCTGCGCGCTGATTTAGAGGTCCGTTGATCCCCTTGCTGTATTGCATTGCCAATACAGTTGTGCCAAGTCCAGTCGACCAAGCGAGAATGATCGTGACCGAGCAGAATTTTTCTTCGATGCGGACCGCCATGGTCGAAAGCCAGTTGCGTACCAGCGACGTGGATGATCCGCGCGTGATCGCCGCGATGGCCAGCGTGCCGCGTGAGGATTATGTCCCGGCCGAACGCCGCGCCATGACCTATATCGATCGCCCGATCCCGCTGAGCGGGGGGCGTGCGCTCAACCCGCCATTGGTGGTCGGTCGCCTGCTGACCGAGGCGAAGGTTGCGCCGGGTGACAAGGTGCTGCTGATCGGCGCGGCAACCGGTTATAGCGCTGCGCTGCTGACCGCGCTGGGCGCGCAGGTGACGGCGGTCGAGGAAGAGGGCGGGCCGGACATTGCGGGCGCAACCGTGGTGCGCGGGCCGCTGAACGCCGGGGCGGCCGCTGGTGCGCCCTATGATCTTTTGTTCATCGACGGCGCGGTGGCGGAAGTGCCTGCCACGCTCGTTGGGCAGCTTGTCGACGGGGCGCGGGTCGTAACCGGCGTGGTCGAGCGCGGCGTCACGCGGCTGGCCAGTGGCCGGGTCGTCGCGGGCGTGCTGGGCCTGTCCAGCGTTGCGGATATAGAGATGGTGGTGCTGCCGGGCTTTGCCGCGCCGGAGCGATTCGTTTTTTGAGACGGGGATCATGACAGCAAAGCGACCTAATTTCCGGCGGACCACCGCTACAGCCTTGCTGTTGCTATCCTCTTGCCTGGCCGGTCCGGCCATGGCCGAAACGCTGCAAGGCGCGCTGGCGAAGGCCTATGCGTCCAACCCGACGCTGACCGGCGCGCGCGCAGGGCAGCGGGCGACCGATGAAAATGTGCCGATCCAGAAGGCGGGCGGGCGTCCTGCGGCGGATGTGAGCGCCAGCTTTTCGGAGAGCATCCTCAAGCCCACCATCAGCTTTACGTCGCCCCAGCGCACTGTGAACGCGCAGGCGCAGTTGAGCGTGCCGATCTATTCGGGCGGGGCCGTCCGCAATGGCGTAAAGGCCGCCAAGGTCCGGGTCGAGGCGGGGCAGGCCAATCTGCGCGGCACCGAAGCCAGCATTTTTTCGCAGGTTGTCGCTGCCTATATGGACGTGATCCGCGACAGCGCGATCGTCTCTCTCAATCAGGCGAATGTGAAGGTGCTGGAGGTCAATCTCCAGGCGACCAACGACCGGTTCGAGGTGGGTGACCTGACCCGCACCGACGTGGCGCAGTCGCAATCGCGGCTGGCGCTGGCGCAGGCCGATTTGCAGACGGTGCAGTCGAACCTGATCACCAGCCGCGAAAATTATATCGCGCTGGTTGGCGAAGCGCCCGACATGCTGGAGCCGCCGCCGGTTCTGCCGGGGCTGCCCGCCACGCCCGATCTGGCGGTGCAGGTCGCGCTGGTCGACAATCCCGACATTGCGGCAGCCAAGAAAGTGCGGGAGGCCGCTAGCTATGATGTGCGGGTGGCCAAGTCGGCCAATCTGCCTGCCATCTCCGGCTTTACCCAGGCGGGCTATACCAATTATCTCAATACGCTCGACAATGGCACGGCCGGGGGCGGATCGCAGATCAATAAACAGGCGCAGGCCGGCGTTCAGCTGAGCATCCCCCTCTATCAGGGTGGTCGCCCCGCCGCGCAGGTGCGCCAGCGCCAGGCACAGGAATCGCAGGCGATCGAGCAGGAGATCCAGGTCGAACGCGGGGTCATCGCCCAGGCGCGCGCCGCCTATGCCAGCTGGCAGGCCTCGCTCAAGGCGATCGAGTCCAACGAGAAAGCAGTCGAGGCGGCCAGCCTGTCACTGGAAGGCGTCCGGGCCGAAAATTCGGTCGGCACCCGCACTATCCTCGACATCCTCAATGCCGAGCAGGAGTCGCTTAACGCCCGCGTTCAGCTGGTGTCGGCACGGCGTAATGCCTATGTCGCCGGGTTCAGTCTGCTCGCCGCCATGGGCCGTGCCGAAGCCGACGATCTGGGGCTGGCCAGTGGCACGCTTTACGATCCGATGGTCAATTATGACCGGGTGAAGGGCAAATGGTTCGACTGGGACTATGGTGCAGCGCCCTTGCCGGTTGCCACGCGCACCGTTGACACGCTGCCACAAAACGCCAATGTGAGTCCCGAAACGGCACAACAGCCATAAGCGGCTGCAATTGCGGGGCCGATAGTCAGGGGACGGCATGGGCGACATGACAAAGGAACCCTCGATGGAAGAGATACTCTCGTCCATCAAGCGGATCATCGCCGAGGAAGGCGAGGAGGCGGTGCAGGCTGCGCCCCGCCGCGGCCGGGCTGATCCCGCGCCCAAGTCCCTGATCGAACCGGGCGAACCGGCGCCTGCACCCTTCGTCCCTCTGGTCGACGAAGTGCTGGAACTGACCGATGAGGTCGTGGTGGAGGATGTGATGCCCGCTCCCAAAGCTGCTGCCAAGGCGACGCCGGTGGCCAAGCCTGTCGTCGCAGCGGACGAATCGATCCTGTCGGTCGAAAGCGAAGTCGCGGCGCGTCATTCGCTCTCCGCTCTCTCTTCCATGCTGGTCGCCGCCCCCGAAGGCGCGGATAATACGCTCGACGGGTTGGTTCGATCGATGCTGAAACCCATGCTCAAGGAATGGCTCGACGCCCGCCTGCCTGCATTGGTCGAGGATATGGTGGCCAAGGAAATCGCGCGCATAACCGCGCGCTGAGCCGCATCCCCTCCCGCTCCATTTTTTGATACGGGGCGTGGACTATATCATGATGGACATGCGCCGCCCGATCCCCGGATAGACAGACGGGTTTTCAGGGGATTGGTGATGATGTTGAGCAGACGCGGCCTGGTTCGTGGCGTAGTGGGCGCATCGCTCGCCGCGATGGCGCCCTCCCTTCCGGCGTGGAGCGCGGTGGCCCAGCAGGCGGGCGATGCCGCCGACATGGCCCGCTTCATCGCCGCGCTGCCCAAGGCGGAATATCATGTCCATCTGGAAGGTACGCTGGAAGCGGAGATGAAGTTCGCGCTGGCACAGCGTAACGGGCTGGACCTGCCCTTTGCCGATGTCGCCGCGATGAAGGCCAGCTATATCTACCATGACCTGCCGAGCTTTCTGGCCATCTATTATGACGGCATGAAGGTGTTGCGCACGGAGAAGGATTTTCACGATCTGGCCTATGCCTATCTGGCGAAGGCCGCGTCACAGAATATCCTTTATGCCGAGATGTTCTTCGACCCGCAGGAGCATCTGAAACGCGGTGTGCCGATGGCGGCGGTGATCGGCGGTATTACCAGCGCGCGGGCGGCGGCTGCGGCGCAACTGGGCATCGGGTCGCAGCTCATCCTCTGCTTCGTGCGCGATCTGTCGGCGGAATCGGCCATGGCGGCGCTCGACGCGGCCCTGCCGTTTCGCGATCAGCTGGTCGCGGTCGGGCTGGATTCGGATGAGAAGGATCATCCGCCGATCAAGTTCGCCGCCCATTTCGCCAAGGCGCGGGCGGCTGGGCTGAAGGTCACGGCGCATTGCGACCTCAACCAGAAGGATATTTTGGCGCATATCCGCCAGGCGATTGTCGATATCCGGGTCGACCGGATCGACCATGGCGGCAATATATTGGAATCGCCGGAACTGATCGCGATGGCGAAGGCGCGGAACCTGTATTTCACTGTCTGCCCCAGCTTTTCCGGCACGGTGCGCGGGGAGAAGCCGCCGGTCGATGTGGTGCGCGGGATGCTGGACGCGGGCCTCAACGTCACCATCAATTCGGACGATCCGGCCTATATGGGCAGCGAATATCTCAATGAAGTGCTGGTGAAGGCGCAGGCACGCAGCGCGCTGACCAAGGCGGAACTGGTGCGGTTGCAGCGCAACGCCTTCAACGCGGGCTGGATGAGCGAGACGCAGCGCGCCGCCTGCCACGCGAAGCTGGACGCCTTCGCCAGGGCGCAGGGCGTGGCAGGATAATAGTTTCGCTGGAATGGAAGGGGAAGGGCCATTAAGGGCGCTTCCATGACCGATCTGCCCAAAACATTCGACCCCGCCGATATCGAAGCCCGCTGGTATAAGCATTGGGAGGCGAACGGCCTGTTCCGCCCCGAACGGCCGGACGCGCAGCCCTATACCATCGTCAATCCGCCACCCAATGTGACGGGCAGCCTGCATATCGGCCATGCGCTCGACAATACGTTGCAGGACATCATGATCCGCTACGAGCGGTTGCGCGGCAAGGACGCCTTGTGGGTGGTCGGCACCGACCATGCGGGCATCGCGACCCAGATGGTGGTCGAGCGGCAGATGAACGCCAAGGGCGAGAAGCGCACCGATTACACGCGCGACGAATTTGTCGCGAAGGTGTGGGCGTGGAAGCAGGAAAGCGGCGGGACGATCACCGGTCAGCTGCGGCGGCTGGGCTGTTCGATGGATTGGAGCCGCGAACAATTCACCATGGACCCGCATTTCAGCAAGGCCGTGGTCAAGGTGTTCGTGGAACTGCACCAGCGCGGCCTGCTCTATCGCGACAAGCGCCTCGTCAACTGGGACCCGCATTTCCGCTCCGCCATTTCCGATCTGGAGGTGGAGACGAAGGAGACGCAGGGCGGTTTCTGGCGCTTCACATATCCGCTGGCCGATGGCGTTCGCCTGGCCGACGGGGCGGACCATATCGTGGTCGCGACGACGCGGCCTGAAACGATGCTGGCCGACATGGCGGTCGCGGTCCATCCCGATGACCCGCGCTATCAGAGCGTGATCGGCAAGGAGATCCTCCAGCCGATCACAGGGCGGCGGTTGCGGATTGTCGGCGACGATTATGCCGACCCGGAACTGGGGTCCGGCGCGGTCAAGATCACGCCGGGACATGACTTCAATGACTTCGAGGTCGGCAAGCGCGCAGGGATCGCGGCGGGCGCGATGCTCAATATGTTCGATGCGGACGCCAATGTCGTGCAGACGGCGGATGGGCTGGTGCCGGACGCCTATCTGGGCCTGCACCGCTTCAAGCGCGACGGCGTGGAGGGCGCGCGTGAGGCTGTGGTGGCGGAGATGAAGGCGCTGGGCTTCCTCGCGCCGCATGTCACCAAGAATAAGGAAGGCGAGGAGGTCGCTACGGACTTCGAGCCGCGCGTGATCCAGACCCCGTTCGGCGACCGGTCCGGCGTGGTGATCGAACCCTGGTTGACCGATCAATGGTATGTCGACGCGGCCAAGCTGGCCGTCGCGCCGATGCAGGCGGTGCGTGACGGGCGGATCGAGATCGTCCCCAAGACATGGGAAAAGACTTTCTTCAACTGGATGGAGAATATCCAGCCCTGGTGTGTGAGCCGCCAGCTATGGTGGGGGCATCAGATTCCGGCTTGGTTTGGGCCTGATAAGGACAATCTCGTTGATGCGGTCATCAAAGGGTATCCGCACAACATCGAGCTTTCTTATCCTGATGACCAAAGCTTTGTTGCGGCCGATGAAGAAGCGGTAATCCTTCGTGCAAAAGAATATTATGGCGCGGATAAGGAAATCGGCATCGTAGGGTATCACTCTATAGATTTTGTACCCGATGTTTGGCTTCGCCGCGACCCCGACGTCCTCGACACCTGGTTCTCCTCGGCGCTGTGGCCGTTCGGGACGCTGGGCTGGCCGGAAGGCGCAACAGAAAAGCCCCTCCCCTTCAGGGGAGGGGTTGGGGTGGGGCCAAGCAGTCAGGCGTCACCTCTGGGGCAAAGCCCCACCCCCAGCCCCTCCCCTGAAGGGGAGGGGAGCCAATCGCTCGTCTCCCGCCACTATCCCAACGACCTGCTCATTTCCGGTTTCGACATCCTGTTTTTCTGGGACGCGCGGATGGCGATGCAGGGGATGGAGTTCATGGGTGATGTGCCGTGGCGCAAACTCTATCTCCATGGCCTTGTCCGCGCGGCGGACGGGCAGAAAATGTCCAAGTCCAAGGGCAATGTGGTCGATCCGCTGGGCCTGATCGACAAGTTCGGGGCCGATGCGCTGCGTTTCTTCATGAGTGCGATGGAGAGCCAGGGCCGCGACGTGAAGATGGATGAGAAGCGGGTCGAGGGCTATCGCAACTTTGCGACCAAGCTGTGGAACGCCGCGCGCTTCCTCCAGTCGAACGGGGTCACTGCATCGACCAGCATCGACGCGCCTGCCGCCACGCTGCCGGTCAATCGCTGGATCATCGCCGAGACGGTCGCGACCGTGCAGGCGATCGACACCGCGCTCGCCGACCTGCGTTTCGATGCGGCGGCCAACGCCATCTATCATTTCGTCTGGGACCAGTTTTGCGACTGGTATATCGAGCTGACCAAGCCTGCTTCGAGCGGAGCCGAGAAGGGCGCGATGGATGACGAGACCCGCGCGGTCGCGGGCTGGGCGTTCGACCAGATATTGGTGATGCTCCACCCGTTCATGCCCTTCATCACCGAAGAGTTGTGGCACCTGACCGGCGACCGCGTCAACGCGCTGATCGTCGCGCAATGGCCCAAGGTGCTGGCGGCGGTCGATACGGACGCGCAGGCGGAGATTGACTGGCTGATCCGGCTGGTCAGCGCGATCCGTACCGGACGGACCGAACTCAATGTGCCGCCGGGCGCCAAGCTGCCGATGGTGGTGCGCGACGGGTCGGAAGAGACGCATCGTCGCCTCGACCGGCAGGGCGCGGCGCTGGCGCGGCTGGGTCGGATCGAGAGCCTGACGTTCGGCGAGCCTCCCGAAGGTGGTGCGGCGCAGATCGTGGTGGATGAGGCGACCTTCATCCTGCCGCTGGAAGGCGTGATCGACATCGCTGCCGAAAAAGCCCGTCTCGCCAAGGCGCTGGCCGCGGCGGAGAAGGAGCGGGATGGTCTGGGCGGGCGATTGTCCAACCCCAGTTTCGTCGAGAAGGCCAAGCCCGAAGCCGTCGCCAAGGCCCGCGAGGATCATGCCGAAAAAACCGCCGAGGCGGAAAGGCTGAAAGCCGCGCTGGACCGGTTGGGGTAAGTTTGTATCTGTAGGCGCTGAGACAGAGGCGATCATATCCTTTGCAAGCCATCCTCCCCTGCAAGGGGAGGTGGATGGCCGCAGGCCAGACGGAGGGGTGTCACCCTATCGATAGGGTGACACCCCTCCACCATCGGCTACGCCGACGGTCCCCCTCCCCTTGCAGGGGAGGATTTTCGGGAACGGGTCTGCAAAGGAATCGACGCATCGGGGCAGGGTTGGGGAATGAATATGGCGGCAGGCACAGCAGGCGCAAAAGACCTGACGCAGGGGCCGATTGCGTCCACGCTGCTGCTGTTCGCCATTCCCACGCTGGCGTCGAATATCCTCCAATCCCTGAACGGCTCCATCAACGCGATCTGGGTCGGGCGGTTTCTGGGGCCGCAGGCGCTGGCGGCGACGGCCAACGCCAATATCATCATGTTCCTCATGTTCTCGGTCGTGTTCGGTTTCGGCATGGCGTCCACCGTGATGATCGGCCAGTCGATGGGGCGGCGGGATATTGACGCGGCGCGGCGCGCGTTCGGGTCGGCGGTCGGTTTCTGCATGGCGATGGCGGTCGTGGTTTCGACGGCTGGCTGGCTGGGCGCGCCGGTGTTGCTGCGGATGCTGGCGACCCCTGTGGAAGCCTATGGCATGGCGCTGGTCTATCTGCGCGTCATCTTCGTTGCGATGCCCGCCAGCCTGTTGTCGGTGATGATCATGATGGGGCTGCGCGGGGTGGGTGACGCGCGCACGCCGCTCATCTTCATGATCGTCAGCGTGGCCATGGACCTGATCCTCAATCCCGTGCTGATCCTGGGGCTGGGGCCGTTTCCTGCGATGGGCATTGCCGGATCGGCGACCGCGACTGCCGTGGCGGGCTTTGTCAGCCTGATCGGCATTATCGCTTACACCTATGCCAAGGATCTGCCGCTGCGATTGCGCGGCCCGGAACTTGCCTATCTTCGCCCCGCAGCGGACCAGATGGGGGTGTTGTTGGGCAAGGGGCTACCGATGGGCCTGCAGATGATCGTCATGTCCGCGTCGGGGCTGGTGATGATCGGCCTCGTCAATCGCGAAGGGCTGCTGGTGACGGCGGCCTATGGCGCGTCGCAGCAGCTATGGACCTATCTCCAGATGCCCGCCATGGCGATGGGCGCGGCGGTCAGCGCGATGGCGGCGCAGAATGTCGGCGCGGGCCGGTGGGACCGGATCAGCCGGATCACCGGGGTCGGCATCGGCTATCAATTGCTGATTACCGGCACGATGGTCGCGGTGATGCTGATATTTCACGAGCCGCTGCTGGGGCTGTTCCTGGGCGATAATGGCGCGGTGATCGCCGAAGCGTGGCACATGCAGTTGCGGGTCAGCTGGAGCTTCATCGCCTTTGGCTGCACCATGATCCTGTTCGGGGTGATGCGCGCCAATGGCGTGGTGGTGAAGCCGCTGATCATCCTGATCTTCACTTTGTTCGTGGTGCGGATCGGCTTTTATTATGTTGCCTATCCACTGATCGGGCCGGACGCGTTGTGGTTCAGCTTCCCGGCCGGGTCGTTCGTGTCGCTGCTGCTGGCGTTCCTCGTCTATGCCCATGGCGGCTGGCGCAAGGCCAAGCTGCTGGTGCCGGTGCATGAGGAAGAATGTCGCGAGGCCGTGAACAGCGAGGCTGAACCTGCCGGGCGGATTGCGCCGACAGGGTGAAGGGAAGGGTCAACGCCCCTGATTGCGCCAGCGGGTGATGGTGCGGTCGAGGATGGCGTCCTCGCCGCCGGACAGGCGCCATAGTTCGGTGAAGCTGGGGTCGCCCGATGCGGGGCGGCGATGTTCTTCCAGATTGTCGAGCGCGACGCGGATCGGCACCGCGACGCCTTCGCCGCAGATGATCGCTTCCCGATTGCGCAGCGCGGGGATGGAATCGAGGAAACCGCGCGCGCCTTCGGGCATGGCGGCTTTCACAAAGGCCTGGTCGCGGTCGTTGTTCAGCCGCATCGAAATGATGGTACCGCACTGCGACAGCACGCCTTCCGCCAGATCAGACGGACGCTGGGTGATGAGGCCCAGCGAGACGCCATATTTACGGCCTTCCTTGGCGATCCGTTCCAATATCTTGCGCACCGCCTGACCCGCGCCGGTGGTGCTGTTGGGGATGTAGCGATGGGCTTCCTCGCAGACCAGCAGGATCGGCCGTTGCGGTTCGTCGCGCGCCCAGATGGCATAGTCAAACACTAACCTCGACAATACCGACACGACGGTGGAAGTGATGTCGGACGGCATGGCCGACACGTCGATGATGGAGATCGGCTTGCCGTCCGATGGCAGGCGGAAAATCTTGGCGATGAAGGCCTGCATCGTGTCGGCGACCAACATGCCGGAGAACATGAAGCTGTAACGCGGATCGGCCTTGATCTCGTCAATCTTGGTTTTCAATCGCATATAGGGCAGGGAGTTGGTGCCCTTGTCGAGCTTGCCCATTTCATTCTGGAGGATGGAGGTCAGGTCGGACAGCAGATAGGGGATCGGCGAATCGACGGTCAGGCGGCCAATCTGTTCGGCTAGGCGATTTTTCGAGCGCGCCGCCAGCAGGCATTTGGCGAGAATGTCGCAATCGACGGTGCGTTCAGAACCGGACGAGGTGACGAACACCTCGCAATGTTCCTCGAAATTCATCAGCCAGTAGGGCAGGGCCAGATTGTTGATGTCGAATACCGCGCCGTTGGTGGCGAAGGCCGCGCCATATTCGCCATGCGGGTCGATCATGACGATATGCCCCTGCGGCGACAGGTCGCAGATGCGGTGCAGGATGAGGGCCGCACTGGTCGATTTGCCGGTGCCGGTGGAGCCGAGCAGCGCGAAATGCTTGCCCAGCATCGAATCGACATAGAGGGCGGCGCGGGTATCGTTGGTGGGATAGACGGTGCCGATTTCGACATTGGGGCGGTCGTCGGCGGCATAGATTTGCTGCATGTCGCGGCCCGACACGGGGAAGATATCGGTCCCCGGCGTGGGATAGCGGGTGACGCCGCGGCGGAAGCGATAGATGCGGCCGGTCAGCTTTTCCTCATCGCCCTCGCCCAGAAAGTCGATGTCGGCGATGATGCTCTTGCTCGCCTGATCCAGCGTCATCGCGCGCACGCTGGCGACGAGCCAGCAATTGCCCACGCGCATCTTCACCTGGCTGCCGACCTGTCCGGCCATTGCGGTGCACGGATCGGGGTCCTGCCCCAGCACGGCGAGGCGCGTGGCGTCGATCATCACCTTGGAACTGGAGCCGGCAATCTGGAACACCATACCCATGGCCTGCCCCAAAGCGGGGTGCGCGGAGGATGCAGCATTGGCAAATTGATGTGCGCCCGGCATCTGGGTCATGAGCCTTTGTCGTCCCTTCGACCGGAGCGGCTTCCGGCAAACAGGGACTTATCTAGGCGATAGAGGTAAAGATTGGCTTATAGTCGCACAGGGTTAATGCGCGGTAGACACAGGTCCGAAACGGATCGACATCAGGCAGCGCGGAACAGCGGGCCAGTTGGCGCATTATTGCCGCGTAACAGTCAGGATCTTTGCTTGTCCGAAACGATAGTGGCCGATGGAGCGCGTCGCTCCGACGCGATCGCCATAGCCCGTGTCATCTCTATCCTTGGCGTCGTCTATGTCCATGCCTGGACCGGGCAGAATGGCGAGGCGCTCGACGCGCTGCGCGGCACTGGGCAGGAGAGTCTGCGCTGGGCGCTGATGGAGATATTCGGGCGCAGCGCGGTGCCGCTGCTGGGGCTGATTTCCGGCTGGCTGATCGCCGGGTCGGAGAGCGCGCGGCACTGGTCGGGTCATGTCCGGCGCAAGGCGCGGACGATAGCGTTGCCGATGATCCTGTGGAACGGGCTGGCGATCCTGCTGGTGTCGGGCACGGCCTATTTCGCGTCGCTGAGCGCGCCGGTGCCGACGTCGCCCTGGTGGGTGGTGGAGGAGGTGCTGATCGTCAGCCGCAATCCTGACATCAATGTCCAGATGCCGTTTTTGCGCGACCTGTTCCTGTGCATGGTTGCCGCACCGCTGCTGGTGCGATCGCCGGGATCGGCGCTGTGGCTGGTGGTCATGGCGGCGGTAGCGGCGCATGTCGCAGGACTGGGACCGCCGGTGCTGATGCGGGCATCGATCCTGTGCTTCTTCACGCTCGGCATCCTTGCCCGGCGTGGCGGGTGGGAGCGGCGCGCGATTGCACTGCCGCTGGGGGTAGCAGTGCTGCCCTTTGCGCTGCTGATCAGCGTCCAGCTTCATGTGATGGTCGGGCTGGCGGAATTGCCGCCTCTGCCGGTGCGCAATGCCATCGATCTGGCGGTGCGGATCGCGGCGGCTCTCGCCTTCTGGCGGCTGGCCTGGGCGCTGGCGGGGAGCGGTGTGCGTGGCGTATTGCTGCGGATCGAGCCGTTCGCCTTCTTCCTCTTCTGCGCGCACCTGATCCTGATCTGGCTGTTTGGGCCATTGCTGGGCCAGATGTTCGGGCCGCTCGGATCGCCGTTCTATCCAGTCTATCTGCTGATCCAGCCGCTGCTGGTGCTGGGCGCGGTCATGCTGATCGCCACGCTGCTGCGCCGGATCGCGCCCGGCGCAGCTTCGGTGCTGAGTGGCGGACGCCTCAGGCCGGTTCGCGGGCGGTAAGCGCCTGCACGGCGGCCATGGCGATAGCGAAGCTGTGCTTGCGCGCCTGCACATCGTAGATCTGGCCGGTGAGGATCAACTCATCAACCTGGGTGCGGCGCAGAAAGGCGGCAATGTCGCGCTCGACATCGGCCTGCGTGCCGATGCTGGACGCGCTCAGCACATCGGACAGCATGGCCTGTGTCGGCGGTGGCATGCTGTCATAATAGCCTTCCACCGGGGGCTGGAGCTTGCTTGTCTGCCCGGTGCGCAGCCGCACGAAAGCCTGCTGCATTGAACTCGCCAACAATTGCGCTTCGTCCGCGCTGTCGGCGGCAAAGACATTATAGCCCGCCATGACATAGGGATATTTGAGCTGCGCCGACGGACGGAAATCGCGGCGGTAGATCGCGATCGCCTCGTCCAGCGCGCCCGGCGCGAAGTGGGAGGCGAAGGCATAGGGCAGCCCCAGCGCGGCGGCGAGTTGCGCGCCATAGAGGCTGGACCCCAATATCCACAGTGGTACATCCTCACCCGCGCCGGGCGTCACCTCTATGCCCAGCCGCTCGTCGCCTGCAAAATAGGCCTGCAACTCCATCACGTCGCGCGGGAACTGGTCCGCTCCACCAGCCAGATTTCGGCGGATCGCCTGCGCCACCCGCTGGTCGGAGCCCGGTGCGCGGCCCAGCCCCAAATCGATCCGACCGGGAAACAGCGCGGAGAGCGTGCCAAACTGTTCGGCGATCAGCAACGGGGCGTGGTTGGGCAGCATGATGCCGCCTGCGCCGATGCGGATGGTGGAGGTGGCATGGCCGATATGCGCCAGCACGACCGAGGTTGCAGCCGATGCGATGCCGGTCGCGCCATGATGTTCGGCGACCCAGTAGCGATGATAGCCCAGCGCTTCTGCATGGGCGGCAAGGTCGGCGGCGTTGGCCAGCGCGGTTGCGACGTTGTCGCCTTCACGGACGGGGACCAGGTCGAGCAGGGAAAAGCGTGTCATGCCCACCATATGGGGGCATAGTGGGTTTTATTTCAATACGGAAAAATCAGACGGCGCGGCCAAAGCCCTGTGCCGGGGTGTCCGCGCGACGGCCAAATGTCACCGGACGACGCGCCACCAGCGGGTTGGCGTCGCGGTCCAGCAGCGCCATCGTCTCAGAAAAACAGGGGCGCAGCGCCACGACGGTTTCGATCAGTTCGTCCGGGCTTTCCCGCGTTTCCACGCAGCGGCGGGCGACCATCTCAATTTCTTCGGCCATGGCACTCAGCCGATAGGCGCCAAATTGCGCCGATTCGCCCTTGAGCGTATGGGCGGGCGTCACCAGCGCGGCGGCATTGCGGGCGCGAAAGGCATCCTCGATCGCGCTGATGGATTTGACACCATCTTCACGGAAATAGCCAAGGATGCGCAGAAATGCCGTACCCAGCTCACCGCGGGTGCGTGCAAAATCGCTCCAGTTCACCAGATCGGTTTCTTGATGGGGCACCCGTGCCACTCCTTGCTCTACAGGCAAGAAAATAGGCGGTGCGCGTAAACAGAGCGTTAAAGCGTGGCGAAGAGCAATGGATTGTTCGCTTCAATTCGGCGCGATGCAAAGGCGATCATGCAGTTTGCAAACAGACATTGGCGTTTTGAACGACGCTCATCCTCCCCCGGCGGGGGAGGTGGATGGCCGCAGGCCAGGCGGAGGGGTGTCACCCTATCGAGAGGGCGACACCCCTCCACCATTTGCTACGCAAACGGTCCCCCTCCCCTTGCAGGGGAGGATTTAATTGCCAATGCAAACCGATCGGGAGCAAGCACGGCAAAGGACCAGCCATGCTGCCGGGCGAGCGCTTCCAGTTCGCGCCCGGCAATCGGGTCGTCCGCTTCGATCACTATAGCGTGCGTATCGCGCATGGCCCGTGCCGCGCGCAGGGCGGGCCAGGGACATTTCATGCCGCGCGCATGGACGATGACCGGGTCGGCCATCGCGCCTATTTGCCGAACGGGTTTTTGGCGCTGCGCAGCGTCAATCGCACCGGCACCGCGCCAAAGCCCAGTTCCTTGCGGATGCCATTGACCAGATAGCGGCGATAGCTTTCGGGCAGGTCGTCAAGCCGCGTGCCGAACAGGATGAAGCCGGGGGGACGGGTCTTGGCCTGGGTGATGTAACGCAGCTTGATCCGCTTGCCGCCGGGCGCTGGCGGCGGATTGGCCTCCAGCGCGCTTTCAAACCAGCGGTTGAGGACGCCGGTGGACACGCGCTTCGACCAGGTGGTGCGGGTTTCGAACGCGACGCGGATCAGGTCGTCCAGCCCCTTGCCGGTTGCCGCCGACACGGTCATGATCGGCACGCCGCGCACCTGCGCTAGGCCGTCGAACAGCGCCTGCTTGATGCCCTGGTAGAGGGCCGAACCATGTTCGACTGTATCCCATTTGTTGAGCGCGACGACGAGCGCGCGACCTTCCTCCAGCACCTTGTCGGCGATGCGCAGATCCTGCGCCTCCAGCCCGCGCGTCGAATCGAGCAGCAGCACGACGACTTCGGCGAAGTTCACAGCGTTCAGGCCATCGGTAACGGCCAGCTTCTCCAGCTTGTCCTGCACCTTGGCATGTTTGCGCATACCGGCGGTGTCGATCAGGCGGACAGGGCGTTCCTGGCCTTCGTCGCTGATCCACATCCAGTCGACGGCGATGCTGTCGCGGGTGATGCCCGCTTCCGGCCCGGTCAGCAGGCGGTTTTCGCCCAGCAGGCGGTTGATCAGCGTGGATTTGCCCGCATTGGGGCGACCGACAATGGCGAGCTTGAGCGGCGCGCTCTCGTCATCCTCGTAAAATTCCTTTTCGTGCGGCTCGTCATCTTCCTTTTCCAGATGCGGCAGCAGTGCCTGGAACAGGTCGGCCAAGCCCTGGCCATGTTCGGCGGAAAAGGGGATCGGTTCGCCCAGCCCCAGGCTGAAGGATTCCATCACGCCATCATCGGCGGCCTTGCCCTCCGCCTTGTTGGCGACCAGCACGACCGGCGCGTCATTGGCGCGCAGCCAGCGGGCGATTTCCTCGTCCAGCGGGGTGATGCCCGCGCGTGCGTCGATCATGAATAGGGCCAGGTCGCAATTTTCGACCGCCGCCTCGGTCTGCATCCGCATCCGGCCGGGCAGGCTGTTGGCGTCCTCATCTTCATAACCAGCGGTATCGACGATGATGAAGTCCAGGCCAAGCAGATGCGCCTCGCCCTCCCGCCGATCGCGGGTGACGCCGGGCTGGTCATCGACCAGCGCCAGTTTCTTGCCGACCAGGCGGTTGAAGAGGGTGGACTTGCCCACATTGGGCCGCCCGACAATGGCTACTGTGGGCAGCATGGAGGCCCGTTTCCTTCTGACAAATTCAAAATCGACAAACGCCGTGCTCCCGCGACGGCGGGAGTCCAGTCCGAATGGTGGAACTGGACTCCCGCCTTCGCGGGAGCACACTAGCATATGTGTTGCTCTTAGCGGAGTGCCGTCAATTTTCCATCATCGGCAAGCAGATAAAGCATGTTGTTGGCGACGATGGGCGAGAGCGACATGGAGCGATCCATGTCCACTTCGGCCTGCACGCTGCCGTTGGTGGGATCGACATAGACCATCTGGCCGCGTGTGGACACGACGATCAGGCGATTGCCCGCCAGAACAGGGCCGGTCCAGCGGATCGCCTTGTCCTTCTTCTTTTCTTTCTGCCAGCGGCGCAGCTGGCTGACCCAGCGGATCTTGCCGGTGGCGCGCGCGACGCAAAGCAGGCGGGCGTCGCTGGTGACGACGAACACCCATTCGCCGACCACCGACGGGGTGGAAATGCCCGCAATATTGATTTCCCACAGGCGCTGGCCGCTGGTCAGCTCATAGGAAGCCATGCGACCGCCCTGTCCGATCGCAAACACGCGGCCACGGTCGATCACCGGGTCGGCATCAATGTCGGTCAGCGATGCAACGGCGGTCGAAATGCTGGTGCGCGAGAGGGCGTCGCCCCACAGGGTGCGGCCATTTTCATAACGATAGGCGGTCAGTTCGCCGGAGCTGTAGCCTGCGATCACCGTGCCTTGGGCGGCTGCGGGGGCGGCGACGCCGAACACGCCGGTCACCTGCAACGTGCCGCTGTCGGTCCACTGGGTTTCGCCATCGGACTGGTTCAGCGCGAAAATCTGATTGTCCTGACCCATCACATAGACATGGCCATTTTCCAGCGTCGGCGCGCCGCGAAGCGGCCCGGCCAGATGCTTCTTCCAGATGATCGCCCCGTCGGCGGTGTTGAGCGCGAATACGTCGCCAAGGCCAGTGCTGGCGAACACCCGGTCGCCCAGCACGCTGACGCCGCCGCCGAAAAGCGAACGGCCATTGCCCTTGCCCTCGGCAGGCAGGCTGGTCTGCCATAATTTGCCGCCACTCGCCGCGTCAAACGCGATGACATGGGCGCCCGCGTCGGTCACGAACAGCTTGCCGCCCGACACGACCGGCGACGCGGCAAGGCGCGCCTGCGGCGAGCTGCCCTTGATCGAGGCGCTCCACACCTGCGTGGGCGATCCGCCCAGTGAGACATTGCCCATCGCCTTGGACGGGTCGCCGCCCGGCTGCGCCCATTGTTCGTTGACATAGGGGGCGGGCAGGCTGACCGGCACGTCGGCCAGGGCCGGTTCAACCTCGACACCCTGTTCATTGTTCAGGATGGACACGCGATTGCCCAGCACCGGGGTCTTGGGACCGCCCTTCTTGCCGCCGACAATGCCGCAGCCGGCCAGCAGCGCGATCATCAGGGTGAGCGTTACGGCGCGGCCAATGGGCGCTTTATTCTTCATGCTGTCCATTCCCATGCGCTCATTCATCCCTGTGCCGGATCAGCGGGCAATTCAACCGCGTCGATCCCAAATAAACCTGCCATCTGTCGCGCGCGTGAACGGATCGACTGGGGCACATTGGCGTCCTTGGCGATTCCGGCGAACAGCGGCCCGGCGAGGTCATTCTTGCCCATCTTCATATAGGCGATGGCGACCAGCTCGCCCGCGCTGCCGAACCAGGGCGCACCCTCGATCGCCAGCGGTTTCAGGCGATCGACGATCTGCTGCGGCTTTAGCGTTTCAAATTGCAGTGCGGTCTGGCGGATCAGCGCCAGATCACGATAGGGCTGGTCCAGCCCGGTATCGGCGACCATCGCGCCATAGAGCGCGATGGCGCCCTTGGCGTCGCCCTTGCGCGAAGCGGTGCCGGCCTGCACCAGCAGCGCCGAGGCGCGATAGCCCGGCTGGCTGGCCTTGGTCAGTGCGTCCAGCTGCTTGGCATCGGGCGTGCCGCCGCCGGTCGCGGTCGCCAGCACGGCGTCCATCTGTTCCGACATGGCTTCTGATTGGGTCTTGCTATGATGTTGCCAGTAGAGCCAGCCGCCAAAGGCCGCCAGACCGACGACGACCGCGACCAGGATCCAGCGCCCATAGCGCTGCCATACGGTCAAAAGCTGGTCCTGACGGACCGCTTCATCGACTTCACGCATGAAGGCTTCGCTATTTTGCGGCGTCAGGGCCACGATATTCTCCGGGACATGGATCAAAAACAGGCAGGCAGAAGGCGCGATCAATAGCGGCGCTTATGCCACAGGCAAATCACTTTTTCGGGCGATAGACCTGTTCTTCGGTCGGAAAGCTGCGCGCCCGCACATCGGCGGCATAACGCTCTGCTGCGCTGGTGATGGTTTGCGCGATGTTGTCGAAGCGTTTGACGAAGCGCGGCACCCGTTCGAACATGCCCAGCATATCTTCGGTCACCAGCACCTGCCCGTCGCAATGGGCCGACGCGCCAATGCCGATCACCGGCACATCGACGCTGTCGGTGATGGCAACGGCGAGGTCCTCCATCACCCCTTCCAGCACCAGGGCAAAGGCGCCCGCCTGCGCGACGGCGCGGGCATCAGCCATGATCTTGGCATGTTCTTCCTGGCTCTTTCCCCGCGCGCCATAGCCGCCGAGCGCGTTGACCGCCTGCGGGGTCAGGCCGACATGGGCCATGACCGGGATGCCACGCTGGCTGAGGAAGGCGATCGTTTCCGCCATGACCTGCCCGCCTTCCAGCTTGACCGCCGCCGCGCCGGTTTCCGCCATGATGCGGCTGGCGCTGGCAAAGGCCTGCTGCGGCGAGGCTTCATAGCTGCCGAACGGCATGTCGACGATGACGACGCTGTGATAGCTGCCGCGCACAACCGCCGCGCCATGGGCGCACATCATGTCGAGTGTGACGGCGAGGGTGGAGGGCAGGCCGTAAATCACCTGCCCCAGCGAATCGCCGACCAGCAGCATGTCGCAATGCGGGTCGAGCAATTGCGCCTGCCGCGCGGTGTAGGCCGTCAGCATCACCAGCGGCTCTGCGGTTTTCCCCTCAAATTTGCGCCGCTGGATGGCGGGCACGGTCAGGCGCTTCATCGGCGCAGGGGTGGGATTGGCGCGGCTGGTCGAGGTGTCGAGCGTGAAGGTCGTGGACATGGGGGCGCTCTACCGCACCGTGGCGCGGCGCGCAAATGCCGGAGGAGCAGGGGTGGTCTTACTGGCCCAGCAGGCGTTGGCTCAACAGTGCTTGCATATCACGGCGGCCATCGGCGATCATGAGGATGAGGACGATGTCGTCCACGACGCTGTACAGGAGGCGATAGGGCGGATGGACAATTTGCCTGCATTCCTTGGTGCCGGAAGCCTCCAGTTCCTGCGGAATGGACCCACGCAGCGGATAGTTTCGCAACGCGAGAACACGCTCGTTCAATTGGCTCAGAAGTTCATCGGCTGCTTCTACGGATCGGACCTCTGCCATATAGGCGTGGATCGCGCGCAAATCGGCGTGCGCGGCCCTGGTCAGGATCACCTTGTAGGGCGCGTCAGTCATCTTCGGCGTGACGCCGGGATTTCAGCTGTTCCACTGCTTGTTCCCAAGGGATGGTACGACCGGCTCTTAAATCTTCCATTCCCAACGCCAGTATCTTGAGCATCGCCAATGTTTCCTGGATCTTTTCATAATCGCGAATGTCCTGCACGATGGCCTTCGCCTCGCCATTTTGGGTGAGGATCATCGGTTCGGCACCCTCGCTGAGGTCGGCGAGGATTTCGGCGGCATTTGCCTTGAAATAGCTGATCGGTTTGATCCGGGTGGAATAGCGCATGATGGTGATCCTTGATCAAATTCGGACCATATATAGTCTATTGCGCCCCACAACGCAAACGGGGCGGCATTGCTGCCACCCCGCCGGGGGTGAGCTGGATAATTTGGGGATCAGAAGCTGAATTTGATCGTGCCGCCCCAGCTTTGCGGATCGCCGGGCTGGCCGGCGATCAGGCCGGTGTTGCCAGGCGCGACCTGCAGGGTTTCGATATAATCGACGTCGAGCGCGTTGCGGACCCAGCCGAACACATCGAACCCTTCGCCCCGGAAACCGGCGCGGAAGTTGGTCAGCGCATAGCCCTTGACGTTGGTGTAGATGGACGGTGAGGCGTTGCTGTTCCAGTGCGATCGGTAATTGCCATCGACGCCGAAATAGACCTGTCCTTCCTTCGCCAGCAGCGTCATCGGCTGGTTGATCTCCGCGCCATAGGAGAAGGCCCATTTGGATACGCCGGGCAGGTCGGCACCGGAAATGTCGCACTGGCGCGGGCTGAGCGCGCCCGGAACGCCCGGCTGCGAATAGTCCGGCGTCGCATTGGCCGCCTGGAACGTGCCGCCCGACAATTCGGGTGGGCAGGGCGCGTCCACGAACTTCTTATATTTGGCGTCGGTATAGGCACCATTGGCATAGGCGGTGAAGCGGTCGCTGGCGACGATCTTGAAGTCTGCTTCGATCCCCTGCGACCGGACCTTGCCCGCATTGGCGAGGTAGCCGCGCACCGTGCCGAACTGGCCGCCATTCACCGTTGCCTGGAAATTCTTGATGTCGGTGCGGAAGGCGGTGAGGTTGAAGGTCGCCCGGCGATCGAAGAACTGGGTCTTGAGGCCGATTTCATAATGGTTGACCGATTCCGGCTTCACCGTGCTGGCGTCATAATTGACACTATTGTCGGCGTTGAGCGGCAGGCCGTTCTGGTTGATCCCCAGCGTCTTGAAACTCTTGGCATAGGTCGCATAGGCCAGCACGTCGCGGGCGATCTTGTAATTGATGTTGAAGTCGTAGGTGAAATTCCATGCGCTGTCGGAGGGCGCGCTGACCTGTGGCTGATAGACGCCACATTGCTGGGTGGTCCCCTTGATGGTCCCCGGTTCAGCGACGGTTGTGCAGCTGATGGCCTGCCCCTGGGCGTTGGTGACGACGCGCTGATAAAAGCCCGATTTCTTGTCATAGTTCAGGCGCAGGCCCGGCTGGATCGTCAGGGCGTCCGTTACTTTCCAGCTCAGCTGACCGAACAGGGCGGCACTGTCGGCCTTAAGATATTGGGTGTTGCTAGCGGTCAGGCCTGCCAGCGTCGCCGGGATGTTGGCTGGATTGGCCGGATCGGTCGATGGTGCCAGGCTCCATTGCGCAGCGGCGTTGCCCTGCTGCTCGGTGCCTTGCGTGTCGATCCGCTGCTTGAAGCCGAACAGGCCGAGGACGAAATCGACATGCTGGCTTTCGTAATTATAGCGGAATTCCTGGCTATATTGGTCCTGCTGTGAGGGGTTTTGCGATTTCGAGACGATCGACAGGCCGGTAAAGTCGCGGTCATTTTCCGGCTTCCAGTCCCAGAAGCGCCAGGCCGTGACGGAAGTTAGGGTGCCGGGACCAACATCCCATTTGATCTTGGCCGACACGCCGCCAATCTTGTTGCCAGCGTTTAGGTTGCTATCCAGATCAGTCAGCCGGTCATAGGGATTGCGGCTGGGGACGACATAATTTTGCGCGGCGGCGAGTGCGTCATATTGGCGATTGAGCGGGCGCTGGGTGCGACCGACGCGCACAAAGGTCGTGCCGCAGCATTCGGGGTCCTGCTTGCTGTAGTCGCCCGACAGGGTGATGCTGAAATTGTCACTCGGCTTGAACAGCAACTGACCGCGAAGGCCAAGATTATCCTGTTCGTTGATCCAGCGCTGGCTTGTCACATTGTAGAGTGTGCCGCGACGGCTGGTCGATGCCATGGCAATGCGCACGGCGACCGTGTCGGACAGAGGACCGGAGACAGCGGCCTTTGCCTGTTTGAGGTTGAGATTGCCGACAGTCAGTTCGGCGCGGCCCTCAAAATTGAAGGTCGGCTGGTTGGTCGTGATGTTGATCGCGCCTGCCGTGGTGTTCTTGCCATAGAGCGTGCCCTGTGGCCCGCGCAGCACTTCGACCTGCGCGACGTCGAGAAAGTCGAATGTCGCGGCGGCAACGCGGCTGTTATAAACATCGTCGACATAGATGCCGACGCCCTGTTCAAAGCCGTCGCTGGTCAGGCCGAATGGCACGCCAAGGCCACGAATGTTGACCGAGGTGTTGCGCGGGTTGGTGGTGTAAACCTGCAAGGTAGGCGCGAGCTGTTGCAGCTTGACGATGTTGAAATTGCCGGTCGCTTCAATGCTGTCGCCACGGACCACGGAAATGGCCAGTGGCACTTGCTGCGCACTTTCCTGACGGCGGCGGGCGGTCACGACGATGACGTCGCTGCGCGGGTTCTGCGTTTGCGCGGCCGGGTCGACCGGCTGCGGCGTGGTGTCCTGTGCAAAGGCGGCAGGCGTGATGAAGGAGGTGCTTGCCACGCTGGCAAGCAACAGAAAACGCGCAATCATATTGGTCCCCTTTTCCGGCGGTCCGGTGTTGAATCGATCGCGGCGTTTCCGGTGGCCCGGTCAAAGCCTGTAATTTCAGGGTGACGCTCAATAGTGCGGCTCACCCCCTTGCCGCCTGGGTCATGATGACCCGGTAGCCCCGTTTACTCGCCCTCCGCTGTCAGCTGGTCAGGCGCGTCTTTTCGGTCACATCGATCTGGACCACGCGGGCGTCATGGACGGTCAGCGTGATCGATCCGAATTTCAGGCCCGCCAACACGCCGCGCACCTTGTCGATGCTGATCGTGATGTCGGACCGTTGTGCGTCGGTGCGACCGTTGCGGAAGTCAGTTGGTCTTGTGTCAGTCATGCGTACCTCTTTCCGCACATTATCTCAACTAAATTGATAGACAAAAAAGTAAATATAAGGGGCGCTCAAGTTTCTCTTGTCGCGCCCCTTGGGGTTCAAAGATCACAAATGGGCGCGAAGGCCCGCAGAGATCAGCGTCTGCCGCGCGAGCGGAATGGCTGGACGGGACTGGCGCATGGCGGACGCCTGTGCCTGGGCATTGTCGATCAACCGTTCGAGCAGTCCCTGCCCAAACGTCCATTGGCCAAGGCCCGAATCGGCGTTGATGTGACCGACATGGCCTGCATCGACAAATTCGCTGCCCCAATATTTGCCAATGCTGTGGGCGCGCTCGAAGAAGATGTAAGGGTCGTCCCGGCTGGCCACCAGGATGGACGGGAAGGGCAGCGGCGCGCGCGGGGTAGGGCCAAAGCCGCCAATCGTTTCGGGCGTTTCCATCCGGTCGCAATCGGGCGGCGCAACCAAGAGCGCGCCGGTCACGGGCCAGCCATAAGCCTGGCTTTGCAAAGCACCCCACCAGGCGACGGCCATGCAGCCCAGGCTGTGGGCGGCCAATATGACCGGGCCGTTGGCGGCGCGGATCGCTGCATCCAGCCGCGTGACCCAGGCATTGCGGTTGGGGCTGGCCCAGCTGCCCAGATCAACCCGCTCGCAATCGCCGCGTGTTTCCTCCCACAGGCTTTGCCAATGGCACGGCCCGCTATTGTTAAGGCCAGGGATGGTCAGCACGACCGGCTGGCGCGTGTCACCCGAAAATCCGAATCGCTCCATGGTCTGATCCTCATCCTGTCTATCCAGGACATGAGGATAATTCTATTGTTATGGTAGACAATGGACAAGCGACAAAATGTGTCGAAATCTGGGCGACCGGAAAGCGCAGGCGGGCAAGTGGCTTTGCCGCCACCGCCCGTCCGCCAGCCAGCCAGCCAGCCCTTACCAGGGGTAGATCAGACCATAATATTGATAGACGTTGCGGCCATAGCCATCGTCATAATCGGGGCGTTCGTCGGCCATGTGCCGCGGCGCTTCATCCAGCAGCTTGCGGTCCAGATCGACCACATAGCCGCCCTGCTGCGTGTCGTAATTCAGCATCGACCAGGGCAGGGGATAATGGTCATGCCCCATGCCCAGAAAGCCGCCAAAGGACAGCACCGCATAACGGACCTGCCCTGTAACCTTGTCGACCATGAAGTTGGAGATTTTGCCGAGCTTTTCGCCCTGCCGGTTATAGACGGCGGTGCCCTCTACCCGATCGGATGCGATTAGCTCGCCATGATTTTCCAGTGTTGCGTCGGACATTGTCACTCTCCTGCACAAGAAGGATCATAAGGATGCAACTACGCGGCTGCCCGCGGGTTCCTTGTGCGCAAGAGCAGGAGATAGAGTCATGAAGATCAATCGCAGCGGATCAGCGGTATGGAGCGGCGGGCTGAAGGACGGCAAGGGCGCGATATCGACCCAGAGCGGTGCGCTGGATGCCTATCCCTATGGATTTGCCACCCGTTTTGAAGGCGTGCCGGGCAGCAACCCCGAAGAACTGATCGCCGCCGCCCATGCCTCCTGCTTCACCATGGCGCTGTCGCTGATCCTGGGTGAAGCCGGGCTGACCGCATCCAAGATGGATACGAAGGCGGTCGTCACGCTGGAAAAGCTGGACGATGGTTTTGCCGTCACCGCCAGCCATCTGACGCTCAAGGCCAGCATCCCCGGCGTGGATGATGCGACATTTCAGGATCTGGCGGGCAAGGCCAAGGCCAATTGCCCGATTTCCAAATTGCTCAAGGCCGACATCAGCCTGGATGCAGAGCTGTTGTCCTGATCCGCGCCGCCTTGCCGCGGATATGTTCGCGCCAGGCAATATAGAGACCGCTGGCGATGATCAGGCTTGCCCCGATCCAGGTCGTCGCCAGCGGCCATGGCTCGCCGATCGCAAGGCCCAGCAGCGTCGTCCAGATGATCGCGCTATAGTCCATCGGCAGCACTACCGATACCGGCCCCCAGCGTAGGGCTGCGGTCAGACACAGCTGGGCGATGCCGCCGAACAGGCCGATCAGCAGCAATAGCCACCATGTGACCGGATCGTGCATCTGCGCGAAGAAGGGCATGGCGATGCCGAGCGGGATCATCGACAGCGTCGTGAACCAGAACACCACCACGCCCGCGCTTTCGGTCCGGCCAAGTTCCCGCAGCACCAGGCTGACGCTGGCCGTCACGAAGGCGGCGGCGATGGCGACCGCGACCCCCTGTAGCGGGAAATGGCCGGCATCGGGCCGGATCATCACCAGCACGCCGACAAAGCCGATCAGCACGGCGGCCCAGCGATGGACGCCCGTCGCCTCCCGCAGGATCAGCGCCGACAGGATCGTGCCGAAGATCGGCATGGTAAAGCCGATCGTTGCGGCTTCGGCGGGCAGCAGCAGGATATAGGAGAGGAAATTGAGCAACATGCCGCTCAGCCCCAGCATCATGCGGCTGGCATGGACGCGGATGCGGTTGGTGCGCACGGTGCGCAGTCCGTCGGCCATCGCCACCCAGCCGAGCACGAAGGGCAGGGCGAGCGCCTGGCGATAGAAAAGCGATTCGACGACATGCACGCCCCGCCCATCGACCACCCGCACGGTCACGAACATGATCGACAGACAGATGACGGCGGTCAGCCGCAGCCCGATGGCAAAGAGCGGCCGATGCGGTCGGGATTGGGGCGGGGACGGCGTCACCGCTCCGCCTTAACCCGGTTGCGCCGTGGCGCAACCGGGTTGGGTCTATTTACAGCGGCTTGACGAATTTGAGCGTCATGCGATCGCTCTCGCCGATCGCCAGATATTTGTCGCGATCGACATCCTTGTTGGTCAGCACAGGGGGCAGGGTCCATACGCCGTTGGCCCAATCCGCCGTATCCTTGGGATTGGCGTTCACTTCCGACGCGCCGACATAAGTGAAACCGGCGGCCTCAGCGATGCGGCGGATGGTCGAGACTTTGAGGTAGCCGCTGGTTTTTTCCAGCGCGCTGTCGCGCCCTTCGGGCAGTCGATGATCGACCACGCCCAGCGTGCCGCCGGGCTTGAGCATCGCAAAGAAGGCCGCGAAGGTCGCCGCTTCCGTGCCGCCCATCACCATATTATGGACATTGCGGAAGGTCAGCACTGTGTCCACGCTGTTGGCGGGGATCGTCGCGGTCTCTTCGGGATAGGGAACCACCGTCACCTTGTCATAGACGGCTGGCTTGGCGGCCAGGAATGTCTTGTAGCCGTCCAGATAGCGACCGGTGGGTTGCAGCGCGTAGAATTTGCCCTGATCGCGCAGCAACGGCGCCAATATTTCGGTATACCAGCCACCGCTGGGCGAATATTCCACCACAGTCTGGGTCGGTGTCACACCGAAAAAGGCCAATGTTTCAGCCGGGTGGCGATATGCGTCACGCGGCACATTGGTTGGCGTGCGGCTGGGCGCGGCGACGGCGGCGGCAATCGGGTCTGCCGCCTTGTGCGCGGCATGATCGCCATGGCCGGCATGTTGGGCCAGCAGGGGCAAAGCGGGCAGGGCAAGGCCGGTCAGCAGCAGTCCGGCACGGGCGAGACGGTTCATCGGCAGTCCTCTCTTGATAGGTCAGGAGAGGGGTGTGCCGGTCGTAGCGATTGGAAGCAAGGGGGCTGGAGGGGAAATCCCCGCCAGCCATGATTCCTTACAGGCAGGCTTCCAGGAACGGCTGGTCGAAGCCGAACATGCGTGCCTTGTCCAGCGTGTAGGGACGCAGGCCCATCGACCGATATTCGCCGACGATCTTGCCGCTGTCATCCTCGTCATGATATTCGAATTTGAACAATTCCTGGGTGACGATGACGTCGCCTTCCATGCCGATCACCTCGGTCACGTTGGTGATGCGGCGCGAACCGTCGCGCAGACGCTTGACCTGGATGATCAGATCGACCGAGTCGGCGATCTGCTTGGAAATGGCTTCCTTGGGGATTTTAATGTCCCCCATCAGGATCATATTTTCCATACGGCCCAGGCACTCACGCGGGCTGTTGGCGTGGAGCGTACACATGGAGCCGTCATGGCCGGTGTTCATCGCGGCAAGCAGATCGAAACATTCCGCGCCACGAATTTCGCCCAGGATGATGCGGTCCGGGCGCATACGCAGGGCGTTCTTGACCAGATCGCCAATGGTGATGGCGCCATTGCCCTCCAGATTGGCCGGGCGGGTTTCCAGCGGCAGCCAGTGTGGCTGTTGCAGCCGCAATTCGGCCGCATCCTCGATCGTCAGCACGCGCTCACCCGGATCGATCATCTTCGACAGGGCATTGAGCATCGTCGTCTTGCCCGAACCGGTGCCGCCCGAAATGACGATGTTGAAGCGGCAGGCGCCAGCGATCTTGAGCGCGGTCGCCATTTTGGGGCTCATCGCGCCCCATTGGGCCAGCATGTCGATGGTGATCGGCTTGGCCGAAAATTTACGAATCGAGATGGCGGTGCCGCGCAGGGACAGCGGCGGCACGATGACGTTAACGCGGCTGCCGTCGGGCAGGCGGGCGTCGGCCAGCGGGGTGGTCTGGTCGACGCGGCGACCGACCTTGCTGACGATCCGCTGCGCGATCTGGAACAGATGCTCCTCGTCCCGAAACTTGATCGGAGCAATGATCAGCTTGCCCTTTTTTTCGATATAGGTCTGGTCCGGGCCATTGACCATGATGTCGGTCACATCCGGGTCGGACAGCAATTCCTCCAGCGGCCCCAGGCCCAGCAGTTCATCGACCAGCACCTTTTCCAGCGCGAACTGTTCGCGCCGGTTGAGGGTGAGCTTCAGCTCCGCCAGCACTTCCATGATGATCGGGCGAAATTCCTCGGCCAGCTCATCCTTGGTCAGGGTTGCGGCGGCTTCAGGATCGACTCGCTCCAGCAGGCGGGGAAGCACCTGTTCCTTGATCTTGTGGACGCTGGCTTCAAACCCCTGCGGCCCCGCGTCGGCTACATGTTCGTGATTGGCGCGGTCGGACAGGCGCTGGATCGCATCGGCATTGCGCTGCATCTGGCTGGTCGGCGCGGTGAGCGGATCGAAGCTGGTTTCGCCGGGCAAGGCGGCGATGTCGAGCGGGGGGAACTGGTCACCGCCGCGCGGTTCGTCCTTGGGCGCGCCGCCGCCCTGCATCGGCCGGGCGACGCCAAAGCCGGGCTTGATGCCAGCAGGTCCATTTTTCCGTCCAAAGGCGCTCATAGGTCTCCGCCAGTAATTCGCGATCGAAGCCGCCCGAAAGAAGGCCGATCAGATAGGGCTTGGGAAGGTGAATAAGATGGAAACTTTGACAAATGGCTAATGCGGCGGCGACGGATCAGCAGCGCCAGCCCCAGCAGCGCGATCAGGCTGATCGCCGCGCCGACTTTTTCCTGCCACAGCCGCACCCGTTCGATGCGATAGGTGCCGGGCCGGGCGTAAAAACGGATCAGCGGGCCGTGGCTCGCCACCGCCTGCCCATTGCGGGTCACCTGCCAGATCGGGAAAGCGGCATGGCCGATCGTCACGGGGCCAGGGCGAGCAACGGTGATGCTGTCGCCGCGCGGGAGGCTGGCATAGCGGCCAAGGTCAGTCCAGCGATCGACCCGATCGACCAGTGAAGCGTCGAACCCTGCGGGCAGATATTCCGGCGCGTCGGGCTGGTGTCGATCGATCCGGGCATAATCGACCGGCATGTGCAGCAGGGCGCTGGCGATCAGGCCGGTGAGCAGCAGCGGGAAAGCCAGCACCACGCCCGCGCCGATCGCGATGATGCGGCGGGGCGGGCAGGCGGCAATCGCCGTGACGGCGGCAAATTCGGTGATCGCCAATATGCGCCAGGGGAATTGCACCTTGTCGAGCAGGTCGATGCTCCACAACAAGGGGATCAGATTGACCGCCGCCAATGCGGTGCCGACCGTGATCGCGGTCCATAGCGATCGCGCGCGCCAGGCGAGCAGGACGAGGCCCAGCGCGATACAGGGGAACAGCTCGATATCCTCGCGCCAGATCGACCAGCCGCTCGCCTGATATTTGCCGGTCCACAGCAAAGCCGTGGACATATGCGACTGGAGCGTCGCGGCGGGCAGCAGATAGAAAGCGGCAAGCGCAAAGGCGAGTAGCCCGGCGATAAGACCCGGCAGCAATGTCGTGCGATCCTGCATGATCCGCTGGAGCATTAGCGGCGCGATCAGGAACAGGCCGGTCAGCGTCGCCAGCGGCAAATGGGTCAGGATCAGCGCAGCATAGGCGCTGGCGAGGAGCGCCACCCCGCGTCGCGACGGCAGCCAGTGGATGCCCAGTGCGATCAACGGCAACCAGACGAACCCGGCAAATTCCGCCAGCGCGCCACGGACATAGAGGTCGAACAGATGATAGGGCGCAACCATATAGAGCGCCGCGCCCAAGAGCGGCCTCGTCCCGCGCTCGGCCAGCCACGCATATATGGTCAGCCCCGACGCGATCATCAGCAGCAGGCCAGCACCGGTGATCGCTTGGCCCACGGTGAGGCCGATCGCGTTCAGCCCGCCCGACAGCCAATAGGCGAGCGGCGGGTAGAAATAGAAGGTGGGGCTGCCCAGCCCCTCGAAACTGCGCGGCAGCCAGCGTTCATAGAGATGCCCCGCCGCCATCTGCTCGCCAAAATGGCGGGTCCACATATGATTATAGAGATGGCTGTGCGTCGCGCCCGGTCCCCATAGCAGGGCAGGCAGCATCACCGCACACCCCAGCAGGGTCAGGGTCCAGACCGGATGGCGGCTGGCAAGGGAGGCGATGGCGCGCATGGGCCGGTGATGGCGCAATATGGTAAATGAAGCGTGAGGATGGCGGCGCGCGCTT
The DNA here is from genome assembly GCF_057809795.1 of Sphingobium sp. FG125. NCBI lineage: Bacteria > Pseudomonadati > Pseudomonadota > Alphaproteobacteria > Sphingomonadales > Sphingobiaceae > Sphingobium > Sphingobium sp. FG125. Next base: position 101,215 of record NZ_JBMDKQ010000003.1, read on the forward strand.
ACATTCCATTAACCATTATGGCCGATAGCAGAGGCAGCTTTTCCGTGAGGATCATCGCGCCCATGCGCACCCTGTCGATCGTCATCCCCGTCTATAATGAACAGGACAGCCTGTCGCTGTTTCTGGAGGCGGCGCGTCCGGCGGTGGGGCAGGCGCTGGCGTTGATCGGCGCGGATGCGCGGGCCGAATATCTGTTCGTCAATGATGGCAGCAGCGACCGGACCGGCGACATATTGGCGATATTGGCGCGGCTGAACCCCGATGTGCGTTGCATCACCCTGTCGCGCAATTTCGGCAAGGAAGCGGCGCTTGCCGCCGGGATCGACCATGCCCGCGGCGACGCGGTGATACCGATCGACGTCGATCTGCAAGATCCGCCAGAGGTGATCGTCGACATGGTCCGCCACTGGCTGGCCGGTGCGCAGGTGGTGAACGCCCGCCGCACCGACCGTTCGACCGATGGCTGGTTCAAGCGGACGAGCGCGCGCGGATTTTACCGCCTGCTCAACCGCCTGTCCGATTATCCCATCCCCGAAAATGTCGGCGACTTCCGGTTGCTTGATCGGCAGGCCGTGGATGTCATCAAGCAATTGGGCGAACAGGCGCGGTTCAACAAGGGGCTGTTCAGTTGGATCGGCTTTCGCGTCGCCACGGTCGATTATGTACGCGCCGCGCGCGGGACAGGGACGAGCAAATGGCGGCTGGGGAAGCTCTGGTCGCTGGCGATCGACGGCATTACCGCGTCGACCACCATGCCGCTGCGCATCTGGTCCTATATCGGCGGCGGCATTGCTTGCCTGGCCTTTGCCTATGCCGCCTTTCTGGTCGCGCATACGATCATCACCGGGGTCGATACGCCCGGCTATGCCTCTATCATGGTCGCGGTGCTGGGGCTGGGCGGGCTTAATCTGCTCAGCCTGGGGATCATCGGCGAATATCTCGGCCGGGTTGCGCGCGAAGTGCGGCAGCGGCCGCTCTATGTGGTTGCGGACCAGTCCGCTGCGCCGGTGGCCCCGGTCGCCACGCCAATCAGGGATGAGGATGAATGGACCGATCAGCCTATGCGAGCCTGAGCGCGCAGGAGGGGAGCCATTGGTGGTTCGTCGCCCGCCGCGCTATATTGGACGCGCTGATCCGCACCCGGATCGCGCCGCGCGCCGACGCGCGCATTTTGGAAGCGGGCTGCGGCACCGGCGGCAATCTGGCGATGCTGGCGCGCCATGGCAGCGTCGATGCGCTGGAATATGATGATGACGCGCGCTGCCACGCCAGCGAACGCGGCATCGCCCGGATCGAGCCGGGAATGCTGCCCGACCGGATCGGTTTTGACGGCGCCCGCTATGACCTGATCGCGCTGCTCGACGTGCTGGAGCATGTGGAGGAGGATCGTGCTTCGCTTGCGGCATTGCGCGCGCGACTGGCAGACGGGGGCCGGATCTTGCTGACCGTCCCGGCGGTGCCATGGCTCTGGTCCGACCATGACGTGCTGCACCATCATAAGCGCCGCTATACGCTGGCCGGGCTGCGGAAGGTGGCGCAGGAGGCTGGACTGAAGGTCGAGGCGATCGGCTATTTCAACAGCCTGCTCTTTCCGCTCGCCGTTGCGACGCGCACCGCGCATCGGCTGCTGGGGCGCAAGGGCGGACTGGACGCGCAGCCATCGCCACCGGTCAATGGTGTGTTGCGGCGGATTTTCGGCTGGGAACAGCATCTGCTCGGCCGCGTGCGTTTTCCGATCGGCCTGTCGCTCTACGCGATCTTGTCAGCCTGACGGATCGTCGGGATGGTGCCACGGCCCGTCCCAGCAGCGCGCGGGGTCGGCGGCACTGACCGGCGCGGGGTTGGCGGGCCGCACCAGTGACGGCATCTTGTCCAGCGGCGCGACATAGGAATTGATTGGAAAATCGCCAAAACTCTGGTGCCATGCCTTGAACAGGCTGCACCGGACCTGCGGCGCGGCGGGGTGCGCCAGCGCCCGGCGGATTTCCACAATGCCAGTGACGGACCCGATCGCCAGCAGCACGACCAGCGGCACGCGCGCGCGGGGTGTGCGAAGAAGGGCGTCTGCGACCATCACCGCCAATATCGTCAATGCGCAGATCGATCCGCGCATCATGAAATCGGTGGACGCGCCAATCTGGACGAAGGGAATGGCGATCAGCCACAATGTCAGCATCGCCAGCGTGTCGCGGCCAAAGCGCGGACGATGGACCAGCAGCGCCAGCGGCGCGACATAGACCAGCACCTCCAGCAACTCGAACAGCCCCCATTGCAGCGGCGACAGCGCCATCAGCCGCACGCCGACCCCATCGCCCGCTGCGCTGAGATAGAGCAGGCCGGGGACGCAGAGAAGGGTGGTGAGCGCGGGGAGGACGATGTCAGCGGGGCGGATCGCGCCTGCTCGCAAACTTCTTATCCCCGCCAGTGCGGCAAATGGCATTGCCCCTATCAGCCCCAGCGGCGACCAGAGTGCGGTCAGCGGTAGCAGCGTTAGATAGACGCCGAGCGGCAGCTTCTCCGCCCGCCACAGCAGGAAGCCGAGCGCGCCGATCCAGCCCGCCAAGGCATGTTGCGGCACCCAGAAAGCGAGGGTGATGGTCGATGAATATTGGAGATATGCCCAGTTTTCGAGATGATCCGACAGCCCGCCGCGAAACAGGATGCGCCCCAGCGCGTCGAGACCGCTGAACCCGATGACGACGACCAACGCGATCAGCCTGGCGCGGCGCGTCGCAAATAGGGTGGACCCCAAAGCCAGCAACGTGCCGAGCAGCAGGCTGTTCTGGACCAGCAGCGCGATGTCGGCGGCGCGCCCGCCCAGCGCCTTGGCCGCCAGTGCAGGCATCAGGAACATGCCGATCGGCGCGCGCAGCAACTCCGCTTCGCCGCGTGCGCTATAAACGAAGGGCCAGGGATTGATGCTCATGTCGCGCAGCACCGCAAACCGCACCTGCCAGTCGATATTGGCGTAGAAGAAGCGGCCCTCTCCCCCCAATGCCAGCAGCGTCGTCGCGACGCCGATGCAGATCAGCCATGTCGCAGGCGTTGGCCCGGCAAAGCTGCGCGCCGACCGGACGACGGCAACGCAGAGCGCCGCTACCAGCAGCGCGCCCAACCCATAGGCCCAGAGCGGCATGACATCCAGAAAGCGCCATAGCAGCAACTGATCGACGCCCAGCCAGCCGACCAGCAGGGCTGTCAGCCAACTGCCGGGCAAAGGGCGCTGGAATGATGCACGGGCAGGGGGCGGGGCAGTCATCGGCCCTGTTCATGGCAAGGCGGGGGAGGCGCGGCAATCGGCGATTGCTGATGCGTAAAAATTGTTGCGGCCTGTCCGCCGATTGCGGAGACTGTCATGAGCGATCGGGAGGCAAACAATGCGTGTGATGGTGCTGGTGAAGGCGACGCCGGATAGCGAAACCGGCCTGTTCCCCGAACCCTGGACGAGCGAGATGATGGCCGCGATGGGTCACTATAATGACGCATTGCGCGACGCTGGCATATTGGTTGCTGCCGATGGCCTGACCCCTACATCGCAGGGCAAGCGGATCGCGTTCGACGGCACGGATCGCAGCGTGATTGATGGTCCGTTCCTGCCCAGCCGCGATCAGGTGGCCGGTTTCTGGCTCTGGAATGTCGCGGATATGGACGAAGCGGTCGCCTGGGCCAAGCGCTGCCCCAACCCGATGCCTAGACCCAGCGAGATCGAAATCCGGCCCTTTTACGAATAGCCGCCCAGCAAAAACGCGATCATGAAGTTTGCAAATCCGCCTTGGCGTTTTGAACAAAGCTCATCCTCCCCTGCAAGGGGAGGTGGATGGCCGAAGGCCAGACGGAGGGATAGGGTGACACCCCTCCACCAGTCGCTTCGCGAACGGTCCCCCTCCCCCGCTGGGGGAGGATTTTGGACATGACGTGACCGCCCAACAAAAAAGGGGCGCTGTCGAGCGCCCCTCTGGATGACCGCGCCGCGTTGGGCCGGTTGTCAGGTGCCGTGATCAGCCGGCTTTTTCGGCCAGGACGGTCAGACCCTTTTCATTGACCTCGGCAAAGCCGCCCTCGACCGGGATGATTTCCGGCGTGGACCCTGCGGTCGCATAAATCTGGATGCTGCCGTCGCGCACGGTCGACATGAAGGGCGCATGACCCTCCAGCACGCCGAAGTCGCCATCGGTGCCGGGCACCACGACCTGATAGACATCCTCCGACCGGAAGAGCTTTTCGGGGGTCACGAGTTCAAAATGCAGTGCCATCAAACAGACTCCCCCCTCCCTTTCAAGGGAGGGGTTGGGGGTGGGTGCGATTGCGTAGCAATCGCCAGCAACCTGTCGGGATAGGTCGACGCTCACTTCGCTCGCGACCCACCCCAACCCCTCCCTTGAAAGGGAGGGGCTATCTTCTTTTTTACGCCGCTTCGGCAGCCAGCTTCTTGGCCTTTTCGATGGCCTCGTCGATGCCGCCGACCATGTAGAAGGCGTTTTCGGGCAGATGGTCATATTCGCCATCGACCACCGCCTTGAACGATTTGACCGTATCCTCGACCGCCACGAACTTGCCGCTGATGCCGGTAAAGACTTCGGCGACGTGGAAGGGCTGCGACAGGAACTTCTGGATCTTGCGCGCGCGGGCGACGGTCAGCTTATCCTCTTCGGACAGCTCGTCCATGCCCAGAATGGCGATGATGTCCTGCAGCGACTTGTACTTTTGCAGGATCGACTGGACCGCGCGGGCGGTGTCATAATGTTCCTGGCCCACGGTACGCGGCTCCAGCACGCGGCTGGTGGAGTCGAGCGGATCGACCGCCGGGTAGATGCCCAGTTCGGAAATCGCACGGTTGAGAACGGTCGTCGCATCAAGATGCGCGAACGAGGTTGCCGGTGCCGGATCGGTCAAGTCGTCCGCGGGAACGTAAACGGCCTGCACCGAGGTGATTGACCCCTTGTTGGTGGAGGTGATGCGTTCCTGCAACTGGCCCATGTCGGTGGACAGGGTCGGCTGATAGCCCACGGCCGAGGGAATGCGGCCGAGCAGAGCGGACACTTCCGCGCCCGCCTGGGTGAAGCGGAAGATATTGTCGACGAAGAACAGCACGTCCTGATTTTCGACGTCGCGGAAATATTCCGCGATGGTCAGACCCGACAGGGCGACGCGGGCGCGCGCGCCCGGCGGCTCGTTCATCTGGCCGTACACGAGAGCGACCTTGGAGCCTTCGGAGATGGCGTTGCCATCGGCATCCTTGGCAATGACGCCGGCGTCGAGGAATTCGTGATAGAGATCGTTGCCCTCACGGGTCCGCTCACCCACGCCCGCAAACACCGACGTGCCGCCATGGCCCTTGGCGATGTTGTTGATCAGTTCCTGAATAAGAACCGTCTTGCCCACGCCTGCGCCGCCGAACAGGCCGATCTTGCCGCCCTTGGCATAGGGGGCGAGAAGGTCGATGACCTTGATGCCGGTGACCAGGATCGAGCTTTCGGTCGACTGGTCGACAAACTCAGGCGCCTTGGCATGAATGGGCGAGCGCATTTCGGTCGCGACCGGGCCGCGCTCGTCAATCGGTTCGCCAACGACGTTGAGGATGCGGCCGAGCGTGGCGGGGCCGACGGGGACGCTGATCTGCGCGCCGGTGTCGGTCACTTCCTGGCCACGGGTCAGGCCTTCGGTCGAGTCCATCGCGATGGTGCGGACGGTGTTTTCACCCAGATGCTGGGCGACTTCCAGCACCAGACGCTGGCCGTTATTGCTGGTTTCCAGCGCCGAAAGAATGAACGGGAGCGCATCGGGGAAGGTCACGTCGACGACAGCGCCGATGACCTGCGAAATGCGGCCTACATTGTTGGTGGTTGCCATGACTGCTTCCTTGCGTGCGTGTGCTTAGAGGGCTTCAGCGCCCGAAATGATTTCAACGAGTTCGGTGGTGATCGCGGCCTGGCGGCTGCGGTTATACTGGATCGTCAGCTTGTTGATCAGGTCGCCTGCGTTGCGCGTGGCATTGTCCATCGCGGTCATCGACGCGCCCTGTTCGGATGCGTTATTTTCCAGCAGCGCCTTGAACAGCTGGATCGCGACGTTGCGCGGCAGCAGGTCGTCCAGGATCGCTTCCTCGCTCGGCTCATATTCGACCGTCGCGGCGATGGCGTTGCGGTCGGCATCAGCGGGGATCTTGACCGGGATGATCTGCTGTTCGGTCGGGATCTGGGCGAGGGCCGACTTGAAGCGCGAGTAGAAGAGATGCGCGACGTCGAACTTGCCGTTCAGATACATTTCGGTCAGCTCGCCCGCGATGGCGTGCGCCTGATCATAGCCGGGCTGCTTCGCGCCGGTCGTGTCATATTGGGCGATGATCTGGCCGGGATACATGCGGTTGATCACCGGACGGCCCTTGCGGCCGATCAGGTAGAATTTGACTGTCTTGCCCTGTTCGATCAGCTCGTCCGCCTTGGCGCGCGCGGCTTTGACGATGTTGGCGTTGAACGCGCCAGCAAGGCCACGGTCGGAGTTGGCGACGACCAGCAGATGCACATCATCCTTGCCGGTGCCAGCCAGCAGCGGCGACGCGCCTTCACCCGAACCGCCCGCAATTTTCGAGGCGAGCGAGGCGACGACGGCTTCCAGACGGCTGCTATAGGGGCGCGCGGCTTCCGCTGCGGCCTGCGCCTTGCGCAGCTTCGCGGCGGCGACCATCTGCTTCGCCTTGGTGATCTTCTGGGTCGATTTGACCGACCCGATGCGGATCTTCAGTTCTTTGAGGCTAGCCATCTCAATCCCATAGTCTCCTCTCCCTTAAGGGAGAGGATAGTGAAACTTGGCGGCATCGCCGCCTAGTTGAACTTGGTGAGGGTGTTCTGCCTCATCGAGGCAGGGCCACCCTCACCCAACCCTCTCCCTCAAGGGAGAGGGCATTCGTTACGCGAACGTCTTGCCGAAGCTGTCGAGCGCGGCCTTGAGCTGGCCCTTGGCTTCGTCGCCCAGATCCTTGGTATCGCGGATCGTGGTCAGCACTTGCGGGTGATCGTGGCGCAGATAGGCCAGCATCAGCTCTTCGTAGCGGGTCACGTCCTTGACAGCGACGCTGTCGAGATAGCCGTTGGTGCCAGCGAAGATCGACGCGGTCTGCTCTTCGAAGGGCAGGGGCGAGAATTGCGCCTGCTTGAGCAGCTCGGTCAGGCGCGCACCGCGGTTCAGCAGCTTCTGGGTCGAAGCGTCGAGGTCAGACCCGAACTGGGCGAAGGCCGCCATTTCGCGATACTGGGCCAGCTCCAGCTTGATCGAGCCGGACACCTTCTTCATCGCCTTGGTCTGCGCGGCGGAACCGACGCGCGACACCGAGAGGCCGACGTTAATGGCGGGACGGATGCCCTGGTAGAAGAGGTTGGTTTCCAGGAAGATCTGGCCGTCGGTGATCGAAATCACGTTGGTCGGGATATAGGCCGACACGTCGCCCGCCTGGGTTTCGATGATCGGCAGCGCGGTGAGCGAACCCGAACCATTGTCGCTGTTCATCTTGGCCGCGCGCTCCAGCAGGCGGCTATGCAGATAGAACACGTCGCCCGGATAGGCTTCACGGCCCGGAGGACGACGCAGCAGCAGCGACATTTGGCGATAGGCCACGGCCTGCTTGGACAGATCGTCATAAACGATGACCGCGTGCATACCATTGTCGCGGAAATATTCGCCCATGGTCACGCCGGTATAGGGCGCGAGATATTGAAGCGGAGCTGGCTCGGAAGCGGTCGCGGCGACGACGATGGAATATTCCATCGCGCCATTTTCTTCGAGCTGCTTGACGATCTGCGCCACGGTCGAACGCTTCTGGCCGATCGCGACATAGATGCAATAGAGCTTCTTGCTCTCGTCATCGCCCGCGTTCGCGGCCTTCTGGTTGATGAAGGTGTCGATCGCCACGGCGGTCTTGCCGGTCTGGCGATCGCCGATGATCAGTTCGCGCTGGCCACGGCCAACGGGGACGAGCGTGTCGATGGCTTTCAGGCCGGTCTGCACCGGTTCATGGACCGAGGTGCGCGGGATGATGCCGGGCGCCTTGCGCTCGACGCGCATACGCTGGTCGGACACGATCGGACCCTTGCCGTCGATCGGATTGCCCAGGCCGTCCACGACGCGACCCAGCAGACCCTTGCCGACGGGCACGTCGACGATGGTGCCCGTGCGCTTGACGGTGTCGCCTTCCTTGATCGCACTGTCGGACCCGAAGATCACGACACCGACATTGTCGGCTTCCAGGTTCAGCGCCATGCCCTGAATCCCGTTGGCGAACTCGACCATTTCGCCCGCCTGGACGTTGTCGAGGCCATGGACGCGGGCGATGCCGTCACCCACGGTCAGCACGGAACCGACTTCGCTAACCTGCGCTTCGGTGCCGAAATTGGCGATCTGGTCCTTGATGACCTTCGAAATTTCTGCGGCGTTGATATCCATGTTCAGCCTTTCATCGCCATAGCGAGACTATTCAAACGGGTACGAATGGAGCTGTCGATCATCTGGCTGCCGATCTTGACGACCAGCCCGCCCAGGATCGCGGGGTCGACCTTCGTGTCGAGCGACACGTCGCGGCCGACACGGGCCTTGAGGCTTTTGCCGAGCGCTGTGATCTGCGTCTTGGTCAGCGGATGCGCGCTGGTCACTTCGGCGCGGGCCTCGCCCTTGTGATTCGACAGTAGCGTTTCAAAGGCGCGGATGACGGCGGGAAGCTGGCCAAGACGGCGGTTCCCGGCAAGCACACCCAGAAATTTCGTGGTCAGCGGATCAATTCCCATGGAGGATGCGACCGCGGCGATCGTCTTGCCAGACGCATCGCGGCTCAGCACGGGGCTATTGATAAGCGCTTTGAAATCAGGCGATTGGGCAATCGCTGCCTTCAACGCGGCCAGGCTTTCCGCCACGGCGTCGAGCGATTGGCCATCGCGTGCCAGATCGAACAGCGCAACCGCGTAGCGGCCGCTGAGGCTGGCCTGTATCCCGCCGGTAGTCTCCACGCGCTTACCGTCCTCCATGTGATGTGCCGGTCATGCAAAGAGGGGGGAGCAGTTACGCCCGTCCCCCTTGTTGTGGGGCCGGTTAGCAGCGCGATTATGACTATGCAAGTCATGCTGCGCGATTCCGTCAATAGTGCGAAATCACTGGCATTTGACTGAGTTTTTCTGTGAGCGCGAATCGACTATTGCGCAGGATCGACCGGAGCAAGCCGACCTTTCTGGCAATGATAGACAATCCGCTCATTGGGCTGGGCCGGGACCAAGGCCGCCATTTGCGATTGCAGCGCGGCGATCCGGGCCAGCGCCTCCGGGTTGCTGCCACAGGCGGGAATCGGCTTGTCGCCCACCAATGCGCGCGCCTTGGCCATCGTATCCCCATCGGGCAACCAGCGATCGACGCGCAGCACGCCATTGACCGGATCGAAACGACTGGAGGCCAGATAATGGCCGTCCGCCGGGATGGTGACGCGCTGCCATCCGGTGCCGCTGGCGACATATTGGGTGTCGCCATTGACGCAGCCGCCTTCGGCCCAGTTAAAGCCGATATCATTGGGTTGCGACAGCGTCAGGCGGCTGCGCGCTATGTCAACCTTGCAGATATTGTCGCCCGCCCAGGCGAAGGCGGCATTGCTGACAACGTCCCCGTCCTGCGCCACCGCGACCTTTTCGTCGATGCTGGCGAAGCTGGGTTTGAAGAAGAACAGTCCCAGCGCACCGAACAGCAGCAGCCCGCCAGTCGCAATCGCCCAGGTCGCGTGCTTCTCCCGCTTCTGGCTGTAGAACAGCCCGCCAGCGCCCAGGCCCAGCACGGCCAGCGCCAGCAGCACGGCGGCCCCGGCCATCGCATTTTCGCGCGCGGAAATGACCTCCCGCTCGGCAGCATCGCGGGCGCGATCCATCGCCTGTTGGCGTGCGCTGTCGCTGGCGCGCAGCTTCTGCTCGCTCATCGCCGATTCGCGCTGGAGGATGGCAGCTTCGGCCGAATCGGCGTCGGCAAAGGAGCGGCACGGCACGACGGTATGGAGCGACGACACGCCTGCCTGCCGCAGGAAGGAGGCGATTTCGCGCCAGGACACGGCAAAGCCGAACTCCGCATCGCTGCCGTCGGATACCGACCCGAAGCTGTTGACCCCCAGCACCCGACCGCAATCATCGACCAAAGGCCCGCCGCTGTTTCCGGCAGCAAGCGGCGCGGTGTGCAGCAGCGTGTCGAAACTGCGGCTGGCGCGGCCTGCCGATATGTTGCCGCTGGTTTTGACTGTCGCTAGCGGCTCGACCATCTGCTGGAGGCCCAGCCCCTGCGCCCGGTCGACCGTGCCGGGATAGCCGATCGCGGTGACATGCTGGCCATCGGTCACGGCACCGGCATAGAAAGTGCTGACCGGCAGGCTGCCCTGTTCCAGCTGGATGAGGGCCAGGTCGTTGCCCGGCGAAAAGGCGATGATCCGCCCGCCATAGGTTTTGGTACCTTCGGACGGGATGACGCCGATGACGAGATTCTTCTCCTCGCGCGCCAGCTCCACGACATGGGCGTTGGTCAATATCTTGTCGGGCGCGACGGCCAGCCCGCTGCCATGGCCGACAAAATAGGCCTCGCTGCCATCGGTCGCGACCAGCACGACACGCACCACCCCACGCGCGGCAGCCGCGATGTCCTGCTGTTCGGCATGGGACGCGGCTGGCGCGACAAGCGCGAGAGCCATCAGGACGAAGCGGAAAAGAGCGACCATATGGGCGGCATACATATGCGAAGGCGGGCGTTGCGCAATCGGGAAAAATGCGTGGCTTTGAACGCAAGGCACGGGAAGCATGGTCAGCGCCGCCCGTTTATCCCATAACAGCATGAACCAGATGACCCGCCTGTCCGCCGCCTCGATCGCTCCGGCGCCCTCCATGCCCGATCCCGACCAGTGCTGGGCGGCGGTGTTGCGCCGTGACCGGGCGATGGACGGGCGGTTCGTGGGCTGCGTCGCCACGACCGGCATCTATTGCAAGCCCAGCTGCGCGGCGCGCCACCCGAAGCGTGAGAATATGAGCTTCCTGCCTCATCCCGCCGCAGCCCGCGCGGCAGGTTTTCGCGCCTGTTTGCGCTGCCGCCCGGACGAAATAGGGCGGGACCAGCGGGCAGTGGCGGACGCCATCGCGCTGATCGACGCGGCGGAGGACACGCCCCGGCTCGACGCGATTGCCGCCCATGTGGGCTATGCGCCGCATCATTTCCATCGCCTGTTCAAACGCGAGACGGGCCAGACCCCGGCGGCCTATGCACGGACGCTGCGGGCCGACCGGCTGAAAGCGGCGCTGGATGCGGGCGGTAGCGTGACCGCCGCCATTTACGAGGCAGGCTATGCCGCGCCCAGCCGCGCTTATGCCGATGCGGCCTCCCATCTGGGGATGACGCCCAGCACCTGGCAGGCGGGCGGACGGGGCGTCACCATCCGCTGGCGCAGGATCGACAGCAGCCTTGGCCCGATGCTGGTCGCCGCCACGGACAAGGGGCTGTGCCGCATCAGCTTTGACGAGGGCGAGGCGGCATTGCGCGCGCGTTTCCCCAATGCTGACCTGCAACCCGCCGACGCCGCGCTGGACCGGCTCGCGGCTGCCGTCGTGGCGCTGGTGGATGACCCGATCGCCGCGCCTGATCTGCCAGTCGATATCGGCGGCACCGCCTTCCAGCAGGCGGTCTGGTCCGCGCTGCGCGCCATTCCCGCCGGGCAGACGCGCAGCTATGGCCAGATCGCGGCTGCCATCGGCCGCCCCGGCGCAGTCCGTGCGGCCGGCACCGCCTGCGGCGACAATGCGCTCGCCGTCCTCATCCCCTGCCACCGCGTCCTGCGCAGCGACGGCATGGCGGGCGGTTATGCCTGGGGCGTGGAAAGGAAGCAGGCGCTGCTGGCGCGGGAAAAGGGCAAGTAACGGATTAGTTTGCGCTTCCCATTCCGTCCGGCCTCCGCCACTCTGGTCGCCAGTTTTTGGGGTGGAATGCGAAGATGCGGATATGGGTGGCCCTGCTGCTAGGCATGGGATGGATGATGGCGCTGCCTGGCACGGCGCACGCGGCGTGGTGGCAGGCGAAAAGCCGTCACTTTACGGTGTACAGCGAGGGCAATGACGAAAAGCTGCGCGGCTTTGCCGAGCGGCTGGAGAAGTTCGATTATCTGCTGCGGCGGCTCCACAATGTGACTGACCCCCAGCAGGGCAGTCCTGTGCTCGTCTATCTCCTGTCAAGCGACCGGAAGGTGCAAAAGCTTGCAGGTAACCCCAATATTGGGGGTTTTTATACGACGTCGGACCGCTCCGCCTATGCAGTGCTGGCACGTGGCGAAAAGGCTGGCAAATTTGACATGGGGGCAGAGGAAATCCTGTTTCACGAATATGCCCATCACTTCATGCTGCATCATTTTCCGGCTGCTTATCCGGCGTGGTATGTGGAGGGGTTTGCCGAATTCTTCTCGGTCGTCAATTTTCCGAAAAACGGGTCGATCGAATATGGGCGCATACCACTGGCCAGACTGCCTACTCTGCGTCTCGAATCCCCCTATCCGATCAAAAACCTGTTCGCGCGAGATACGGGCGGTCTCAGCTTGCGCGACGGGGATCGTTACTATGGCACTGCCTGGCTGCTCACCCATTTCTATCAATATAACAAGACCGAGCGTCGGAAGGAAATCGCGCGATATCTGAACGATCTGGCGCAGGGCGTACCCGACATGAAACCAGACAGTTATTTTGAAGATGGGCTGGATGGCTTGGACAAGGATGTCAGGGCTTATATCAAACGAAGCACTCTGTCCTATAATGTCCTGACACCAGTGGAGATGAAGATTGGCGAGATTGTCGTCAGCCCGGTGGATGCCGCGCAAGGCGCGCTGGTCGAGTATGAGCTGCGCCTCATCCATCACCCGAAGGCCGATGAGCTCCCCGCCATCGTCACGGCCATTCGCGTAACTGCCAGCAAATTCCCCGATTCCGCTTATGCCGCCGCGCTGTTGGCGGAAGCGGAATGGGCGGCGGAACAGAAGGACGCGGCGCTGGGCGATGCCGACCGGGCGATCGCGATCGACGCCACATTGTCGCGCGCTCATGCGGTCCGGGCGCAAGTCCTGCTGGAGCGCGCGCATGACAGCGACAAGGCGGAGGATTGGAAGGCGGCGCTGACCGCCATCGTCCGCGCCAACCGCGCCGATACGGAGGACCCCGTGCCGCTGGCGCTCTTCTACCGCTATCATGCTATGCGCGGGGGCAAGATGCCCGACCTTGGTTATGACGGCCTGTACAAGGCCTTCACCCTGTTACCGCAAAGTTCGGAATATCGCTTCAATTTCGTCCACGCCATGGCTGCGCGCGGCGACTATGCCACCGCCTCGCTGCTGCTCGATCCCATCGCCTATTCGCCCCATGGATCGGAGATGCGCGAAGCGGCAATCAGGTTGAAGGCGGAACTGGACGCCCAGGCAGCCCAGAAGGCGGCGAAGAAACCGGGAAATCCCGCACCCGCGCCATGACGGCGTCGCGCGCTTCGTCGCCCATGCTGCGCCAGTGGACGATCTCGTCGATCGTCCGCCCGCATCCGGTGCAGATACGCGCCGCATCCAGCGCACAAAGGTTACGGCAGGGCGTTTCCATCACATGAAACTATAGGGATCGACATCCACCGCCACGCGGGTGCTGGATTTCCACACGATATTGCCCAGCCATTCGCGGATCGCCGCCTGAACATCGACCTGCCGCGTGGCGTGGATCAGCAGCCGGTGGCGATGCCGCCCGCGCAGGACGGAGAGCGGCGCAGGGGCGGGGCCATAGACCCGCATCCCGTCGATCACCGGTGCCGACTTGCCGATCAGCCGCGCGACCTGTGCCGCCTCGTCGGCATCCTCGCTCGAAATGATGATCGCTGCGAAGCGACCGAAGGGCGGGGCGTTGGCGCGTCGCCTGTTCTCCGTCTCGACCGCGTAAAATCGCTCGGTATCGCCCTCGATCAGCGTCTTGATCACTTCGCCTTGCGGCATCCGCGTCTGGATGAACACCCGCCCCGGCTTCTGCCCGCGGCCCGCACGTCCGGCGACCTGCATGATCTGCTGGAAGGTCCGCTCCGACGCGCGCAGATCGCCGCCCTCCAGCCCCAGATCGGCGTCGATCACCCCCACCAATGTCAGATTGGGAAAATGATAACCCTTGGTCACCAATTGCGTGCCGACGATGATGTCGATATCGCCCGCCTCCACCGATTTCACGAAATCGGCGACCCTGGCGGGCGAAAACAGCGTGTCGGACGTGACGATGGCGGTGCGCGCCTGCGGCCACAGCGCCTTCACCTCGTCGGCGATCCGCTCCACCCCCGGCCCGCAGGCGACCAGACTATCCTCCTCCTTGCACTCCGGGCAGAAGCGCGGCGCGGGGACGACATGGCCGCAATGATGGCAGGCCAGCCTGTGGGTCAGCCGATGCTCGACCATCCAGGCGGTGCAATTTGGGCATTGGAAGCGATAGCCGCAATGGCGGCACAGCGTCAGCGGCGCATAGCCGCGCCGGTTGAGGAACAGCAGGCTCTGTTCGCCCTTGGCCATGACCTCGTCGATCGCCTTGACCAGCGGCGGCGCGATCCAGCGCCCACGTTCGGGCGGATCGGTCAGCAGGTTGATCCCCTCGATCTGCGGCATCTCCGCCCCGCCATAGCGCGATGGCAGCCTGATTTCGCGATAGCGGCCCAGCTCGACCTGATGCCGCGTTTCGATCGCCGGGGTGGCCGACGCCAGGATGACCGGGAATTTCTCTATGAGGCCACGCATCACCGCCACGTCGCGGGCGTGATAATGGACGCCATCCTCCTGCTTGAAGCTGGCCTCATGCGCTTCATCGACGACGATCAGGCCGAGTTTCGGATAGGGCAGGAAAAGCGCGGACCGCGCGCCGACCACCACCTGCGCCTGCCCGCTGGCAATCGCGCGCCACGCCCGCCGCCGCTCGGTCTGGCGCAGGCCGCTATGCCAGTTGACCGGGATCGTGCCGAAGCGCGCCTCGAACCGCTCCAGAAACGGCTCGGTCAGCGCGATTTCGGGCAGTAGCACCAGCACCTGCCGGTCAGCGCGGATGGCCGCCGCTATCGCCTCGAAATAGACCTCCGTTTTGCCCGAACCCGTCACTCCATCGAGCAGGAATGGCGCAAACAGATGATCGCGCACGGCGTCCGCCATCGTCGTTGCCGCGTCCGCCTGCGCTGTCGACAAAGCGGGCGGGGCATGGTCCGGGTCGGGGGCAGGGAAGGGGGTGTCGACGCTCACTTCGATGGCGTCAAATATATCCTGCTTGATGAGGCCGCGAATCACCGCGTCGCTCACTCCGCCGATCAGCGCCAGTTCGCGGATCAGCCCCTGCCGCTCGCCGATCCGCTCCAGCGCCTGCGCGCGCTGGTCGGTCATGCGATCGGGCTGGCGGCCATTGGCCTTATATTCGATGACGGTGCGCGTCCCTTCCAGCGCCGCCATCGACGCCAGCGCCATGCGCAGCACGGCGGCGGGGGGTGACAGATAATAATCTGCCGTCCATTCGATCAGGCGGCGCAGGGTTTCCGGCAGGGGCGGCGCGTCCACCACCTCGATCAGGTTGCGCAGCCGATTGTCGCCGACCGTATCGACGTCAGGGAAACTATCCTCTTCCCACACCACGCCGACCAGCTGGCGCGGGCCGAGCGGCGCGACGACGATGCTGCCGGGCTTGACGTTCATCCCGTGCGGCACGCGATAGTCGAGCGGCCCCAGGGCAGCGTTGAGCAAAAGGACACGGGCGCGGGACATGCCCCGTCCTTAGCCCGTCCGGCCCGTCGCGCAAATGGCGCGTGTCAGATGCGCCAGCTCAGCGTCAGCCATGGGATATGCGCGACGACATCGGGCCGCCCGTCACGGAACGCCTGTTGCCGCATGTAGAGCAATTGCGCGTCCATATGGCGGTTGACCGGATGGCGCAGGCCGATCTGGTGTCGCATCGTCGCCAGCCCGGTCTTGTCGCTGGCTCGCGCGCGGTTGAGGTGAAAGAACAGCTCCGTCGCAACGATTGCCGTCCATTGCTTCGCCTTGTCCAATGGCACGCTGGCCTGCACTCGTTGGCGCAGCCGCCAACTGGCGGTGTCGGCATTATCAAAGAAACGCTGCTCCAACCGGGTGCGGCTCTGCCATATCCCCTTGCTCAGCGTCACCTGCTGATGGAAACGCAATTCCTGATCCACCTCACTTTTAAGATAGGCTATGCCGCCGCCCACCTGCACCAGCGGGGTAAGGCGATGGTCGATCGCGATCCGCGCCAGAAACTGCTCACCTCCACTGCCCGCGTCGGACCGGGCGCGCTGGCTGGAATCGATCGTCACCAGGTCAGCTTTGCTCACCCTGATCGTCGCCATTTCGGCGATCCACAGTTGTGACTCTTGCGTGGCGGCGACGGCGGGCGAAGCGGCAGCCATAGCCGACAGGGCAAGGATCAGGCGGCGCGGCTTCATGACAAAATCCTTTGGTAACGTTGCCGCGCTTAATCATGTTGCTGAACTGTTGCAAATGCCGACAGCCTGCCGCGATGATGGCCAATCCTGCATCCAGCCGCTAAACGGAGCCGATTCGCTTATAGCCGGAGCCGCATTCCATGAAATTCTTTGTCGACACCGCCGACACCGCCGAAATCCGTGACCTCGCCGCCACCGGCCTGCTCGACGGCGTCACCACCAACCCGTCGCTGATCCACAAGTCGGGCCGCAAGTTCCTGGAAGTGGTCGAGGAGATTTGCGGGCTGGTCGATGGTCCCGTTTCCGCCGAAGTCGTCGCGCTCGATCATGAGACGATGATGAAGGAAGCCGCCGTCCTGCGGAAGATCGCGCCCAATGTCTGCATCAAGGTGCCCTTGACGATCGACGGACTCAAGACCTGCAAGGCGCTGACCGATGATGGCTGCCAAGTGAATGTCACCCTGTGCTTCTCCGCCAATCAGGCGCTGCTCGCGGCCAAGGCGGGCGCCAGCTTCATCTCGCCCTTCGTGGGCCGCCACGACGATAACGGCTTTGACGGCATGGCCCTCATTCAGGACATCCGCCTGATCTACGACAATTATGGTTTCGATACCGAAATTCTGGTCGCATCGGTCCGCCACCCCATCCATGTGCTGGAAAGCGCCCGCATCGGCGCCGACGTCATGACCGCGCCGCCCGCCGTCATCAAGGCGCTATTCAACCATGTCCTGACCGACAAGGGTATTGCAGGCTTTCTGGCCGACTGGGAAAAGACCGGCCAGACGATCCTTTAATCCATGATCGCCGGGTGCGTGGAACCACGCGCCCGGCCCCTGACCTTGATCCATGGTGACCCCGGCGTGACTCGAACACGCAACATCCCGCTTAGAAGGCGGGTGCTCTATCCAGTTGAGCTACGGGGCCTTGGGCTGGCTCGATAGCGGCGGCGGGGGCGGCTTGCAATCGCTGGTCTGTGCGATATGCACGTTGCCATGATCGACGGGGCGGTTCACAAAATCGATGCAACTGCGCTGGGTGGCCGCCCGCTGCGCTATTTCGACTTCGTCATGGCGGCCTTCGTCGTCATCCTGCTGCTCTCCAACCTGATCGGCGCGGCCAAGCTGTCGACGCTGGGCGGCGTCACCTTTGGCGCAGGCATCCTCTTCTTTCCGCTGGGTTATGTCATCGGCGACGTGCTGACCGAAGTTTATGGCTATGCCCGCGCACGCCGTTGCGTCTGGGCCGGCTTTGTCGCCATGCTGTTCATGGCGCTGATGAGCTGGGTCGTGGTCGCATTGCCGCCCGCGGCGGGCTGGCCGGGGCAGGCGGCCTATGAAGCGGTGTTCGGCAGCACCTGGCGCATCGTATTCGCCTCGCTCGTCGCCTTCTGGGCGGGGGAATTCACCAACAGTTTCGTCCTGGCCCGCATGAAAGTGCTGACGCAGGGCAAGCATTTGTGGATGCGCACGATCGGGTCGACGGTCGTGGGGCAGGGGGTGGACAGCCTGCTCTTCTACCCGCTCGCTTTCTATGGGCAGTGGAGCGATGCGCAGGTGCTGACCGTCATGGTGACCAACTGGGGGATGAAGGTCGGCTGGGAAGCGCTGTTGACGCCGGTGACCTATGCCGTGGTCAATATGCTCAAGCGGCGCGAGGGGCTGGACGTCTATGACGAGGGCACTGACTTCACCCCTTTCCGCGCCCGGCTCTGACTTTTTGTCCGTTTGTGTAATGGGGTAAAGTCCCTGTTTACCTCCGCTGCCGCATGTAGGCGGGATGAGCAGGCAGTCGCACCGGCAATTCCACGAATCGAACCTGAAGAAGGACGGGCAGGATGTGCCCGTCGAAGCGACAGCGCTGCGCCGGTTCGAGGCGACCTTCCTCCACGCGCCGGTCGGCATTGCCCATGTCGGGATGGATGGCGGCTTCCTTCAGGTCAATCCACGCTTTTGCGAGATTAGCGGCCATGATGCCGACACGCTGATCCGTACCGGATTCCAGCAGATCACCCACCCCGACGATCTGGATACCGATCAGTTGTTGCTCGCGCGCCTCCATGCCGGGGACTTCCCCCGCTATACGCTGGAAAAACGCTATATCCGCGCTGACGGCACCATCATCTGGATCAACCTGACCGTCGCGATGGTGCGTGATGCGGCGGGCCAGCCCGAATTTTACGTCGCGGTGATCGAGGACCTTTCCGAATTGCGTCAGGCAAGTTTCGAGGCGGTGCATGATCCGCTGACCGGGCTGCTCAACCGGCGCGGTCTGGCCGTGCGCGCCAATGCCATATTGGCCGACGCCGCGCATGTCGGCACGCCGGTCAGCCTGTTGTTCCTTGATCTCGACGGCTTCAAGCAGCTGAACGACAGCCGGGGCCATGCGGCGGGCGACGCCTGTCTGGTGGAGGTGGCAGCGCTGCTATCGCGTCATGCCGGAACCAGCGACGCCGTCGCGCGGGTGGGGGGCGATGAATTTCTGATGCTGATCCCCACGCTGGACGCAGGTTCCGCCGCAGAACGGGGCGAAACGATCCGCCTCGCACTGGGCGCGCAGAGCATTGGCGTCAGCGGATCGTTCGGGCTGGTCACCGCCAGCGGCACGACCGATCTAGACCGGCTGATCGACAGCGCCGATGGCGCGATGCTGGCCGCCAAGCGCGCGGGCAAGAACCAGCTGCGGGTCGCGAACCTCCACTAAGCCGGATAATCGGCCCGCACGAAATACAGCCCATCGGGCGGCGCATTCAGCCCCAGCGCGGCGCGATCCGCCGCCGCCAATGCCGCGCGCAGATCATCCGCCGACCATCGCCCCATCCCCACATAGACCAGACAGCCGACCATCGAGCGCACCTGATGATGCAGGAAGGATCGCGCGGCGGCATGGATCGCGATGCGGTCCCCCTCCCGCTCCACCGCCAGCCGGTCGAGCGTCTTGACCGGACTGGCCGACTGGCAATGGGCCGACCGGAAGGTGGTGAAATCATGCAGCCCCACCAGCGCCTGCGCCGCCTCATGCATCGCGCCTGCATCGAGCGGCTGTTTCACCTGCCAGGCCAGCCCGCCCTCGAAGGTCAGCGCGGCGCGGCGGTTGACGATGCGATAGACATAGGATCGGCCTATGCAGGAAAAACGCGCATGCCAGTCGTCCGCCACCTCTTCGCACGCCAATATCGCCACCGGTTGCCGTCCCAGCCGCGCGTTGATCGCCTCCATCAGGCGGAACGGCGTGATCGCCTTGGCCACATCGGCATGGGCGCGCATCGCCAGCCCATGCACGCCCGCATCGGTGCGCCCGGCGGCATGGACCGCAACCCGTTCGCCGGTGACGGTATGGATCGCATCCTCGATTGCCTGCTGCACGCTCGGCCCATGCGCCTGCCGCTGCCACCCCATAAAGGGCCGTCCGTCAAATTCGACGGTGAAGGCAAAACGGGTCATCCTCTTCCTCCCCTCCCTGGAAGGGAGGGGCCGGGGGTGGGTCGGCTTAGAAGCAAAGGGCGACGTATGAGGCTCGCTCCGCTCGCACCCACCCCTTCCCCCTCCCTTGAAAGGGAGGGGCTTACAGGCGTCTCACCCATCCACCCGGCTCCCTGCCGGCATATCGAAGCCGCGCAGCATTTCCTCCGGGGTCATCGCTGCCTTGCCTGCGCGCTGGATCAGCGTCGGGCGGATCGCGCCATGGCCGCAGCCGATCAGCAGCGCGTCGTCCAGCATTTCGCCAGGCAGGCCATCCTCATGCTCGATCTGCGCCGCCAATATGCGGAACCGCTCCCCGCCATATTCGAAAAAGGCGCCGGGGAAGGGATTGAAGCCGCGCACCTGCCGCTCGACCTGGATCGCGGGCCGGGTGAAGTCGATCCGCGCCTCTGCCTTGGCGATCTTGGCGGCATAGGTCACGCCCTCTTGCGGTTGCGCCATCGGCGGGTGCTGCGCGATGTCGTCCAGCACCTCGACCATCAGCTGCGCGCCCGCCTGCGCCAGTTCCGCCGTCAGCGCGCCTGCCGTCTTGCCCTCTATCTTGGTCACATATTTGGCCCGCATCGGCCCGGTGTCGAGACCCGCTTCCATGTCCATGATCGTAACGCCGGTAACATTGTCGCCCGACAAGATTGCCCGCTGGATCGGTGCCGCCCCGCGCCAGCGCGGCAGCAAGGACGCATGGATATTCATGCAGCCATGGCGCGGCGCATCCAGCACGGCGCGCGGCAGGATCAGGCCATAGGCCGCGACGACCGCTACATCGGCCTCCAGCGCCGCGAAGTCTGCCTGCACCGCCTCATCTTTCAGCGACACCGGCACCCGAACCTCTATCCCCATCGCCTCGGCCCGCTGCTGGACCGGGGAGGGGGTCAGGCTCTTGCCGCGCCCCGCCGGACGGGGCGGCTGGCTGTAGACCGCAACGATGTCATGCCCCGCCTTGGCCAGCGCTTCGAGCGCGGGAACCGCGAAATCGGGAGTGCCCATATAGATGATACGCATGGTGCCATCTCAAAGCCCTTGTCGGGACGGGTTGCAAGCCCTTATCTCACCGCATGGCATCCACTGAAATCGAAGCGCTGACCCAAGCTCTGTCCCGCCTGCCCGGTCTTGGCCCGCGTTCGGCGCGGCGCGCGGTGCTGCACCTCATCAAGAAGCGCGAAGCCGCGATGGCCCCGCTGCTGCGCGCGCTGGAGGCGGTGAACGAGCGGCTGGTCACCTGCCATGTCTGCGGCAATGTCGATACGGTCGATCCCTGCGGCATCTGCACCGATATGCGCCGCGATCCCCGTGCGCTGTGCGTGGTGGAGGATGTCGCCGACCTGTGGGCGCTCGACAAGTCCCGCCTCTTTCCGGGCCGCTTCCATGTGCTGGGCGGGCGCCTGTCCGCGCTGGAGGGTATTCGACCGGAAGATCTGTCGATCGACGCGCTGGTCGCGCGGCTGGAACAGGGCGGCGTCGATGAAGTGGTGCTGGCAATGAACGCCACGCTGGAGGGCCAGACTACGGCCCATTATCTCGCCGAACGGCTCGAACGCTTCCCGATCCGGCTGACGCAACTCGCCCATGGCGTCCCGGTCGGCGGCGAACTCGATTATCTGGATGAAGGCACGCTGGCGCAGGCGCTGCGGGCAAGACGGCCGGTGGGGTAGGGGCACCCTGCCAAAGCTGTTAGCTGACCCCGTCGCATCCCTCCGCTAGACCGGTTAAGATAACCCACTGGAAGGATGCCCGATGATCGACCTTAGCCGCACCCACCATAAGGGCATTACCGTCCTCGACATCGACCGGGCGGTCGCGGATTATGGCGCGGCGTTGGGGCTGACTTTCGCGCCGATCCGCGATTTCGATCCCTTGCCCTTCTGGACCCCGGAGGAAGGCGCGCGGGAAATCAGCGTGCGCGCCACTTACTCGCTGGGCGGGACGATCCATCTGGAACTGGTGCAGGGCAATAGCAGCTTCTACGACACCGCGAGTCCCGCAGGCGCGCGCCATATCGGTGTGTGGGTCGATGATCTGCCCGCCGAAGCGGACCGGCTGGTCGCGGCGGGCTGGACGACGCGCGCCGCCAACCTGCCGCCGGAACAGGGCTATGGCGCGATCGCCTATCTCACCTCGCCCGATGGCGGCTTGCTGGTCGAGCTGATTTCGACCATATTGAAACCCGCAATCGACGAATGGCTGGGTGAATAAAGCGATGCGGCGCATCGCTTGAAATCCTGCGTCTTTCCGCTATTTTAGACCCATGGCCATTCTTCCCATCCTTGAGGCGCCGGACCCGCGCCTGCGCACCATTTCGACCCCCGTTGAGTCGATCGATGACGATCTGCAACGGCTGATCGACGACATGTTCGAGACGATGTACGACGCGCCCGGCATTGGCCTGGCCGCGATCCAGGTCGGCGTGCCAAAACGGGTGCTGGTGATGGACCTGCAGGAACCGGAATCGGACGCTGAGGACGCGCCCCCGGTCAAGAAGCCGATGGTGTTCATCAACCCGGAAATCCTGCGGGAATCAGAGGATTTGTCGGTCTATAATGAAGGCTGCCTGTCCGTCCCCGACCAATATGCCGAGGTGGAGCGCCCCGCGACGATCCGCGCCAGCTGGATGGACCGTGACGGCCGCATCCATGAAGAACAGCTTGAAGGGCTGCTCGCCACCTGCCTCCAGCATGAAATGGACCATCTGGAGGGTATCCTCTTCATCGACCATCTCTCGCGCATGAAGCGCGACATGCTGATGAAGAAACTGACCAAGGCCCGCCGCGCCGCCTGACTTGCGCCCGTCATCCTGGCGAAAGCCGGGATCTCACTTCTTCTGGCGCGGCGCTGGAAAGAAAAGGGAGATGCCAGCCTTCGCTGGCATGACGGGTGGTTGTGTCAGCTCACGCCATCGGTATCCAGCGCATAGCCCGCCGACCGCACCGTGCGGATGATGTCCTGAAACTGGCCATCACCGTTGATCGCCTTGCGCAGGCGGCGGATATGGACGTCGACCGTGCGCAGCTCGATGTCGCTATCCTGCCCCCACACGCTGTCGAGCAGCCGTTCGCGCGAGAATACCCAGCCGGGATGCTCCAGAAAATGGCGCAGCAGGCGGAACTCGGTGGGACCGAGCGGAATCACCTGCCCGCCGCGCCGCACCTTATGGCCCACTGTGTCCATTTCGACGTCGGCAAAGGTCAGCGTTTCACCCGCCAGCGCCGGACGCACGCGCCGCAGCACCGCGCCAACGCGCGCGACCAGTTCGCGGGGGCTGAAAGGTTTGGTCACATAATCGTCCGCGCCCGTCTCCAGCCCGCGCACACGATCCTCTTCCTCACCGCGCGCGGTCAGCATGATGATCGGCACGTTGGCGGTGCCGTTGGCGCGGCGCAGACGGCGGCACACTTCGATCCCAGACAGGCTTTCCACCATCCAGTCGAGCAGCACGATGTCAGGCACATTTTCCTGTGCCATCAGCAGGGCTTCCTCGCCATCCACGGTATGGGCGACGTCGAAATCCTCGCGCTTGAAATGCCAGATCAGCAGTTCGGCCAGCGCCGCGTCATCCTCGACCAGCAGCATTTTTGCACGGGCCATGGTCTTTATTCCTCCGCCGCCGCGCCGCCGCGATCGCGGTCGGGCAGGGTCTGGCCCGTGGCCGCATAATAGACCATCTCCGCGACATTGGTCGCATGGTCGCCGATCCGTTCGATATTTTTCGCGATGAACAGCAGATGCGCACATTCGCTGATCGTCTTGGGGTTTTCGACCATATAGGTCACCAGCGTGCGGAACACGCTGTTGTAGAAATCATCGACCACCGTGTCGCGCTCCACCACCGCGACGGCCAGATCGGCGTCGCGCGCGGCAAAGGCGTTGAGCGCGTCATGCACCATTTCGCTCGCCACCTGCCCCATCGACGGCAGCAGCGATACCGGCTCCAGCGTGCGCTGGTTGACCATGACCAGCGGCACGCGCTTGGCGATATTCTTGGCATAGTCGCCGATGCGCTCGACCACACCGACGATCTTGAGTGCGGCGATCACGTCGCGCAGATCATTGGCCATCGGCGCGCGCAGGGCAATGACCTGGATGACCAGCTTCTCGACTTCCGCCTCGATCGCGTCGATCCGCTTATCGTCGGCAACAACCTGCGCCGCCAGCACCAAATCCTGCCGTTGCAGCGCGATCATCGCGCTTTCGATCGCGGCTTCGGCGCGTCCGCCCATTTCCGCGATCAGGCCGCGCAGCCTGTCGATATCCTCGTCGAACGCCTTGATCGTATGTTCAGCCATATTCGTCTCTCCCGCGATCAGCCGTAGCGACCGGTGATATAATCCTTGGTCCGCTCCTGCGTCGGGTTCGTAAATATGTCGCTCGTTACGCCATATTCGACCAGATCGCCGAGGTGGAAGAAGGCGGTGCGTTGCGACACGCGCGCGGCCTGCTGCATATTGTGGGTCACGATGACGATCGCATAGCGACCGCGCAGCTCATGGATCAGCTCCTCGATCTTCGCCGTCGCAATCGGGTCGAGCGCGGAACAGGGTTCGTCCATCAGGATGACTTCCGGCTCCACCGCGATGGCGCGGCCGATGCAAAGGCGCTGCTGCTGCCCGCCCGAAAGCGCCGTGCCGCTGTCATGCAGCCTGTCCTTCACTTCTTCCCACAGGCCAGCGCGGCGCAGCGATTTTTCAACCACCACGTCCAGGTCCGCCTTGGCATGGGCCAGGCCATGGATGCGCGGCCCATAGGCGATATTTTCGTAGATCGACTTGGGGAAGGGATTGGGCTTCTGGAACACCATGCCGACGCGTGCGCGCAGTTGCACCACGTCCATCGACGGGGAATAAATATCCTCGCCATCCAGCGTGATCATGCCTTCTACACGCGCGCTGGCGACGGTGTCGTTCATGCGGTTCAAAGTCCGCAGGAAGGTCGACTTGCCGCAGCCCGACGGGCCGATGAAGGCGGTGACATGGTCCATGTCGACGTCGATCGACACGCCCTTGATCGCCTGCTTGGCGCCGTAGAATACCTTGACGTCGCGGGCCGACATTTTGGGGTTGGCAATTGCCAGAGGATTTGTTGCTTCGGTCATGGGTGCGTTTACCACCGTGTTTCAAACTTGTTGCGCAGATAGATGGCCAGACCATTCATCGCGAGGAGGAAGGCCAGCAGCACGATGATCGCGGCCGACGTCTTTTCGACAAAGCCCTTGGACACTTCATCGGACCACAGGAAAATCTGCACCGGAAGCACCGTCGCCGGATCGCTGATCCCGCCCGGCGGCGTGGCGATGAAAGCGCGCATCCCGATCATCAGCAGGGGCGCCGTCTCGCCCAGAGCGCGCGCCATGCCGATGATCGTGCCAGTTAGGATGCCGGGCAGCGCCAGCGGCAGCACATGGTGGAACACCACCTGCACTGGCGATGCGCCGATGCCGAGCGCCGCGTCGCGGATGCTGGGCGGCACGGACTTGATCGCGTTGCGCCCGGCAATGACGATGACCGGCATCGTCATCAGCGCCAGCGTCATGCCGCCGATCAGCGCCGCCGATCGCGGCAGGTGCAGGAAGTTCAGGAAGATCGACAGGCCAAGCAGGCCGAAGATGATCGAGGGGACGGCAGCCAGATTGTTGATCGACACTTCGATAATGTCGGTCCACCACGCCTTGGGCGCATATTCCTCCAGATAGAGGGCGGTCGCGACACCCACCGGGAAGCTGAGCGCCAGCGTTACCAGCATCGTCAGTAACGATCCCTTGAACGCGCCCCAAATGCCTACCTGGGTTGGATCGGTGCCGTCGCTTGCTGTCAGGAAGCTCCAGTTGAAGCCGGTGGTCAGCAGCCCTGCCTTGCGCAGCCGCTCTACCGCCGCTTCGGCTTCCGGCGCGCCTTCATGCTTGGCGGCCAGGTCAATGGTGGTGCTGGCCGGGACGCGGATCGTCACCGTCTGCCCCAATATTGCGGGATCGGCCTTGATCGCGTCGCGGATGCTGATCCAGGCAGTCGATGACAGCAAGGCGTCGGCATCCGCGCCCAGCGCTTGCCTTGCGACCTGCCCCGTCACCATCGGCAGGTTGGCATTGGCCAGCGCTGCGTCGGTGATATTGGCCGGATCGAGCAGCAGCGGCGAGGCCGGAAAGTCGATCTGGAGCGCAATCTCGGTCCGGGTGAAGCCGCGCAGCCCGTTGCCCATCATCGTGAACAGCAGGAAAGCGAGGAAAGCGGCAGAGAGCGCCACGGCAAACAGCCCGGCAAGTTTGAACCGCCGCTCGGCCGCATAACGCCGCGCAATCCGCTTGCGCATTTCGTCCGACTTCCAGTCGGTGGGCAGGCGTTTGGTAGGGGAGGGAACCGCGGTCATTCGTAAGCCTCGCGATATTTCTTCACGACCCGCAGGGCCACGATGTTGAGCAGCAACGTGACGACGAACAGCACCAGTCCGAGCGCAAAGGCCGCCAGCGTCTTGGCGCTGTCAAATTCCTGGTCGCCGGTCAGCAACTGGACGATCTGGGTCGTTACCGTGGTCACGCTGGCAAAGGGGTTGAGCGTCAGGTTCGCGGCCAGACCAGCGGCCATCACCACGATCATCGTCTCGCCGATCGCGCGGCTGACCGCCAGCAATACGCCGCCGACCACGCCGGGCAGGGCGGCGGGGATCAGCACCTTGCGGATCGTCTCGCTGGTGGTCGCGCCCATCGCCAGGCTGCCGTCGCGCATCGACTGCGGCACGGCGGCGATGCTGTCGTCGGCCATGGAGGAGACGAAGGGAATGATCATCACGCCCATCACCAGACCCGCCGCCAGCGCGCTCTCAGACGAAGCGCCATGGATGCCGATCATCACCGCAAAGTCGCGGAGCGCCGGGGCAATGGTGAGCGCTGCGAAATAGCCATAGACGACCGTGGGAACACCCGCGAGCATCTCCAGCGTCGGCTTCATCCATTTGCGCACGACCGGCTTGGCATATTGGGTGAGGTAGATGGCGCTCATCAGGCCCAGTGGAATGGCGACCACCATGGCGATGATCGCCCCGATGAAGATGGTGCCCCAAAAAAGCGGCACCGCGCCAAACGCATCTTCATTGCCATAGCCCATCGCGGCCGATTGCGGCGACCATTTGGTGCCGAACAGAAAGTCCAGCGGATTGACCATGGAGAAGAAGCGGAAACTTTCCCACAGCAGCGAGGCAACGATCCCCACCGTGGTCACGATCGCCAGCAGCGATGCGATCAGCAGGGTTGCCATCACCAGCCGCTCGACCCGTGTGCGCGCCCGGAAATCGGGGCGGACGCGGGTGAAGGCATAGGCGCCGCCGGCAAAGGCCAGCACGATCGCCAGCACCGCGCCCGCGACGCCATATTTGTTGATCGCAGCGCGATAGGGTTCGACCAGTCCCTGCGCCAGCGGATTGAACGCCCCGGCCTGCGCACCCGTCGCGATCGACCGCGCCTCACCCAATATGGCGGAGCGCGAGAAATCGTCCGTCGGCAGGCTTTGTGCCGCCGGATCGGCCAGTACCGCCTGCGTCACCAGACCGGGCGCGATATTGGCCCAGACGGTCAGGAACAGCACGGCCGGAGCCAGCGTCCACAGCGCCACATACCAGCCATGATAGCCCGGCAGCGAGTGGACGGCATCACGCCGCCCGGTTGCCCGCGCCACGGTCTGCAAACGCAGCGCGCGCGCGCGGGCGCTGACCCAGGCGATAGCGCCCAGGCCAGCGAGCAGCAGGAAAAGTGCGGGACCGGTCATTATGGCCCTTACTTCAGCTTGGAGCCGTCAAGCACGGTCAGCGCCTTGACCGTTTCGGCATTCGCCTTGCGCACATCGTCGGGCGCCGCGACCATGCCACGCTTGGTCAGCGCGCCGTCGGGGTTCCAGTTGGCGGCAAAGGCGTTGAGGAAACCCTGAAGCCCCGGAATAGCCGCGATATGCGCCTTCTTCACATAGATGTAGAGCGGACGTGCGCCCGGATATTGGCCGGTCGACACAGTTTCATAGCTGGCTTCCACCCCGTTAAGCGGAATGTCTTTCAGGCTGTCGCGATTTTCTTCCAGAAAGCTGTAGCCGAACACGCCGACCGCATTGGGGTTTGCGCCCAGCTTCTGCACGATCAGATTGTCATTTTCGCCCGAATCGACATATTTGCCGTCCTCGCGAACGCGGGTGCAGGTCGCCTTATATTCGTCCTCGTTCTTGTCCTTCAATTCCTTCATCGCCGGATCGGACTGGCAGCCCTTTTCCAGGATCAGCTCAGCCAGCGAATCGCGCGTGCCGCTGGTCGAAGGCGGGCCGAATACCGAAATCGCGATGGCGGGCAGGGTGGGGTCGACATCCTTCCACGTCTCCGCCTTGTTCGGACCCTTGCCATAGGGGTTGGCGGCCAGCGCTTCATAGACGATCTTGGGGGTCAACTTGTAGCCGGGGCCGTTCTTGGCTTCGGCAAAGGCCAGGCCGTCGACGCCGACCTGCACTTCGATGATGTCCTTGACGCCATTGGTCGCGCACATATCGAATTCGGACTTCTTCATCCGGCGCGATGCGTTGGCGATGTCGGGATGCTGCGCGCCCACGCCCGCGCAAAACAGCTTCATGCCACCACCGGTGCCGGTCGATTCGATGATCGGCGATTTCATGCCGGCATTGCCCTGCACGAACAGTTCGGCAACCGCCGTGGCGAAGGGATAGACGGTGGACGAACCGACCGCGCGGATCTGGTCGCGGGTCTGGCCAGCACCGCCGCTGCCACTCTGATCGCCACAGGCGGAAAGGGAAACAACGCTCAATGCCGTCGCGGCGAACAAGGTGAATCTATTCACGGGAACCTCCATCATGCAAGGCCGCGATTCGCTGTTCGCTGCCCCCCTTTGACCGGCGCTATAGGGCCGCTCCATCGCGGCATTGTGACATTCAGGTTGCAGTTTGATGACATGGCAAAAGGCGATGATGACAGGACCGCCATTTTGGTCAAACCTGCCCGCCATCCGCCTCATGCATCAGCGGCAGCAAGACGGTCACGGTCGTCCCTTTGCCCAGCACGCTCGCCACGTCCAGCCGTCCGCGATGCCGCTCTACAATATGTTTGACGATCGCCAGCCCCAGCCCGGTGCCGCCCATCGCCCGGCTGCGCCCCGAATCGACGCGATAGAATCGTTCGGTCAGGCGCGGCAGATGGTCCGGGCCAATCCCTTCGCCTTCGTCGGCCACGGACAGGCGGCACATGCGGCTGCCACCCTCGCTCAGTGTCACCCGGATCGGCGTGCCGGGGCGGCCATATTTCACCGAATTGCCGATCAGATTGTGCAGCAGTTGCGACAGCTGTGCCCGGTCGCCCTGCACCGCCTGCCGTCCCGGCGCGACCTCCATCTCCACCTCACGGCCCCGTTCGCCATGGCTGGAGCGGAACACATTGACCGCTTCGGCCACCAGTTCGCCCAGATCGACCGATGCGTCAGGCGCACGATATTTCTCCGCCTCGATCCGCGAAAGGGAGATGAGATCATCGACCAGCCGCTGCATCCGTCGCGCCTCGCCATCCATGATTTTCAGGAAGCGCTGCCGCGTTTCGTCATCCTTGCCGAGTTCCGGGTCGGCCAGCGTCTCTATAAAGCCCAATATCCCGGCCAGCGGCGTGCGTAATTCGTGGCTGGCATTGGCGACGAAATCGACCCGCATCCGCTCGGCGGCATGGGTGCCGCTATGGTCGACCAGATGCACCAGGCGGCGCATGTCGGCCACTGCACCCACCGGCGCGACCCGCATCTGCCAGCGTTGTTCGCGCGTTCCCAGCCCCACCAGCTCGATCATGAACGGTTCGGCCAGTGGCGCGAGGCTCGCCAGTCGTTCGGCGGCGGCAGGGTGGCGGATGGCGATGCGCGCGTCGTCCCCCTCAATATGCGCGCCCAGCAGGCGCTGCGCCGCCCGGTTCGCCCGCGCGATCCGCCCGCGCTCCACCAGCATCAGCGGATCGGAAATCCCCTCCAGCAGGCTGGCGAAATCGGGATGGTCGATCAGGTCCGGCTCGTCCATCGCCACGTCCGGCACGTCGGGCGGTGGCGTCCCGGCATCCGCCGTGATGGCCAGGACGATCACCCCGGCCAACACCGGCAGCGCGATGGCAAGGGGAGATGCGCCCATCATCAAGGCAGCGCCCGTGCTTAGCAAGAGGACGGCGAAGGACGCGATGATCTGGGAAAGACTGAGTCGATTCATGGTTACCGCACTGGATTTGTCGCGTATTTGCTGCGATGTCAGGCCCAATAGCGTGCAATCATGACGCTTTGGCAAGCCCGATAGCGGATCAGGATCAGATGAGCGAGCCGATGACCGGACAGGATGATGACCAGCAGCCCGAATTGGCTGCGCAGGCCGATACGCCCGATCTGGCCGTGCCGTCGCGTCGCCAGCTGCTGATGGGCGGCGCAGCGGCGGCCTCCGCGATCGTGTCGATCCGCCCGGCGCTGGCCAATACCGCTGCCTCGGTCCTCAACTGCACGATTCCCGTGCCCGACGCCAGCCGGGCAGGCAATCTGATCGCCCCCAATGGGCAGCTCGTTCCCGCCGGGACGCCGGGTGCCTTCCCCGGCACTGGCCGCCCTTTCACCGGCGAACAGGTCAAGCAGGCTTTGCGCGGCCGCCCGCTGCCCGGCACCAGCTATCAGCAGAATCAGGCCTATCTCAACTATATCCGCCGCCTCCAGTCCGGCACCAGCGGCTTCACCTGCTACGCCTCGCTCCAGATGCCGCGTTAGGTCATCCTCCCCTGTAAGGGGAGGTGGCAACGCGAAGCGTTGACGGAGGGGTGTCACCCTCTCGATAGCGTGACACCCCTCCGTCTGGCCTGCGGCCATCCACCTCCCCTTACAGGGGAGGATCAGTTATCGCGCATAGCAGGTCGCATGGGATTCGAGGAGCTTAGCAGAGAGTGACAGCAACGAAACTCTATCGGCGGGACGGGGCGGACGCGGTGACCGCTCGCGCGCTCGACGATATCGTTCTGCTCTATCATCCCCGGTCGGGCCAGACCCATATGGTGATCAGCCCCGTGCCCGAAATTCTCGATGAACTGGCCGACGGCACCCCCGCCAGTGTCGCGCAAATCCATGACCGGCTGGCGCGCGGCTTCGACCTTGGCCCGGCAGAGGACGCCATGATCGAAATCGCCGCCCATCTCGACGCGCTGGTGGCGCTCGGTCTGGTGCGCCCGGCATGAGGCATCAACTGACCCTGCGCATCGGTCCTGCGACCTTCCGCATCGGCTCCGCCTGGCCCGCGCCGATCGCGCAGCTGGCTCACTTATACGCTGCCTATCCGCAACCGACCGATGCCATTGCCGATTTCACTGTCCGGCTCCAGCCGACGAGCCTGGCGCGCCGCTTCATCCGCCCGTCCATCTTCATCACCGGCGACCATGGCCTGGCCGACGCCGCACCGATGAGCCTGTCCCACGGCCTGCTGGCGGCGGAAATGGGGATGAACCTGCAAATGGCGCTGGGCTGGCGGCGGCATTTGCTGCTCCACGCCTCCAGCGTCGAGAAGGATGGTCGCGTGCTGGTGATGACCGGCGAGTCCGGCTCCGGCAAATCGACCCTTGCCGCCCTGCTCGGCGAACGCGGCTGGCGTTTCATGGGTGATGAATTCGCCTTGCTGGACCTCGGCAGCGGCGCGATCCTGCCCTTTCCCCGCCTCGTCAGCCTCAAGAATCGCGCCATCGACGTGGTGGCGGGCGAAGTGGGCGAGGGCCGCATGGGACCGCTGCTCGCCGCCACCGCCAAGGGCGATATTCGCCACATGGTCCCCCGCGCCGACGCGGTCGCGCGCATGGGGCAGGGGGCGATGCCCGCGCTGCTGCTCTTCCCCCGCTTCGGCCACGCCACCGATATGCGTGCCGTGGGTCAGGCGGAAATCTTCATGCGCCTCACGCAAGCCTCGACCAATTATGTCGCGTTGGGCGAACCCGCCTTCACCGCACTGACTCGCTTCGTCCGCGATGTTCCCGCCCGCGCGATCGACTTCCCGACCGGTGAGGAGGCCATCGCCATGGTCGAACGGCTGTGGGTGGAAATGGCATGAGCGCCGCCTTGCTCGTGCGCGCGCTGCGCGATCCCGCGTCCGTCGCCGGGCTGGACTCATCCGGCTGGAACGGCCTGATCGCCGCCGCCCGCGCCGAACGGCTGATCGGCACGCTGGCCTTTCGCCTCGATGGCATCACCGTGCCACCAGCGGTCATGCCGATCCTGTCCGACGCGCGGCTCGACGCTGCCCGCGAAGCGCGTCAGGCTTTATGGGAAGCCGACCGCGCGGCACAGGCGCTTGGGGCTTTGGGCGTCCGCGTCGTGCTGCTCAAAGGGACCGCCTATGCCGCCGCCGGGCTGAAGGCCGGGCAGGGCCGTTTCATTGGCGATCTCGATATCCTCGTCCCCCGCGAAGCCATGGCGGCGGTCGAACAGGCGCTGATCGCGGCTGGCTGGGAATGGGTGAAGGATGATCCCTATGACGACGCCTATTATCGGCAGTGGATGCACGAACTGCCGCCGATGATCCACGCGACGCGCGACCGGATGATCGACGTGCATCACACGATCCTGCCGCTGACCGCGCGCCAGACGCCGGATGCCGCCGCGATGATCGCCGACGCCGTGCCGCTGGCCGATGGCCTGTTCGTCCTGTCACCCGAAGATCGCGTCGTCCACGCTGTCGCTCATATGCTGGCCGATGGCGATTTGCAGGGCGGGCTGCGCAACCTGTGGGACATCCACCATCTGCTGGCCGACACTGACCCGAACATATTGACGAACCGCGCCGCCCGGCACGGCCTGACCCCCCATGTCCGGCAGGCCAAACGCCTCGCCGCCGCGCTCTACGGTCTTGGCGCGCGCCTGACCCTGTGGGACCGGCTGATCCGCGCCCGCCTGCTGGCCCGTGACGGCTGGGGCCGCGAAACCCGCAAGGCGCTGGTGTTCGCCTTCTTCCTGCGCTCTCACTGGCTGCGGATGCCCCCGCTGATGCTGGCCCGCCACTTGTGGACCAAATGGCGCAAGGGGCATCTGCCGGGGTAAGGGGGCTACCCAACCGCCGTTCGCCCTGAGCCTGTCGAAGGGTCGTCCTTCTTGCTCATGGGCAACTTAAGTGGTTTCTTCCACGCCCTCCAATTGCTTCAATTGCGCCAATATCTGCCCCGACAATTTGTAAATATCAGTCAGGTCTGAAATCAGATGCTTGGTCTCAGCCTTGCCATCAAATGTGCTGACATATTTTGCGGTGATCCCATTGAAATGGAGTCGAGCCACCGGCTTACGATTATTGTCGTCGAGCAGGATGGCGCAATATGATTTGGCGTCACGCATTACAATTCGACGTGGATCAGTAATTTGAGCGGCGATTGCCTGCACAATTCTGAAACCAGACACCTCTTCCTCTGTGGTAATGACTTCACCGGCATCGAGTGGAGACGCTTCCGGCTCAGGCTCCGGCAAGGTGGATGCATTGAGAGCGGAGGTAAGTCGATCATTGACGTGGTCGCGAATGATGGAAGCAAAGGCGCTACCAATAAGCCGCTGAAAGCTGTCCTTGATTTGGGCTGTCACGCGACCCGGTTGAACGCGGCTGGCGATTAAGCGGGTGAGTTCCTCGGATGGCGAAGCCATTTCGCTTTCGAGTTCCTTGCGGACGAGCGATTCAAGTTTCAGATTGCCTGCTTCACGGACAATGTTGTCGATGTTGAAGCCGGTTCGCGTAAAATGTTCGAGGATTTTAATGTCGGACTTGCGGATGGAGTCCAGATTTAGGGTAAAGAACGGCTTTCCGTCCATCCGGTTGGCTTGATCCACATCCGAATAAAACTGATAGATGACGCCGTTTGTCAGGATTGCCAACCGAGCATCTGTGACGCTAAAATATCGGAAAAGCTGTGCTGCATGATTGACATTCAATTCAGCAGTGGAAGGCTTGCATTCGACAAGGATAGACAGAATGTTATCTATACAAATCGCGTAATCGACTTTCTCACCCTTCTTGGTTCCAACATCTGCGCTATATTCCGGGATAACCTCGGATGGGTTGAATACGTCGTAACCCAGCATCTGAAGGAAGGGCATAACAAGAGCTGTTTTTGCAGCCTCTTCGGTCAGCAAAACTTCGCGATGCTTTTGTGTCCTCGTCGCTAGTTCAGTAAGCCGTGCTGCCAAATCCATGCCAAATCCCCCCTGCTAAACTGACTATTTGAACATGCCGTGATTTGGCCGGTTGTGCCAACAGGAAAAGATCGACGTCGGACCTTCTCCTATTCCTTCTTCAATATATCCAGCGCCAGCACCGTCATCGCCTCGCTGGCCGTCGCGATCAGCTTGTCGGCTTGCGGCGCCCAGAAGGGGCTGTGGAGGGAGGGGAGGGATGCCTGTCCTGCCTGCGCCGCTGCCATCTTGTCGGCAGGCACGCCGCCGACCCAGAAGATGAAGCTGTTGATCGCCTTGTCCGCGCGATAGAAGCGGCCGAAATCCTCGCCGCCCATCACGGCGGGGGTCTTGACCACCTGGCCTTGCGGAAAATGGCCCCGCAGCACGCCCGCCATCTGTTCGGCAAATTCGGGCGGATTATAGGTTGAGGGCGTAAACTCGTCCTTCACCGTCACCACCGGCATCCGGTCGTCAGGCACGCCCGCCGCAATCGCCTCGCCGCGCGAAATCCGCTTGATCCCCTCGATCAGCCTGGCCCGTGTCTCGTCCGAATAGCTGCGGATCGTCAGCAGCAATTTCGCTTCGTCGGGGATGATATTATGCTTTGCCCCGCCCTGAAAACTGCCGACCGTCACCACCGCCGGGTCGGACGGCTCCTGCTCGCGGCTCACCAGAGTCTGGAGCGCGCCCACGATCCGCGATCCCAGCACGATCGGGTCCTTGGTCGTCTGCGGATAGGCGCCGTGGCCGCCAACGCCCCGCACCAAAATATCGACGCTGTCGACATTGGCCAGCGCATAGCCCGGCGTATAGCCGATCTTTCCCGCCTCCAGATTGGCCGCGTCGTGAAAGGCGATGGCATGGGTCGGCTTGGGGAAGCGGGTATAGAGGCCATCCTCCAGCATCAGCCGCGCGCCGCGTCCGACCTCTTCGGCGGGCTGGAGGATCATCACCAGCGTGCCTTTCCAATCGTCCTTGGCCGCCGCCAGCAGCTTGGCCGTCTCGATGAAGGCGGTCATATGCGTGTCATGGCCGCAGGCGTGCATGACGCCGGTCTCGACGCCTTCGGGCGTCTTGGTTCGCACTTTCGATGCGAAGGGCAGGCCGGTCTGTTCCACCACCGGCAGCCCGTCCATGTCGGCGCGGATCAGCAGCACCGGGCCGGACCCGTTCTTCATCACCGCAACGACGCCGGTGCCGCCGACTTTTTCGGTTACGTCGAACTTCATCGCTTTCAGGCGCTTGGCGAGCTTGGTGGCGGTGTTCACCTCCTGCTCCGACAATTCGGGATTGGCGTGAAGATCGCGATACAGCGTCATCAGCCCGTCCATATCCTTGGCGATGGTCGCCCCAATCGCGCTCTGCGGCACTACGGCCGGGACGGGGGGCGGGGCCGCAGGCTCGGTCTGGGCGATGGCGATGGACGACAGGCTGGCGGCGGCCAATATGGCCGTGAGCGCATGGCGCATGATGAAAGTCTCCCTTGGCTGCCAATAGCATAAGGGGATTTTACGGCTGTTAAAGGGGGCTGTGGGCCAGGCGTTGAAAAAGCCGCTGCCCTTGTAAAGTGATGCCATCCATAGTATTTCATAAGTGAAAGGAACGATCCGCTGCACTGCGCGGCCCCATGATCGTCCGCCCCCTTGCGACATGACTGACCCGCGCGCGTCCGACGAAGCGCATCCTGTCGCCCTGCTATCCCGTTTCCTCGCGCAAAGGAGCCTGCTCCATGGCCCAGACATCCGCCTTCTGCCTTGCCCAGCAGTCGATCCATCACGCCCGTTCATTGTCCGAAACCCTGCCCAACGCGCGCCGCGTCGCTGTTGCCGCCGCCAACGCCTGGGGCCGCGAAGCCAAGCTTGCCGCCAGCGCCGAACGCCGCCGCGCCACGCGCACGGTGGAAACGGAGGATGAAGCAATCGCCGCCGAGTTTCGTGCCGAAGAGGACGCGGAAGCGGCTCTGAACGCTGCATCCACCCCCGCGAACTGAAAGACCAAGACCATGGCCAAAAGTCAGAAGAAATCGAGCAAGGAGATTCGTAAGCCCAAGGCGGAAAAGCCGCCCAAGGCAAACGCATCCAACCCATCGACCAAGCCCGGCCCGGTCGGCATCGTGACGCTGAAAAGCTGAACGATGACGACCGACACCCCCGTTCAGCCCGCGCCTGCGCCTGCCTCCGGCCGCACATCGCCCGGCCGACGCTTCACCCCGCATAATGCGGTGCGCCTGTCGCCTGCCGAAGCCGAACGGCAGGGTCGCGTCACCCGCATCGCGATCGAGAAACTGGGCGCGCCTGCCGCGATCCTGTTTCTCAACAGCCAGCATGACGGACTGCCCGATCGTCCCCTGCCGCTGGCCACCGCGAGCGAGGACGGCCTGCAATCGGTCCTGCGCCTGCTGGAGCCGACCCCGGCCTAAATATCAGGAAGGGCGGCGCGTCACTGCGCCGTCCATCCTCCGTCGATGCTCATATTCGCGCCGGTGATGTTGGCGGCGGCGTCGCTGCACAGGAACATCGCCATCGCCGCGACCTGTTCGACCGTCACGAACTGCTTGGTCGGCTGGCCCGCCAGCAGCACGTCGTTCATCACCTGCTCGCGGGTCAGCCCACGCGCCTTCATCGTGTCGGGGATCTGGTTTTCCACCAGGGGGGTCCAGACATAGCCGGGCGATATGCAGTTGGCGGTGATGCCGAAGGTCGCGACTTCCAGCGCCACCGTCTTGGTGAAACCGGCCAGGCCATGCTTGGCGGTCACATAGGCGCTTTTGAACGGAGAGGCGGTTAGCGAATGGGCGCTGGCGGTCTGGATGATCCGGCCCCATTTCTTGCCCTTCATATAGGGCACGGCCAGCCGCGTCGTGTGGAATGCGCTCGTGAGGTTCAGCGCGATGATCAGGTTCCATTTGTCGACCGGAAAATCCTCGACCGGGGCGACATGCTGCATCCCGGCATTGTTGATCAATATATCGACCCCGCCAAAGGCCGCAGCGGCCTCTGCCATCATCGCCTCGATCTGGTCCTGCTTGGTCAGGTCATGGCCGCTATAGAGCGCCTTCGCGCCGCTCAGCGCCTCCAGCCCCAGCCGTTCCTGCTCGATCGCATCCTTGTCGCCAAAGCCGTTGATGACGACATTCGCGCCTTCGCCCGCCAGCGCCTTGGCATAGGCCAGGCCAATGCCGGAGGTCGAACCGGTGATCAGGGCGGTCTTGCCCGCAAAAGCCTTGCTCATGCCTTTTTCTCCTTGAGATGATCGGGCGCGTCCAGGTCGAAGGTCGCGCTCTTGCCGTCCAATATGTTGCGCGCGATCAGGTCGCCCTTGTGCATCACTTCTTCCACTGCGTCGCGGCCCTGGCTCCAATGGTCCAGCATCGTGGCGCGGGAAAATTCAAAATCCTTCGCGCCGCTTTCCCAGTTGCGGCTGCGATAGATCAGGTGAACGATGTTGATCGAACCGCCGTCGAGAATGTCGCGCAGTTTCTGCGCCTCTGGCTCGTTGCGCAATTCGGGCGGCAGCTTGTCAAGCAGCGCGCAGATCGCCCCATGTTCGCGGCGCAGGCGCAGATACTGGTCGGTCACCTGCCGGGTGCGGCTGCTATACTGAATATCCTTCGCGCGCGAATAAACGTCGGTCATCTGGCGCGGCATCGGCCCTTCGGCGGGAAACAGGTCGACCTGAAACACCAGCATGTCTTCGGTCTGGTGGTCCAATACATGGGCCAGCGGTGTGTTGGACACAATGCCGCCATCCCAATACCAGCGCCCGTCAATCTCGATCGGGGGCAGACCCGGTGGCAGCGCGCCCGATGCCATGATGTGGCGCGCGTCGATCCGGGTGTTGCCGCCAGGCCCGCGCGTGTCCCAATAGGCGAAATTGCCCGTCTCCACATCGACCGCGCCGACCGACAGCCGCACCGGCCCGTCATTCAGCAGCTCCCAGTCGATACAGGCGTCCAGCGTGTCTTTCAGCGGCGCACTGTCGTAAAAGCTGATCGCGCCGGATGATCCTTCGGGCATCATCGTCGCAGGCCAAAGGCGCGGACGGAACATGCCAGGCACGCCGAAGGTCGCGACCGTGCCAGCGGCGGCCAGATGCGCAATCTCGCGAATATGGTCAATGTCGGGCAGCAGCACATTGGGCATCCCGCCCGACACGGTGTACCAGAATTTCTTGAGGCGGCTGATCCGCCGGTGCGGCGGGTTGCCTGCGATGATGGCGGCGTTGACTGCGCCGATCGAAATGCCCGCAACCCAGCTGACATCCACTCCCAGTTCGTCCAGCCGCTCATAGACGCCCGACTGAAAGGAACCGAGCGCGCCGCCCCCCTGAAGCAGCAGCGCGACTTCGCGTGGCAGGGGCAAAGGCGTGCGGGCGCGGCGGAGGGGCTTGGGCTGATTATCCATGATGCAGCGCAATATAGGCTTTGCCCGTCGCAATCCAACGCTAAGTCGCCCAATAAAATTTGGCGTGATCGCAACCCTCTGGCCATCCCGGCGGTTTGCAGCATCCGGCAAATCGCGTAGGCAGAGGCCTAAACAGGGAGGGCGTCATGCGTCTCGACGACGAACAGGAAAGCAGCCATTTCGAGGTGCAGGACGGCCGGGGTGGCGGCGGCGGTGGCGGCCTGGGCGGCGGCATTGGTATGCTGCTGCCGCTGATTGGCAGCAAATTTGGCTGCGGCGGCATTGCCGTGGCATTGATCATCATGGTGGTGATGGGCATCAATCCGCTCAGCCTGGTCGGCGGGGGTGGCGGCGGCCAGCCGGTTCAGACGCAGCGCCCTGCGACGACCGAACTGACCGACATTCAGCGCACGTCGCTCAAAGTGCTGGGATCGACCGAGCGCCGCTGGGACGAGATATTCAAGGCGTCGGGTGAGCAATATCCGCCGCCAACGCTGGTATTCTACAGCCAGAACGGCCAGTCGGGCTGCGGCGCGGCGCAGGCGGCGATGGGTCCCTTTTACTGCCCCGCCGACCAGCGCATCTATATCGACACGGATTTCTTCAACGAAATGGAAAGCCGCTTCAACGCGCCGGGCGATTTCCCGATCGGCTATATCATCGCCCATGAGGTGGGCCATCATATCCAGACGATCACGGGGCAAGCAGACCGGATTCGCAAGGCGCAGCAGAGCGCGTCGGAAGCGCAGGGCAATGCGTTGCAGGTGCAGATGGAATTGCAGGCGGACTGCTATGCCGGGGTCTGGGCGGCGCGCGACACCAATTTGATGGAGGCTGGCGACCTGGAAGAAGGCATGCGCGCGGCCGAGGCGATTGGCGACGATACGCTGCAAAAAGCGGCGGGACGTCGGCCAGTGCCTGAAAGCTTCACCCATGGCAGCAGCGCGCAGCGCATGGCCTGGCTGCGCAAGGGGCTGTCGACCGGCGATCCCGCCCAGTGCGACACGTTCAAGGGATCGGTCTGACGCTTATTCCGCGTTGGGCGATCCGGGCGGCGCTGCGTCCGGCGTAATCATCTGATCGGTTTCGACCATCGGCGCTGCCGTCGTTTGAGGCAGGCCAGCGCCGGGGGCCAGCATCGGCTGGCCCGCTTGCGGCATCGGCTGACCGAAACCGGGCGCGCTTGCGTCTGCCGACGGTGGGGCGACGGGAGGTGCCACAGGAACGGGGACCGGCGGCGGGGCATCCGCGAAATTGCCCTGTACAGGCGCGGATTCCGGCGGCTTGGGCATAATGTTCTGCACCGCCAGCACGATTAGCGGCGCGACGACTAGTGTACAGATAGCAAAATTGCGATATATCATGGCTTTGACTTCTTGCTGGCCGACGGCTTTGCCAACAATAGTCGGAATGGGTAAACAAAAAGCTGCGCTGATCAGCCCTTTACTTGTCCGAATTTATCCAGGCGGGCCAGCAGCGCGGTCATGTCGTCGGGCAGTGCGTCACGCGGGGGCGCATAAGTGGAACGCAGCGCATTGCCCACGCCCTCATAGGGCAGGGGGAGCGCGACGGTCACGATCCGCCCATCGTCGCCTTGGCGACCCGGTGCCGATCGGCCGGAAGATTTGCGCTGCATTTCCATGTCAGTAAGAACGGACGGCGCGCACAAAAGTTTCTGGCGTTCGTCGCAAGCCCAAGCGATAGCGCGCCACAGCACGCCCGCCGCAAGGGGAGAGACGATGGTGACGGACTGGCCCGAAACGCAGGCACGGATACGCGGCCATTCGCCCTTCCTGACACGCGCGCTGGATCGCTATCCGCAGGTCGCGGATGCGCTGGCGACCGGCAATATGGACGCGGCGCTGGCCGTCGCGCAGGCGCTGGGCAGGCCGGAGGATGGCGTTGCCCGGTCGCTGCGGCGACGGCGCACGGGGATCGCGCTGGTGACGGCGGCGGCTGACCTGTCGGGGGCCTGGGGGCTGGATCGGGTGACGCGCACCCTGTCCGATTTTGCCGATACCGCGGTGGAGGAGGCGCTAGCCGCCGCCATGGCCGAACGCTATCCCGATGCCGAACATAAGGGCTTTGTCGTGCTGGCGCTGGGCAAGCATGGCAGCCGCGAACTCAACTATTCGTCGGATATCGACCCGATCCTGCTCTATGATCCGGCCACCCTGCCGCATGGGCCGCGCGAAGATCCGGCTGATGCCGCCGTCCGAATCGGGCGGCGGATGAGCGAATTGCTGATGGCTCCGGATGGCGATGGCTATGTGTTCCGCGTCGATCTGCGCCTGCGCCCTTCGCCCGAAGCCACGCCGATCGCGCTGCCGGTGGAGGCGGCGATCGGCTATTATGAATCGACTGCGCTGGGGTGGGAGCAGGCCGCTTTCATTCGTTCCCGCGCGGCGGCAGGCGACATCGCGCTGGGCGAGTATTTTCTGCGCCAGATTCGTCCCTTCGTCTGGCGACGGCATCTGGATTTCAGCGCGATCGACGCGATCGTCGATATCAGCCGACGGATTCGCGACCATTATGCGCAGGGCCAGGCGTTCGGGCCGGGTTATGATCTGAAACGCGGGCGCGGCGGCATTCGCGAGGTCGAATTTTTCGCACAGGTGCATCAGCTGATCCATGGCGGGCGCGATCCGGCGCTGCGATCGGGCAATACAAGGCAGGCGCTGGTCGCGCTGGCACAGGCAGGCGTGATCGAGCCTGACGTCGCGGCGCAGCTGGACGATGCCTATGTCCTGTTCCGCACGATCGAACATCGGCTTCAGATGGTCGAGGATTTGCAGACCCATGAACTGCCCAAATCAACGGCAGCCATGGACAATGTCGCGCGGCTGCACGGTCTGGCCGATGGCGACGCGCTGCTCGACCTGTTGCGGCCCCAGGTCGAATGGGTCGGGCGCAATTATGACCGGCTCAGCCCGGAAAAGGACGATGCCTCGCTGTCGCAGGATGAGGCGCTGCTGGCGGCGCAACTGGCCGAGATGGGCTTTGCCGATCCGCAAACCGCGCTGGCGCGGATCGCCCACTGGCGTGGCGGCAAGGTGCGCGCGCTGCGCAGCGGTCCTTCGCGCGAGGCGCTGGAAAGCCTGCTCCCCGGCCTGATGCGCGCGCTGGCGACCGCGCCCGATCCGTCGCGCGCGCTCAACCGACTCGATGACATGATTGGGCGGCTGCCCAGCGCGATCAACTTCTTCAAGCTGCTCGCCGCGCGCCCTGCGCTGGTCGCGCTGCTGGCGGAGATATTGAGCCATGCGCCGACGCTGGCCGATGCGCTGGCGCGGCGGGCGGAGCTGATCGACGGGCTGATCGACGCCACCGCCTTCGACCCGCCGCCACCGGTGGACGTGCTGGCGGCGCAACTGGCTGCACTGGAGCCGGGCGAGGATTATCAGGCGCTGCTCGACCGGGTGCGCCAGCGGGTGGGCGACCGCCGCTTCGCGCTGGGCGCGCAGATCATCCGGGGCGGCGATCCGCTGGAGGCCGGGCGTGGCTATGGCCGGGTGGCGGAGGCGGCGATCGAGGCGCTGGCCGCAGGAACAGTGGCAGAGTTTGAGGCAGCGCATGGCAAGGTGCCGGGCGGAGAGATTGTCATATTGGCACTGGGGCGGCTGGGCGGCGGAGTGCTGACCCATGCGTCGGATCTGGACGTCATCTTCCTGTTCACCGGCGATTTCCGCGCCGAATCCGATGGGCCCAAGCCGCTGGGCGCGACCCAATATTTCAACCGACTGGCGCAGCGCATCGTCAACGCGCTGTCGGTGCATACCGCATCCGGCCCGCTCTATGAGGTCGATACGCGGCTCCGCCCGTCCGGCGCGCAGGGCTTGCTGGCGGTCAGTCTCGACAGTTTCGCCAAATATCAGCGCGAAGAGGCCTGGGCCTGGGAGCATCTGGCGCTGACACGGGCGCGACCGATATTCGGATCGCCCCAAGCGCGCACGGCGCTGGCCGCCATTCTGGCTGAAACGCTGGAAAAATACCGCAATATCAATGACCTGTCGCGGGAGGCGGTCAAGATGCGCGGCGACATTGCCACCCACAAGCCCCCCGCCAGCGACATGGACGTCAAGCTGGTGCCGGGCGGTCTGGTCGACCTCGAATTTCTGATCCACATCACCCAATTCCGCTACGGCATGGCCTTTGATCCCGACCTTGGCAAGGCGCTGGCCATGCTGGTCGAGGCCGGTCATCTGCCCGCTGACCTGATCGCCGCCCATGACCTCATCACACGCTATTTGATTGTGTCCAGGTTAGTGTCGCCTTCGTCCACCGAGCCGCCCGAAGCGACCCGCCCGCTGGTCGCACGGGCTTGCGGGGCTGACCATTGGGACAGCCTGCTTGAAAGCTATGCCAAGGCGCGGCAAAGCATAGGCCAAGCCTGGGTCGCGCTGGCCGCGCCCTATCAGGAGGACAATTGATGCTGGTACAAGGCGACAGCGCGCCCGACGTCGCGCTCAAGGATGGTGATGGCGCGGACTTCACCCTGGCCCGCTATCGCGGCAAGCCGGTGGTGGTCTATTTCTATCCCAAGGCGGATACGCCCGGCTGCACCAATGAGGCCAAGGATTTTACCGAACTGGCCAGCGACTTTGCCGCGATCGGCGTGCCGGTCGTCGGCGTGTCGAAGGACAAGCCCGCCAAGCTCAAGAAATTTGCCGACAAATATGGCCTCACCGTCATATTGGCGTCGGACGAACCGGGCGACGCCTGCGAAGCGTTTGGCACCTGGGTGGAAAAGTCGCTTTATGGCCGCAAATATATGGGGATCGAGCGGGCGACCTTCCTGATCGGCGCGGACGGCATCATCGCGCGTGTCTGGCCCAAGGTGAAGGTCAAGGGCCATGCCGCCGAGGTGTTGGAGGCGGCGAGGGCGCTTTGATCCTGTCCGATAGCATCGGCGCGGCGTGCCGCGATGTCCTGCTGACTGCCGACCCTCATGCCAAGGTGATGGCCGCGCGCGCGGTGGCGCGGGCGTGGCGGCTGGGCCGGCTGGCGCATCGTTTCGACGTGGCGATGCCCGACCAGCCAGCGCGCCCGGACGCGCCGATATTGCTGCATCCGGGCCAAATGCCCCGGCGCGGCAAGATGGGGTCGGAACGGTCGCGCATCGCGATGC
Organism: Sphingobium sp. FG125; assembly: GCF_057809795.1. Taxonomy (NCBI): domain Bacteria; kingdom Pseudomonadati; phylum Pseudomonadota; class Alphaproteobacteria; order Sphingomonadales; family Sphingobiaceae; genus Sphingobium; species Sphingobium sp. FG125. The sequence continues at coordinate 144,874 of NZ_JBMDKQ010000003.1, forward strand.
TCCACGCGCTCGCCCATATCGAATTTGTCGCGATCGACCTGGCGTTCGACCTGGTCGGCCGCTTCGGGGATCAGTTCCCCGCGGCCTTCACCGACCAATGGATGCAGGTCGGCGCGGAAGAAGCAATGCACTTCGCCCTGCTCGACCGGCGGTTGCGCCAGTGCGGCAGCCATTATGGCGCGCTCCCCGCGCATGACGGGCTGTGGCAGGCGGCGGAGGAAACCGCGCATGACGTCCTCGCCCGGCTGGCGATCGTGCCGATGGTGCTGGAGGCCCGCGCCCTCGACATCACCCCGGCGACGGTCGAACGGTTCGAGGGGGCAGGGGATTTTGCGTCCGCCAAATTTTTGCGCCGCATCATGGCGGATGAGATTCGCCATGTCGCCGCCGGGACGACATGGTTCCTCATGGCGACGAACCGATTGGGCCTATCCGCCCCAAATCATTATCAAATGCTTGTGAAAAGGCATTTTCGTGGTTCGGTTAAGCCTCCGTTCAACGACTCAGCGCGTCGACAGGCCGGTTTAACGCGGGAATTCTACGCCGCGCTTGCAACATGACCGGCGATTTGCAGTCTGCGTAACTGCGGGGGCGATCCAGGTCGCCAAAAAACAACACGGGAAGCGCCGAGGGGCATAAGCCTCCGGTGACACAGTCGGGGTCGGCATGTTTGAACTTGATATGATCAATACTCGTGGTGCGCGTTTGTTCCATTCTGCCGTCAAGGCGACACAAATTTTTGCAGGGCTTGGCATTGCAGGCGCGCTCTGCGCCGCTGCCCCGGCCCAGGCGACCGAAACAGACGATCCCTATGGCGATGCGTCGGAAATCAACACCAGCGCCCTTGGGCCGCAGGATGTCGGTTTCTCCAACCTTTTCTCCAGCCTCCAGCGCCTGGATGGCAATGCCAAGACCGCGGCCTATATTCCGTCGGGCCGCCCGGTCGAAAGGCTGTCGCTGACCTCCAATTTCGGCCTCCGGTCCGACCCCTTCAACGGCGGCGCACGGATGCACAAGGGGATCGATATTCCAGGTCCCATCGGCACCCCGATCCACGCCACCGCCGACGGCATCGTCAACCGTGCAGGCTGGGCCAGCGGCTATGGCAACCTCGTCCAAATTTCGCACGGCAGCGGCATGGAAACGCGCTATGGGCATATGTCCAAGCTGCTCGTACCGGCCAACAGCTTCGTCAAGCGCGGCCAGATCATCGGCCTGATGGGCTCGACCGGCCGCTCGACCGGCAGTCACCTCCATTATGAAGTCCGTGTCGACGGCGCCGCGATCAACCCGCTGCCCTTCGTCGCCGGTCCCGATTATCTGGTGGCAATGAACAGCAAGCCGCCGGTCGCGATGGGTGGCCCGACCAAGGCACAGGAAAAGAGCGTCGACTGATCGCGCTTTTATCGACATTCGCAAAAGGCCCGGCACCCCATGGGTTGCCGGGCCTTTTGCTTGACCCTATCTAGGATGCCATGACCGATATTGATCTCACCCCATCTGCCGCTGCCCGTGTCGCCGCGATCGCCGCCAAGCAGGGCAAGCCGGCTATCCTGCGGCTGGCGGTGGAGGGGGGGGGCTGTTCGGGCTTCCAATATCGTTTCGGCCTGGCCGATGCGGTCGAGGCGGACGATCTGTCGGTCGAGCGCGATGGCGTGACGTTGGTGGTGGATGACGTCAGCCTGGACCTGGTGCGCGGATCGGCGGTGGATTTCGTCTCCGACCTTGGCGGCGCGGCGTTCAAGGTGACCAACCCCAATGCGACCGCTGGCTGTGGTTGCGGCACCAGCTTCTCGGTCTGATAGCCAAAAGCTGATCTTCCCATTAGGGACATGGGCGAGGAGAATCGTCCATGCGCATCGCCACCTTCAACATCAACGGCACCAAGGCGCGCCTGCCGCGCCTGCTGGAGTGGCTGGACGAAACGCGGCCCGACATTGCCTGCCTGCAGGAAATCAAGACATCGGACGAAACCTTCCCGGCCAAGGACATCGAGGATGCCGGTTATGGCGTGATCTGGCACGGCCAGAAGGGCTTTAATGGCGTCGCCATCCTCGCGCGCGGCGAAACCCCGGTGGAGGTGCGGCGCGGTCTGGATGGTGAGCCGGAGGATGAGCATAGCCGCTATCTGGAAGCCGATGTGAAGGGCGTGCGCGTCGCCAGCATCTATCTGCCCAACGGCAATCCGCAGCCCGGCCCCAAATTCGATTACAAGCTGCGATGGATGAAGCGCCTGCGCGCCCGCGCGGCGGAAATCTGGGCGGAGGAAGTGCCCGCGATCCTGGCGGGCGACTATAATGTCATCCCGCGCGACGATGATGTCTATTCGGTCAAGGCGATGGCGAATGACGCGCTGATGCAGCCGGAAAGCCGCGCCGCCTATCGCCGCCTGCTGGCCGATGGCTGGACCGACGCGCTGCGCAGCCGCCATCCTGCGGGGGGGGTGTGGACCTATTGGGATTATCAGATGAACGCCTGGCCCCGCGACGCGGGCTTTCGCATCGACCATCTGCTGCTAAGCCCCGCCGCCGCCGACCGGCTGGTCGACGCGCAGGTGGACAAGGCCTTTCGCGGCAGAGAGAAGGCCAGCGACCATGCGCCGACCTGGGTGGAATTGCGGGGGTGAGGGGGGATTATCCCTCTCCCTTGAGGGAGAGGGCTTCGTGTCCTTCTCCCCCCAAGGGAGAAGGGATGGATGACAATGGCCCTAAGCCGCCAGTCGCAGGAACGGCACTGGCTGGGTCGAGCGCAGTACGATCGGCTTGCCCTCCGACGCTTCGAACAGTTCGCCGTCCAGAATGACGCTGCTATGGTTGCCCTCGATGCGGATGGTGTCGCCCTGTTCCAGATGGATGCCCTGCATCTGGCTCTTGCCCACCCGCTTGAAGATGCTTGCGAATACCAGGCGCAGCAGGGCGGGCAAATTCTGTTCGACCGCCATCAATTTCATATTGCCGCGTCGGCTGTCGCCCGGCTGGACGCCCAGCAATAGCCGCTCCAGCGTGGTGACGATCAGCACGGAGAATCGCCCGGCCAACTGCCCGTCACGGATCAGCGAAATGCTGACCGGCTTGCTCGACGGCGGTAGGAATTTCGCGCGGATGCCGAAGATCAGCGATACCAGCACCGCCATCGCCGTCAGGAAATGGCTAAGGCCATTGGACAGGCCCAGCGGATAAATCTGGTTGCGGCAATAGAGCATATAATCGGCCAGCCCCGCGCCACCCAGAAACATGCCCAGCACTGGCCGGCTGCCGACCTTGCCGTCCGACAAGGCGATCAGTTCGCGCGCGACGACATGGTCGTCCACGCCGGCCTTGGCCAGCGCCACGATCCGCTCCAGCGCCTTGATCGGATCGCCATGGATGCCAAGGTCGAGCGCGATCAGGTTGGTCTTGCCATTGGGCAGCACCGCGATCGGCGGCACCCGACCCTTGAAATGCTCACCCTGATAGAGTTCGGTCAGCGCCGCCTGCACCGTGCCGTCGCCGCCATTGATGACGATGACGACCGGATCGACACGGGCAATCGTCTGGAGCGCGCGGCCGATCTGGTCGACATGCTCCACTTCATAATGGAAGATGTCCGGGTTGCTGGCGCAATAGCTGCGCACGCGCGGCAGGGTCTGGCGGTTGCCCGTGGACTTGGGATTGGACAGGAGCGCGACGCAGACCATGGCTTTTGATCACATATATTTGAGGGTGATGGTGATTTTCGTCACGCCGGGACCGGCATAGAAAGCGGCCTTTTCAACGCCCGGCTTGCCCAGGTTAAAGATGCTGATCGACGGGTTGTTGGAAAAACCGCCGCCGTCGCTGGAAATGTCGGTCTTGCCATTGCCATTGCGATCATGGCGCACGGCGATGCCATATTTGCCCGCCTGCGGCACCGGTACACAAAAACGCATCGCGCCGTTCGCCGGGCGAACCGGGGTATCAATACGATTGAGCCATTCGCCCTTCGTCAGCCACGCCGATTTGGTGGCGGGGTAGGACTGAACGCGCACCTTGCCGGTCGCCGCCGCAAAGCCGCGCACATCGACCAGCACGGCCGGGCCGTTCCCGCCGCTGGCGCAGCGTTCGAGATCGTTGGCGATTATCTGGCCATGGGCCATCGCCGGAACGACTGCGACCATCGCTGCCACCGACATCAGACCCACTGCAACTTTTACCATGACCATTAGACTCCTGGAAGCTATAGCCGCCCGACCGGGTCGGACGGACAGCCCCTGTTCGCCCCGCTACTTTCCCTGATTCCGATATGGGATGGGTTTGCGGCCAAAACATGGTGATGGGACGACGACTTAGAGAATGCTGACCGCCACCGACCGTTATCTCGCCCGCCTGATCGCGGTGCCCATGCTGGGCACGTTGGTGATCGCCGCGATGCTTTTCCTGCTCGACAAGATGCTCAGCCTGTTCGATTTCGTGGCAGCGCAAGGCGGGCCGCTTAACGTCGTATGGCGAATGCTCGCTAACATGTTGCCGGAATATATGTCGTTGGCGATACCCATTGGCTTGATGCTCGGCATATTGCTGGCGTTTCGCAAACTGGCGCTGTCGTCGGAACTGGACGTGATGCGCGGGGTGGGCTTGTCCTACGGTCGCCTGCTGCGTGTTCCATATATTTTCGCGATCTCGATGGCGCTCGTCAATTTTGGCATTGTCGGCTTCATCCAGCCTCTGTCGCGATACGCTTATGAATCGCTGCGATTCGAGCTGCGGTCGGGCGCGCTGGGGGCGTCGATCAAGGTTGGCGAGTTCACCAATCTGGGCAAGCGGATGACGATGCGGATCGAACGCAGCCTGGACGAGGGGCGCAATTTGCAAGGGATTTTCGTGCGGGCGACCAGCCGGGACGGGCAATCGGTCGCGGTCACGGCGGCGCAGGGCATGTTCCTGGCGACGGACGATCCCGACACGATCATCTTCCGCCTGCGCAATGGCGTACTGGTCAATGACGCGCCCAAATATAAGACGCCGCGAATCCTGTCTTTTTCCAGCCATGATCTGCCGATCGACCTGCCGCAGATCGAAAATTTCCGGGGGCGCGATGTCGACCGGGAAAAGACGATTCCCGAACTGATGGTGATCGGCCGCAATCCCGCTACCCCGGACAAGCTGCGCGATGAAGTGCGCGCCAATTTCCATTTCCGCATGGTGGAGGTGGTGATGATGCTGCTGTTGCCGCTGGCGGCACTGGCCTTTGCGATCCCGCCCAAGCGATCGACATCGGCGCTGGGCGTGTTTCTTTCGATCATCTTCATCGTCACCTATCACAAAATCAACCAATATGGCGAAAGCGTCGGCGCGCTGGGCAAGGTCGATCCGATCATCGCGCTGTGGGGACCGTTCCTGCTGACGTCGGGCCTGATCTTCTGGATGTATCATGTCATCGCGCACCGCCCCGGCGGCCAGCCGATCGGCGCGCTGGAAGTGGCCTTTGCCAAGATCGGCAAGCAGATCGTGCGCCTGTTGCGGCTGGGACGGCGGCGCCCGCCCGTGGCGGAAGGAGCCGCATAAGCCATGCAACTTGATTTCTTCCCGTCGCGCCAGATCAGTTGGTATATGGTGCGCCTGTTCCTGACGCGGACGCTGGCGGTGCTGGCGCTGCTGGTGCTCGTTTTACAGACGCTCGATTTGCTGGGCCAGTCGGGCGACGTCCTCGCCTATCCCGGCAATAGCGACGCGCAATTATGGCATTATGTTGGCCTGCGCGTGCCGCAGATCATCGCGCGCTTCCTGCCTTTCTCGGTGCTGCTTGGCACGCTGGTGATGCTGGCGACGCTCAACCAGAATAGCGAAATCATCTCTATGAAGGCGGCGGGCCTGTCCGCGCACCAGATACTCGCGCCGCTTGTCGTAGCGGCGCTGGGGGTTGCGATCATCAGCTATGCCTTCAACGAACGGATCGTCGCGCGATCGACTGCGGCGCTCAGCGCGTGGCAGGCGGTCGATTATGGCCCGATCCCGCGCGACAGCGGGGTCAAGAGCAACCCCTGGGTGCGCGATGGCAATAATCTGGTCAACGCCGCGATCGTCGCGGGGCGCGGCACACAGGTGCAGTTGCGCAAGGTCGAGATTTTCAACCGCATCAACAACAGCCTGACCACCATCGTCCAGGCACCGCGCGGCCATTATGACGCCGCGAACAAGAGCTGGGTGCTGGAAAATGCGCGCCAGTTCGACGTGGCGCGCGGCACGGTCACCGATGTCGGCACAGTGCGCTTTGGCCGCGACATTCGGCCCGACCAGTTCACCCTGGCCAAGGTAGATCCCGACGCGCTGACCTTCAGCCAGCTTCAGGCGGCGATTTCCGATCTGCATGATGCCGGGCGACCCACGGCGGAACTGGAGGCCAATTTGTGGCACAAGCTGTCCGGCCCGCTTTCGGCGTTGCTGATGCCGATCCTGGGGTCGGTCGCGGCCTTTGGCCTTGCGCGCTCCGGCCAGTTGTTCGTCCGCGCGGTCATGGGCATGGCGCTGGGCTTTGCCTATTTCGTCGCCGACAATTTCTCGCTGGCGATGGGCAGCCTGGGCGCTTATCCGCCCTTTCTGGCGGCCTGGGCGCCCTTCTTCCTGTTCCTGCTGGTCGGCGAAACCGTGCTGTTCAGGACGGAGGAATAGCTTAGATTGCGACAACTTTGGGTTGCCACTCCCGTCTTCCGTTCGTTTGGGGGGAAGTCGAGAAACGGTAGCGCGCGGTTTCTCGACTTCGCTCGAAACGAACGGAAGAAGGTAAAGTCATCGCGCCCTAGCGCGCCGCCATCGTGCTGCGCGCGATCTTGCCGACCAGGGGCAGCATTCCGCGATAATTGCCGCGATGATAGGGCGATTGCGGGTCCAGCGTGGCGATCAGCTTGCGGTGCGCGGCAGCCAGATTATGGTAAGGCACGCTGGGCAGCAGGTGGTGCAAAGCATGATAGCGCAGGCCGACCGGCGCCCATAGAGCGGGCAGGCTGCCGGGCGGCGGCACATTGACCGAATCGAGATATTGCGCGGTCACCGTCATCGGATCGCCCTCATTCTCCCACAGATGCGCGACCAATGTGCGCAGCTGGTTGATGACGGTCATCGCTGAATGGATCGCCATATAGACCAGCAGCGGCTTCCACCCGAAAGCAAACACACTGCCGACCAGCGCCAGCGCGAACAGGGACGCGCCTGCCTCCTGCCACGCCCACATCCGCGCGAACGCGCCTTCGGGTGTGCGGCGGCGATAGGCCGGGTTGATCGACAGGGCCGACAATTCCGCCACCACCTTCGCGCGCAGCGGCGGGATGATCAGCGACAGCGGCGTCAGCACGCCAAAGCGCAGGATCAGGCCGACCGGGGCCAGCGAGGCGATAAGGATGAACAGCGGCAGCGACCAGGGCTTCATCAGCGCCAGCGGCAGATATTCCGGGTCCTCCGCCGTGCCGTACCGGGTGCGGGCATGATGCTGGGTATGGACGCCTTCATAGAGGAAGGAGGGGATCATCAGCGGGATGCCGACGATCAGGTTCCATCCCGCCCGGAAACCGGGCAGCGCACCGGCGCGAATATGGGTGAGTTCGTGGATGAAGCTCGCCGCCCGATACAGCGCCAGCATCGCCACGATGCCGCAGGCGATGGCCAGCGGCACATAGTCGATCAGGATCGCACCCGCCAGCGCACCCCAGCCGATCAGCGCGGACGCCAGCATATCGGGCCAGTAAATACGCGCATCGGCGGTGGACAGGTCGCGGGTCAGTTCGGCCGCCGCGCGCAGCATCGCCACATCGTCAGGGATGGTCGCGCGCGCCCGCTGAGCGGCGGCAAGGATGGGATCATGCACAGTCATGGCGGGCGTCCTAATCTCCAAATGCGCTGATATCGTGGCAGCACGATGACATTCTCTGCCCGATAGCGGGCTGGCGGCGGCCTGTGATTGACAATCCGCAAACAAGCGGCGAACTGCTCCCCTCTTTTGGTGAAAGCGGCAGCCGTGGCACATAACGATCTGGTGATTACCCCCGTTTCGGGCAAGGGCGACCTCAAGGCCTTTATCGACCTGCCCTGGTCGATCTACGCCAACGATCCCAACTGGGTGCCGCCGCTGAAGGCGGAAATGCACGAGCTGTTGACGCCGGGCAAGAATCCCTTTTTCGAACATGCCAAGGCGCAATATTTCCTCGCCCGCCGCAATGGCCGCATCGTCGGTCGCATTTCGGCCCATTATGACGAACTGGCGCTGGCGATGCCGCGCGAACAGGGGATGGGACCGGGAACGGGCAATTTTGGCCTGTTCGAGGCGGAGGATGCGGCGGTCGGCGCGGCCCTGATCGCGCGCGCGGAGCAATGGCTGCGCGAACAGGGCATGACCCGCGTGGTCGGGCCGATCTCGCTGTCGATCTGGGAGGAGCCGGGGCTGCTGGTCGCCGGGCATGATCATCCCCCCACGGTCATGATGGGGCATGACAGCCCGGCCTATCAGGCGATGGTCGAGGGCGCGGGCTATCAGCCGGTCAAGACGCTCAACTGCTTCGAACTGGACATCACCCAAAGCTTCCCGCCGCTGATCCAGCGGATCATCGCGTCGGGCCACAAAAATGACCGCATCCGCATCCGCAAGGTCGACAAGTCGAAATTCGATGCCGAAGCGGCGATCATCCTCAATATCCTCAACGATGCCTGGGGGCGTAACTGGGGCTTTGTCCCGATCACCGATTCGGAAATCGCGCATACCGGCAAGAAGCTGAAACCCATCGTGTTCGAGGATCTGATCATGATCGCGGAGGTCGATGGCGAGCCGGTCGCCTTCATGATGACGCTGCCGGACCTGAATGAAGCGATCAAGCCGCTCAATGGCGCGCTGTTCCCCTTCGGCTGGGCCAAGCTGCTCTGGTGGCTGCGCAAGCCAAAGGTGCGGACGATGCGGGTGCCGTTGATGGGCGTGCTACAACGGTTGCAGGCGTCGCGGCTGGCGAGCCAGCTGGCCTTCATGATGATCGAGACGATCCGGCTGGAAGCGCTGGCGCAATATGGTGCGACGCGGGGCGAGATCAGCTGGGTGCTGGACGATAATCAGGGCATGAACGCGATTGCCGAAGCCATCGGCAGCAAGATCAACAAAGTCTATCAGCTGTACGAAAAGCCGCTTTAGGGCGCAGAACGGTTGGTCCCTTCCGCCGTTCGTGTCGAGCGAAGTCGAGACACCTGAGAGCGGCTTCTCGACTTCGCTCGAAGCGAACGGAACTATGGTTGACTCTCCGCCGGGACCGCGACCTCGATCGCGCCCGGCGCGATCCGCGCCACCACCGGGGTTTTCGCAAGCACTTCGCCGTCGATGGATATGCGCTGGCGCGGGCGGGTGGTGATGGTGAAGGCCTTGCCATGAAATTCCTCCGTATGGGCATCACGGTCGCGCAGCTTGAAGAATTTGGCATACCAGTCCCATGCCAGTCGCGGCTTGCTGCGCCCGACGACCGCCTGCACCACGATTTCGCCGGTATCGACATCGGCATGGTCGGACAGCTCGACCCCGCCATGATAGGGACCGTTGAGGATGCGGACCTCGGTTGACCACAGGCGCCTTTCCTGCTGCCCATCGTCGATGATCAGGCGGAAGGCGCGGAAGCCGACCGAACATTTGACCGCCCACAGCAGATAGCCGATCCGCCCCAGATAGCGTTTGAGCTTGTGCGGCACCGTCCGGCCGATCATCGGCGAGAGGCCAAGCGAGGCGGCGTTGACGAAATAATCCCTGTCGATCATACCCAGATCCACCCGGCGGCGGCGTCCGTTGGCGATCGTCGCGACCGCGCCGTCCAGATCGAGCGGCAGGCCCAGCGTCCGCGCGAAACTGTTGGCGGTGCCGAGCGGCAGGACCGCGAACACGCAATCCTTGCCCACCAGCTGATCGACCGTGCCGGACATGGAGCCATCGCCACCGCCCACGATCACCATCGGCGCGCCGTCGGCAATCGCCTTCGCCACGGTTTCTTCCATCAGTTCGGGGTTTTTGATCGCATGAGCGGCCAGCAACTCCATCCCCGCTTGCTCCAGCTTCTCCTTGGCCTGCGCAAACAGCGCCTCGCCCTTGCGGCTATGGGCGTTGACGATCAGCGCGGCCTGACGCGGCAGGGCGCGCGTTGCCGGACGGGTGGGGGATTTCGTTTCCATGGCACAACAACACGCGAGAGGCGGTTCGGGTCCGGGGGAAACCATCTCGCGCCGGATCGTTATCGAGCCATGGCCCGCATCGCTCACCTGTCCGACATTCATTTCGGCGCGCATGATCCCAAGATCGTCGACGCTGCCACCGCCTGGCTGGAGGAGCGACGGCCCGACCTTGTCATCATCAGCGGCGACCTGACCCAGCGGGCGCGGGTGGAGCAATTCCGTGCGGCGTCGGCCTGGCTCAACCGGCTGCGCGCGGCGGGGCTGAAACTGCTGGTGATCCCCGGCAATCATGACATTCCGCTCTATGATGTGATGCGGCGCTTTGCCGCGCCGCTCGACCGCTACAAACGCTATATCAGTCAGGACCTGTGCCCCTGGTATGAGGATGACGAGGTGGCGATCCTGGGCCTCAACACCGCGCGATCGCTGACGATCAAGGACGGGCGGATCAACCATGACCAGATGGACATGCTGCGCGAATGCTTTGCCTCGGTCGCCAGCGCCAAGACGCGCATATTGGTGACCCATCATCCGCTGTTCGCCATGCCGATCGGCCGGGGCGGGGAGCTGAGCGAGGCGGTCGGCCAGCATGATGATGCCGTGCAGGCAGCGTGCGAGGCTGGGGTGCATCTGGCGCTGGCGGGCCATTTCCACCGCACCTATGCGCAGGCCGCGCGCAAGATGGTCGAACGGGCGGGTGGCGCGCTGATCATCCAGGCCGGCACCGCGACATCGACCCGGCTGCGCAACGCCGAACCACAAAGCTTCAACTGGCTGCATGTCCGGCGGCATGACGAGATGGAGATACAGGTGATCGTCTGGGATGGTTCTGGCTTCCGCCGGGCCAGCCATGTTGAGTATCGGCATGACGGGCGGGACTGGAGCGGGCGGGATGTGCGCGATGGGACGGTGGTGGGCGCATTGGCGGGCGAATAGGATTTACCGGGCTTAACTTCGCATATTTCCCGGTAATTGCGACATTTACGAACGAGATTCGGTAATAATATTTCGCGCTTCGATTGAGTGGTCAGACGATGGAAAGAGCCGGTTGCGCGTTTTTTAACACGGGGTGGGCGATGTAGGACAGGGGGCTGTGCGCCCTCAATCCTTCGCCTTCAACGCCGCCGCCAGCGACACCGTTGCGCTGCCGCGCCGGGCGGGAGCTGCCTGGCTGGGGTCGGGCTTCCAGCCGGACAGATAGACGATGGCGATCTGTTCGGCGGTGCGGCCATCCGGGTCGGCGGCGGCGGTAAAGTGGCTGGCGGCACCGATCAGCGCGTCGCGGCGCAGCGCGGGTGGGCGAGCAGTCAGCATATTGCCCGCGCCCATGCCGCGCAGGTCGTGCATCAGGCGCAGCAGGTCGCCATAGCGCACGCTCAGCGTTTCGCCGTCCGCGACCGGCATGGCGAAACCCGCGCGGCTGAGCAGATCACCCGCTGAGCGCACATCGACCTGCGGGTGGATATGCTGGCCGGGCCGGTCGCCTTCGCCCGCCATCAGCGCGGCGCGCAAGCGGGGCAGGCTGCCCGCGCCCGTAAAGGCCGCGAGCATCAGCCCGTCAGGGCGCAGCACCCGGCGCATCAGGATCAGCGCGCCGGGCAGGTCATTGACGCTGTCGAGCGTGCCGCAGGCGAGGATCAGATCGAAACTATTGTCGGCAAAGGGCAGGGCGTCCTCATCCCCCTGCACCCCGCCATCGGCGCGGGCGGCGAGGAAGCCGGGATCGATACAGGCGACACGCTTGCCCATCGCTTCCAGTGCCGCCCTGGCGCTGCCATCCGGGCAGCCGATCACCAAGGCTTCGGGCAGGTCGCGCTGCACATCGCCCAGCCGGTCGAGCAGTTCGTCGAGCATCGCGCGATAGAGAAAGTCGTGGGCCGCGAAATCGGCCAGCATCCGGTCCCGCCGGATGCTGCGTAAGGGGCGGTCGAAGATGTCGGGGCTGCTCATGCCGGGCCTTGTGCAACGGGCGGGAAGGGGGGACAAGGCAGATGATGCCTTTCCTGCCGCTTCTCAAGAGCGCGATCCGCCCCGCGCTCGATTATGCGCTGCCGCCGCGCTGCCCCGGTTGCGGCGCGATCGTGGGGGAGGATCATGGCTTTTGCCTGTCCTGCTGGGGCGGCATGGAATTTCTGGGCGAACCCTGCTGCGCGCGCTGCGGCATCCCTTTTCCGCATGACATGGGTGCAGGGTCGGCGTGCGGCGCGTGCCTGGCCGATCCGCCGCCCTTCGACAGCGCGCGGGCGGTGCTGGCCTATGGCGATGTGGCGCGCACGGTGGCGCTGCGGCTGAAATATGGGCGGCGCATTGGCCTTGCCAGGCTGGTCGCGCGGCAGATGCTGCGCCATGTGCCGGTGGCGGGTGATGATCCGCCGCTGATCGTGCCGGTGCCGCTGCATCGCTGGCGGCTGTGGGGGCGGGGGTTCAACCAGTCGGCGCTGATCGCCGATCATCTGGGGCGGCTGACGGGACTTGCGGTGGACAAGCACGGGCTGTTGCGGGTGCGGCGGACGGTGCCTTTGCGCGGTATGCATCCGGGCCAGCGCGCCAGGGCGGTGCGCGGGGCGTTTGCGCTGGCGGACGGGCATGGGCTGAAGGGGCGGCGCATCCTGCTGATCGACGATGTGCATACCAGCGGCGCGACGGCGGCGGCCTGTACCCGCGTTTTGAAGCGCGGCGGGGCAGGCGATGTGCGGCTGCTCTGCTGGGCGCGGGCCTTGCCGCGCGAAGGCGTTGATTGACAAAGCCGCGATTAGCCCCAATTTCAGGGAATAAGGAGTGATGACGGACAGATGGCAAAGGTCGAAATCTACACCAAGGCATTTTGCGGCTATTGCGCGCGGGCAAAGGCGTTGCTGACCGACAAGGGCGTTGCGTTCGAGGAATATGACATCACGATGGGCGGGCCGAAACGCGCCGAAATGCTGGAGCGCAGCCGGGGCGGCAGCACTGTGCCGCAGATTTTCGTCGACGGCCAGCATATCGGCGGCAGCGATGACATGGCGGCGCTGAACCGTCAGGGCAAGCTCGACCCGCTGCTCGGCCTGTGACGACGATGCGCGCCGCGCTGTTTCAGATGACCAGCGGCATCGACCCCGCCGCCAATGCGGCTGCCATTGTGGAGATGGCGGCACGGGCCAAGGGAGAGGGGGCGGACATGCTCTTCACCCCGGAAATGGCGGGCTATCTGGACCGCGACCGCAGCCGCGCCGCCGCGACGTTGCGGTCACAGGCCGACGATGGCGTTCTGGCCGCAGTGCGCGAGGCGGCGGCCAGGCATGGCCTGTGGGTTCATATCGGATCACTGCCGCTGAAAGACGAGCGCGCCGACGGACGCTGGGCCAATCGCAGCTTCCTGATCGATGATACAGGCGCGATACGGGCGACTTATGACAAGATCCACCTGTTCGACGTCGATCTGGCGAGCGGCGAAAGCTGGCGCGAATCGTCGGTTTACGGGCCGGGGGAACAGGTCGTTGCGGCCGATACGCCCTGGGGCCGGATGGGCTTTTCGATCTGCTACGACATGCGCTTTCCCGATCTCTATCGCGCCTTGACCAATGCCGGGGCGACGATCCTGCTGGCACCGGCGGCCTTCACCGTGCCGACGGGCCAGGCGCACTGGCATGTGCTGCTGCGCGCCCGCGCGATCGAGGCGGGCTGTTTCGTCATTGCGACCGCGCAGGTTGGCACCCATGCGGACGGGCGCGTCACTTATGGTCATAGTGTGGTGATCGACCCTTGGGGCGAAGTGCTGCTCGACATGGGCGAGAGCGCGGGGCTGGGGCTTGTCGATATCGACCTGACGCGGCTAGGGGAAGTGCGGGCGCGCGTGCCCGCCATCGCCAACCGCCGCGTCATTCCGCAGGAAGTGCAAATTTCGTGATCGTGTTCGACCTGAAATGTGAGGGCCAGGGCCATGTGTTCGAAGCCTGGTTCGGCTCCAGCGCGGACTATGCCGACCAGCAGGCGCGGGGCCTTTTGGCCTGCCCGATCTGCGGTGACGCACAGGTGGTCAAGGCGGTGATGGCCCCCGCCGTCGCGGCCAAGGGAAATAGCCGGGCCGTCGTGGTGCAGGATGCGCCAGCGTCCGACGCGCCGGTCCCGATCAGCGCGGGCGACGCGGCCAAGATGCGCGCGATGGTCGATGCACTGGCGCAGGCGCAGAAAAAGGCGTTGGAAGGCTCCACCTGGGTCGGGCGCGGTTTTGCCGAACAGGCGCGGGCCATGCATTATGGCGAGCAGGCCAATAGCAGCATCCATGGCGAGGTCGCCCCGGCGGAGGCCAAGGCACTGATGGAAGAAGGCGTGCCAGTCGCGCCACTGCCTTTTCCGGTCATCCCTCCCGAAGCGAAGAATTGACCGCGTCGCCCGCCCATAATAGAGGCCAATCCGTGGGCACCCGTAGCTCAGCAGGATAGAGCATCAGATTCCTAATCTGAGGGCCATGGGTTCGAATCCCGTCGGGTGCACCATTACCTCACGCCTCAGCCAGCATCGCGTCGATGACCGCCTGCCAGGCAGCAAGCGCTGGCCCGTCCATCGGCACGCCCGGATCGCGGATCGTGGCCAGCACGACACGGGCGTTTTCCTGGTACATGCGCCGCATCGGTTCGGCGTCGGGATCGTCCCAGTCCCAGTCGGGGGCGATATTGGCGTACATGGCGCGCGCGGCGCGTTCCACGGCTTCTGTCACAGCCATTTGAGTTTCCTGAATCGGGCATAGAGCAGGGTGCAGACGATGCTGATCACCCCCAGCACCACGAAATAGCCGTAGCGGGTGGTCAGTTCGGGCATATGTTCGAAATTCATGCCGTAAATGCCCGCGATCGCGGTCGGCACCGCCAAAATTGCGGCCCAGGCGGCGAGCTGGCGGGTGATGACACCGGTGCGCTGCTGTTCCAGCAAATTGCTGAATTCAAACACCGATGTCAGGATTTCGCGCAGATCCTCCACCATCGTCTGGACCCGGCGGACATGGTCGCGCACGTCGCTGAAATAGGGGCGGGCTTCGGCGTCGATGCAGGGCAATTCCTGCTTGACGAATTTGGTCGCGACCTCGTGCATCGGGGTCAGGATGCGCTGGAAGCG
The DNA here is from genome assembly GCF_057809795.1 of Sphingobium sp. FG125. Taxonomy (NCBI): domain Bacteria; kingdom Pseudomonadati; phylum Pseudomonadota; class Alphaproteobacteria; order Sphingomonadales; family Sphingobiaceae; genus Sphingobium; species Sphingobium sp. FG125. The sequence continues at coordinate 160,107 of NZ_JBMDKQ010000003.1, forward strand.
CAGCAACTGGCGGCGCAGGTTGAAGATGCGGGTAATGTCGTCGCGCCCCAGGAAAGTATCGACTGTATGCTGCTCCATCGCCAGCACCTCCTCCTCTATCCCCTCGATGATCGGCAGATAGCCATCGACCACGAAATCCAGAATGGCGTGCAGGACATAATCGACCCCCTGGGCGAGACGCGCAGGCACCGCCTCCAGATCCTGCCGCAGGGCCAGGTGGGCGCGGGCCGATCCATGGCGAACGGTGATGATGTGGCTGTGGCCCACGAAGATCGCGGTTTCGCCATAGCAGATGCTGCCATCCTCGACATGGGCGGTGCGGGCGACGACGAACAGCTGGTCGCCATAAAGATCAACCTTGGGCAGTTGATTGGCCTTGATCGCATCCTCGACCGCCAGCGGGTGGAGGTCATAGGCGTGCTGGAGCGCCTGCATTTCAGCCAGCGTCGGGTCGGCGACACCGATCCAGACAAATTCGGATTTGTCATGCGCGCAGTCGATTCGCTCGTCGATCGACACCGCCCGGACGCGGGTGCCATTGCGATAGAGATAGGCAGCAACGACGGTCATGGGCAGGTCCGGTTATGGGCAGGGAAAAGCCGATTAGCAGATGGGTGACGCGGCGTCCCATCCCAGTCACCACACGACTTGCATGATTTTTCGTCAAGGGGGTGGCTACTGACTTTGGCGTGACATAGTTGGGGGCGACAAGGGGGGCATAGAAAAGCACGCGAAAGCGGAGACGGTTCTGCCCATGTTTGCCATAGATTTCGAGGCATCCTGCCTGCCGCGCCATGGACGGTCCTTTCCGATCGAGGTCGGGCTGGCGGGCAGGGACGGTGCGCGCAGCTGGCTGATTCGGCCGCATCCTGACTGGTCGGGGTGGGACTGGACGGCGGAGGCGGAGGCTTTGCATGGGCTTAGCCGGGCGCGGATTGAACAGGACGGCCTGCCCGCCCATGTCGTGCTGGATCAGTTGGCCGATGCGGTGGGCGGGCGACGGGTTGTCGCCGACAGTCTGATCGATCCCTATTGGCTGGACACGCTGGCGGCAGCCGCTGGACGGGCGGCACCCTTTGCTATCGATCATGTCGCAACGCTGTTGGACGAGCGGCAGGTCGATGAAGCGCAGATCAGCGCGGCGGTGCGGATCGCAGACCAGCGCTGCCCGACGCGACACTGGGCGGGCAGCGACGCTTTGTGGCTGGCGAGCGTGATGGCGCAGCTATGGCCCGACGTGGCCGGCTATCCCGCCGCCCGGATGCCGCTGATGTCCCAGTAGCAACAATTTGTTACGTCCGGCAAATTTCGGAGACATTCGCCGTCCCTAATCCGGGCGCTCCGGTTCCGCAGGGATCGGATGCTTTCGCCTGAGCAGGAGTGCGATGATGACGGACAATGCCGCGCCGGACGGCCCGCGATGCCGGTAACCGCGCCGCTGATCATGATCGCCGAGACGCAGCCGGACCTGCGCCGGACGATCCGCGAATTTCTGGAAGAGAGCGGCTTTCGCGTCCTGCCGGCCAAATCCTCCGATGATATATTCCAGGCGCTGGGCACGATGCCGGTCGGTGTCGTCGTGCTGGATTCGGCGTTGCGCGGGGCGGACGGGCTGGACCTGTGCCGCGACGTGCGCGAACGCAGCGATGTGCCGGTCATCCTGGTCGGCGCCAACAGCAGCGAAGTTGACCGGGTGGTCGGGCTGGAGCTGGGGGCGGACGATTATATGGCCAAGCCCTATTCCGGTCGTGAACTGGCCGCGCGGGTGCGGGCGGTGCTGCGCCGGGGGCGAACTGAACGGGCGATGGGCCTGAACCGCCAGACCGAAGCGTTGTTCGATGGTTGGATGGTGCATTTCGGGCGGCGGGAGGTGCTCGATCCGGCTGGTGTGCCAGTCAATCTCACGGCGGCCGAGTTTACGTTGCTGGCTGTGTTGCTGGATCATCCGCAGACGGTGATAGCGCGGGCAAGGCTGATGGAATTGGCCGGGGTGCGGGATGCGCCATCGTCCGATCGCAGCATTGACGTGCTGATCAGCCGCCTGCGCCGCAAGCTGCGCCATGGCGACCGGCCCGCGCCGATCGTGACCGCGCGCGGTGTCGGCTATATGTTGAGCGCGACGGTCGATCGCCGCTGAAATCGGGCTTTGTCGCGCTGGCGTATCAATTCAACGTCCAGACATACTATTTAACAAAGCCGCTGCGACGCAGCAAAACCGCTCTCCTATCTAGGCTGACAGGCCGGTTCGCCCCCAGACCGGCAAAGCAACAAAAGGATAGACTCCATGAACGAGCTTATCGGTCGCGTTTTCAACTTCGAAAAGCACACTTTTCCGAACGAAAGCGCGCTATACAATCGACTCGCCAGTGACGGCCAGAGCCCCAAGGCGCTGATGATCTCCTGCGCCGATTCGCGGATCGTGCCCGAACATATCATGCAGGCACAGCCCGGCGACCTGTTCGTATGCCGCAATGCGGGCAATATCGTTCCGCCGCACGCGACGCAAAATGGCGGTGTGACATCCACGGTCGAATATGCCGTCATGGTGCTGGGCGTGCGCGACATCATCGTGTGCGGCCACAGCGATTGCGGTGCGATGAAGGCGCTGTCCACCAATGCCGACCTGACCGCCATGCCCAATGTCGCCGCCTGGCTGCGGCACAGCCACGCCGCGCAACAGGTCTGCCGCGAAAGCTATCCTGCCGATCTGAGCGACGCGGAAAAGCTGCGCAACATGGCGCTGGAAAATGTCGTGGTGCAGCTGGCGCATTTGCGCACCCATCCCTCGGTGGCGTCGGGCATCGCGCGCGGTGAAATCGCGCTGCATGGCTGGTATGTCGATATTCACGCCGGTCTGGTGATGGGCCTTGATGGCGAAACCGGCCGTTTCTCGCCGTTGCGCGAGGATCAGCCCTTGCCCGTCGCGCTGCCGCACGGTCGCCGTCTGGCTGGCGAAAGCCCTTATGCCCTGGCGGCGGAGTAAGCCATGTTGAAAGCCTTTTCCGGCGGCACATTCAGCCGCGACTTCGTAGCATCCATCGTTGTCTTTCTGGTGGCCATGCCGCTGTGCATGGGCATTGCGGTTGCATCTGGCGTGCCGCCGGAAAAGGGCCTGATCACCGGAATCATCGGCGGTATCGTCGTGGGTTTGCTGGCAGGTTCACCGTTGCAGGTCAGCGGTCCTGCGGCGGGTCTGGCCGTGATCGTCTTTGAAATCGTCCGCGAACAGGGGCTGTCCGCCCTTGGCCCTATCCTGATCCTGGCGGGCGCGATCCAGGTTGTCGCCGGCCTGTTGCGGGTTGGCGGCTGGTTCCGTGCGATTTCGCCAGCGGTCGTCCACGGGATGCTGGCGGGCATCGGTGTGCTGATCGTGGTCGGCCAGTTCCATGTGCTGTTCGACGACAAGCCGCTGTCGAGTGGCCTGCAAAACCTGATCGCGATGCCGGGCCAGATTTTCGGCCTGAGCAATAGCGATGCCGCGACGGCTTTTGCCATCGGCCTTGTCACCATCTTTGGCATGCTGGGCTGGGAGAAATTCCGTCCCGCCTCGATGAAGCTGGTGCCCGGCGCGCTGGTCGGCGTGGTCGCGGCCACGCTGGTCGCCTTCCTGCTCGGTTTGCCGGTCGCGCGCGTGACCGTGCCTGAATCCATCGTCGGTGCTATCGCGCTGCCAGAAAGCGGCTTGCTGGCGCAATTGCTCAACCCCACCGTCATCACGACTGCCATCGCCATTGCCTTCATCGCCAGCGCCGAAACCTTGCTGTCGGCTGCGGCAGTCGACCGTATGCATGATGGTGTCCGCACCGATTATAACCGGGAGTTGAGCGCCCAGGGCGTTGGCAATCTGCTTTGCGGCTTTGCCGGGGCGCTGCCGATGACCGGTGTTATCGTCCGCAGTTCCGCCAACGTACAGGCCGGGGCCAAGACCCGGATGTCGGCGGTGCTGCATGGCGTGTGGATATTGGGCTTCGTCGCGCTGCTGCCATGGTTGCTGCGTGAAATCCCGATGGCTGCGCTGGCGGGCATCCTCGTCGTCACCGGTGTTCGGCTGGTCAGCGTCGATCATGTCCGGCATCTGTTGCACCGCTATGGTCCCTTGCCCGCGGTGGTGTGGGCCGCGACGCTGATCTGCGTCGTCGCGACCGACCTGTTGACCGGCGTGCTGGTCGGCATCGGCCTGTCGATGCTGGAACTGGTGCCGCATCTTAGCCGCCTGCGGCTCAGGATGGAGGAAGAAAGCCGGGGCGACGCCCATGAGGTTGCGCTGCGCGGCTCTGCGACCTTCCTCAACCTGCCCAAATTGTCGGCCAAGCTCGACTCGCTGCCTGCCGCTGGTCTTGTCATCCTGAATGTCGAGCGGCTGGGACATATCGATCATACCTGCGCGGAAATGGTGCGCGAATGGGTCGATCGCCGTCGCAGTGCCGGTTCGCCGGTTGAACTATTTGGTGCAACCGGACGGATGCGCCAACTCGTCGCCTGATCCTCCCCCCTCGATCAGGCGATCAAGGTGCCGCCGTGTCCCCTGACACGGCGGCATTTTGCGTTTTGGCGACGAAAATGGCGGATGATGAATAGTCACTTTTATGTCACAGCGATTAGCATCATCTCGCATGTGCGAGAAAAACCCGTTTGCTTGATCGGCATTTGAGAATTAGGCAGACCTCGACCACCGGTACTGGAAGCGCAAGCAACAGACTTTCGGGCCAGAGTGGACGCAGGACGGAACATTCTTTCGTAAAGGGGAATGTTCATGAAGTATAAGATCGCTACCGCCGCCCTCGCCCTTATGTCGAGCGTCCCGGCTTTCGCCCAGGAGGCACCTGCCAGCCCCGTCACCGTTACGGGCAGCGTTGCACTGGTTTCCGACTATCGTTTCCGTGGCGTGTCGCAGAGCGACAAGGGCATGGCCGTTCAGGGTGGCATCACCGCCACGCATGAAAGCGGCGCCTATGCCGGCACCTGGGCATCGAACCTGGGCGGCTGGGGCCGTTTCGGTGGTTCCAACATGGAACTCGACCTGTTCGCCGGTTATGCCATTCCGCTGGGCGGCGCTACGCTCGACGTCGGTCTGACCTGGTACATGTATCCGTCGGGCGCCGACGTGACGGATTTCGCTGAGCCCTATGTCAAGCTGTCGAGCACGATCGGCCCGGTCAAGGGTCTGGTTGGCGTTGCTTACGCGCCCAAGCAGGAAGCCCTGGGCAATGTGTGCAGCGATGCGGCTTGCACCATCTTCAATCCGGGCGACAAGGAAGACAACCTGTACGTCTGGGCTGACGTAAGCGGTGCCGTCCCCAACACGCCTGTGTCGCTGAAGGCGCATCTGGGCTGGTCGAACGGCAACCCCGGCCTTGGCCCGAACGGCACGTCGATCGCGCCGACCGGCAAATATCTCGACTGGATGGTCGGTGCGGACGTTGCCGTTCCCGGCACGCCGCTGACCCTGGGCGTGGCCTATGTCGACACCGACATCGCCCGCGTCGAGGAAAATTATCTGCGTCCTAACTTCATGGTTTCGGGCGACAGCAAGGATGTTGGCAAGTCGATTGCCCGCGGCCAGGTCGTATTCTCGCTGACCGCAGCCTTCTGATCCATTATGCCGGGCCTGTTCATTCAGGCCCGGCATAAGCTTGTCTGCCGGGATGTCCTACGCATGACAAATTGTTGCTGTTGCCGCTGCGGTCTGTTTCGTGACCCGGCCATGGTTGACCCCTGTTAAGGGCGACCCTATCCCTGCTGACATGACCAACGCTCTGTCGTCCCCATCATGACTGCCCCCACCATCATCCTGGTCGAGGATGACCCGCCGTTGCGCACCCTGACCGCGCGGGCGTTGCAGGAGCATGGCTATCAGGTCCGCCCAGCATCTTCGGGACCGGAAATGTGGGTCGCGTTTGATGCCGGCCCGGTCGACCTGGTCGTATTGGACGTCATGCTGCCGGGCACCAACGGCATTGACCTGTGCCGCCAGATCCGGCGCAAGAGCGACGTCCCCATCATCTTCATCAGCGCCAAGGGCAGCGAGACCGACCGGATCGTCGGGCTGGAACTGGGCGCGGACGATTATCTGCCAAAGCCCTTTGGCACCCGCGAACTGATCGCCCGCATCCGCGCTATATTGCGCCGGGTGGGGCTGGAGCGCGGGCCGGACGATCATCGCGAAAATGAAGCGCGCTTTGACGATTGGGTGGTCAATTTTCCCCGCCGCGAATTGCGATCGCCCACCGGCGCGATCGTTGACCTGACTGGAGCGGAATTTGATCTGCTGGGCAGCTTCCTCAGCCATCCGCAGCGGGTGATCGCGCGGGAGCGGCTGATCGAACTGTCGCGCACCCGCATGGGCGACAGCAGCGACCGCAGCATCGACGTGCTGGTCAGCCGCCTGCGTCGGAAGCTGACGACGGAAGATCGCCCCGCGCCCATCACCACCGTGCGCGGCGTCGGCTATATGTTCAATGCCGAGGTCAGCCGCGCTTGAGACTGCATTTCAAAGGATCGCTGGGGCTGGTCGGCCGCATCTTTGCGATCCTGTTGCTGACGGTCATGCTGGAATTTGCGGTCGGCACGCTCATGTACGAACGGGCCAGCCAGCTATCCTTGCAGGATGATGAGGCGCGGCGATTGGCCGAGCATCTGGTGATTGCGCGCAAGCTGTTGACTGAACAGCCGGTCGAGGAACGACGCACCATGGGGGTGCAGCTGACCACCGATCGGTACGATGTCCACTGGTCCCCCGCCGCGCCGCCGCCGCCACCCTTGTCGCCTGAACTGGAGCGGATGCGGCAGCAGATTATCGCCTGGGAACCCAGTCTGGAACGGTCGCGCCTGTGGCTGCGGCTGGCATCGCCCGGTCGCCATTCCGAAATTAACGGCGGGCTGCAATTGCCGGACGGCAGCTGGCTCTATTTTGGGATGCACCATGGCGGGGGCAAATGGGCCTTCACCATTGGCAGGTTGGGGTTGGCACTCATCCCGGTACTGGCGCTGCTGATCGCGGGCTGGGTGCTGATCCGCAAGACGCTGGACCCGCTGCGCGACCTGACCCGCGCGACCGAGCAGATCGGCCTGGGGCGGGAGGTGATCCTGCCTGAAGCAGGCACCAGTGACGTGCGCAACCTGATCCGCGCCTTCAATGTGATGCAGACCCGCATCCATCGACTGATCGACGAGCGGACGGAGACGCTGGCGGCGGTCGGGCATGACATGCGCACGCCGCTCGCCCGACTGCAATTGCGGCTGGAAACGGTGCCGGATGGCGAAACGCGCGAGGCGATGGACGGCGATCTGGAAGAAATGGGGCAGATGATCGAATCGCTGCTCGATTTTCTGGGTGGCGAGAAAGACCCTGAACCCGCGGTGCGCACCGACCTTGCCGTCACGGTGGCGACGATTGTCGATGCGTTTCAGGACCATGGCCATGATGTCGATTATGCCGGGCCGGACCATCTGGAAATGGCGGTGCGGGCGCTGTCGTTGCGCCGGGCCGTGCGCAACCTCATTGAAAACGCGCTCCATTATGGCAAGCGCGCCCGTGTGAGCGTGGAGCGCGTGGGGAATGAAGTGCTGATCCGGGTCGATGACGATGGCCCCGGCATTCCGCGCGACCAGCTGGACGCGGTCCTCAAGCCCTTTGCCCGGCTCGACACCGCGCGCCAGCGCAACACCAGTGGGCTGGGGCTGGGACTGGCGATCGTGCAGAAAGCGGTGGATGCCGAAGGGGGCAAGCTGACGCTGGCCAACCGGCCAGAAGGGGGCTTGCGCGCCGAAATCTGCCTGTTCCTGCCCGCCAGCAAATGAGAAACTGTCCGGCTACAAGCAAAACTCGTTTATCCGCGCGCGCCAGGACAGGCTAAGCCTGCGCCGTCAGCAATCGAGGCGCATATGACGGCAGACGGACATAAGGTGGGTGGCGGCGCGGACGGCTATTGGGATCTGGATCGGCTGGTCGCCGATCTGGGCGCGGTGCGCGGTCGTTGGCGGCACGACCAGCAGCATCATGCCGAATATGGGGCGGAGGGTTTCCCTTCGCGCGCCAATCTGACGAAGATCATGCAGGCGCTGTGCGGCGCGCTGTTCCCGCTGCGGCTTGGCCCGGACTTCGTGCGGCTGCATAATGAGGATGCGTTCGTCGCCGAGACATTGCAGACGGTGCTCAGCCGCCTGTATGGGCAGATCAGGCTGGAACTCATCTATGCGCTGCACGGTCAGCCGGTTGCGGTGATCGATGCGCAGGCGGCGCGGATCATCAGTGGCTTTGCCCAGTGTCTGCCAGCCTTGCGCGAACTGCTCGATACCGATGTGGAGGCTGCGTTTCTCGGCGATCCCGCCGCGCGCAGCGTGGACGAGGTGCTGATATGTTACCCGTCGATGCTGGCGATCATCCACCACCGGCTGGCGCATCGGCTGCACGAACTGGGCGCGCCGCTGGTGGCGCGGATCATCTCCGAAATCGCGCATGGCAAGACCGGGATCGACATTCACCCCGGCGCCAAGATCGGTCCCAGCTTCTTTATCGACCATGGCACCGGCGTCGTCATCGGCGAGACCGCCATCGTTGGGCAACGGGTGCGGCTCTATCAGGGTGTGACGCTGGGCGCGCGCAGTTTCCCGGCCGACGAGAAGGGCGCGCTGGAAAAGGCGTTGCCGCGCCATCCGATCATCGAGGATGATGTGGTCATCTATGCTGGTGCCACGGTGCTGGGGCGGATTATCGTGGGCAGCCGGTCGGTCATTGGCGGCAATGTCTGGCTGACCGACAGCGTACCTGCGGACTCCAATGTGCGTCAGGCCAAGGCGCAGTATGAAGTGACCAGCCGGGTCGAGGTCTCCGCCCCGCACCGCGTCCATGCTATGGTGGAAAGCAGGGACGGGGCGGGGGAGAATATTTGATCCACCATCCGTTCCTTTCGAGCGTGTCGAGAAACGCTGGTTGAGGTTTCTCGACGTCGTTAGAAACGAACGGAGGTTGGGTGTTTGATCGGGTTTATTGGGCGGGGCAGCTGGTTCCTTCGCCCGCCACGAGATCCAGGCAGCGGCCGTCAATCTCGCTCTTGGCAACCGGCAGGGCGATCAGCGCCGCCAGCGTGGGCATGATGTCCACCGTTTCCACACCCAGCGGCTGTTCGAAATGGGTCAGTCCCTTGCGCCAGAACAGGATCGGCACGCGGCGGTCATAGTCCCATGGGCTGCCATGGGTGGCGACATAGCCCTTGGTCGGATCGGGGATCGGCGTGACGCGCGGCTTGAGCAGCAGCAGCACGTCGCCCGACCGTTGCGCATCGAAGCTGGCGCGCGCTTCCTGAAGCAGGGTCCAGCTTTCCGGCGGGCCGGAGGGGGAGGGGACGGCGGCGATCTGCGCCTTGGTATAGGCCGCCTCGACCTGCGGATGGGCGCGCAGCAATTTGAGCGTCTCTGCCTCGACTTTTGCGCGCTGCGCGGCGGTCAGCCCCTTGTCGAAATAGAGGTCACCCGCAGGACCATCACCCCAGATCAGCTTCTTGCCGGTCAGGCCGGTCTTTGCGCCGATGGTGGCGGTCAGCGCCTTGGGCGTCAGCGCTTCATCGACGCGCGCGTCCATCGGCATGGCATTTTCGCGGTGGCGTTCGGGCAGGTCGTGGCCGCCATGGTCGGCGGTCAGCACCACGGCATAGTCGATGCCATCCTTGTCGAGTCGATCGAAGAAAGCGCCCAGTTCCCGGTCGATCCGGTCGATCTGGATGCAGCTTTCCGTGCCTTCGGTGCCATAAGTGTGACCGACATAATCGGTGGCCGACAGGCCGATCGAGATGATGTCGGTCTGGGCCTGCTTGCCCAGCGCCATGCTTTCGATCGCACCGGCGGCCAGCACCAGCGTCATCGCATCCTGTTCGGGCGAGGCGCGGAAGCTCTTGAAGTCGCCAGCCGCGCGGGCGAAGCGGCCGGTGCCGACACTCTTGCCAGCACCGATGGCGACGGGGAAATCCTTGGCCATGCATTGCTGCGGCAGCTCAAAGCCCGGATTGGGTTGGGCCAGCCGCTGGGTGAAGGCCTCGTTGATTTTGGCAACCAGCGGCGGGGTGGCGACGCCCTTGTAGCTGACAAAGCCCTGTGCGCCGCCGATCCACCATGTCTGGTCGGCGGTCGGCCCGCCCATCATGATCGCGGCGCGATCCTTGCCCGCGACCGACACGACGCGGGTGGCCGGGTTGGCAATCTTCATTCGACCGCCCAGGGTCGGGACTTTCAGATGGATGGGGGAGGCGACATAATCGCCGCTGTTGCTGCCGGACACGCTTTCATCCTCGGCGCAATAGATCGCCTTATCCTCGCGCGTGGTCGACAGGTCGAACCAGGTGTTGGCGATGATGCCGGTGCGCGACGGGCGGCTGCCGGTCAGGATGGTCGAATGGCCGGGGCAGGTTTCGGTCGCGGCATGGCTTTGATAGCCTTTGGGAAACACGACGCCCTGCGTCAGCCGTTTCAGGCCCCCGCTATAATATTGGCGATATTCGCTGAACAGGTCGGCGGAGAACTGGTCGACCGAGATGGCGACGATCAGCTTGGGCGGGGTGGTTTGCGCTGTAGCGGGGATTGCAGTGGCAAGCAGCAGGGCGGCGGCGACTTTTCTCAACATCTACTGTACCTTCTCCAGCCTTGACGGCGAACGCCACCGGACCTAGCCCGCTGACATCCACCCGACCAGAGGCCCGATGCGGATTTTTCATGTCATACTGATGACGCTGGCGTTGCTGGCCGGGGTTTCAGGCGCGCAGGCGCAGGGGGCGTTCGGGGGCGGCACGCCGCATATCGCCGCGCGGCTGGTGGCCGAAAGCGCAACGCCCGCACCGGGCAAGGCGACCAGCATCGCCTTTGCCATGGTGCCGGAGCAGGGCTGGCACGGCTATTGGGAAAATCCGGGCGACGCGGGCCTTGGCATGACAGTGAGCTGGACATTGCCAAAAGGTGTGGGCGTTGGCCCGCTGCGTTATCCCGTGCCCGAAACGCTGCTGATTTCGGGCCTGATGAATCATGTCTATGAAGGCCCCTATGGCGTGCTGGCGACCCTGACGGTTGCGCCCGACGTCGCGGCTGGCACGCGCCTGCCGGTGCGGGTGAAGGCCCAGTGGCTGGCCTGCACCGACAAGGTGTGCGTGCCCGAAAGCGGCGAGATGGCGCTCGATCTGGTGGTGGGCGATGGGCAGGTCTTAGCGGCGGATCGGGCGCGATTCGACGGGTGGCGCAGCCATCTGCCCCGGCCATTGGGGTCGGAGGCGACCTATGCAATCGCGGGTGGCAAGCTGCGCCTGTCGGTGCCGTTCCCCGCCGATGCGCAAGCCAGCAATGTGCATCTCTTTCCGCTTGCCGAGGGGCTGGCGCGCTATGCTGCGCCGCAGAGCGTGACCCGCGACGGCGACCAGCTGCTGGTCGAAACCGATGCGGGCGAAGGTGGCAAGGGCGGCGCAGTGCAGGCGGTGCTGGCGACCGGGGACCATGTCGGCTTCCTGCTGACGGCCCGCCCCGGCGCGGTCGCTGCGTCAGGCGGCACGATGCAGGCGATCCTGATCGCGCTGGGCGGCGCGTTGCTGGGCGGGCTGCTGCTCAACATCATGCCCTGCGTGTTCCCGATATTGGGCCTGAAAGCCATGAAGCTGGCCAAGGCCGGGGGCGATGAGCGCATAGTGCGGCGCGAGGCACTGGCCTATGCCGCCGGTGTGATTGCCACCTGTCTGGCGCTGGGCGCGGCATTGCTGGCGTTGCGCGCCGCGGGGGCGGCGGTGGGCTGGGCGTTCCAGTTGCAGGACCCGCGCATCATCCTGACATTGCTGCTGCTGGTCAGCGCCATCGCCTTCAATCTGGCGGGGCTGTTCGAACTGCGCGCGGTCGGCGGGGGCGAGGGGCTGGCGGGCAAGGGCGGCATGGCGGGAGCCTTCTGGACCGGGGCGCTGGTCGCCTTCGTCGCGACGCCCTGCACCGGGCCGTTCATGGGCGCGGCGATGGGCGCGGCGATGGTGCTGCCGCTGGCCGCAGCATTGGCGGTGTTTGCCGGGCTGGGGCTGGGGCTGGCGCTGCCCTTCCTGCTACTGGCCTATGTTCCGGCGCTGCGCACGCGGCTGCCACGGCCCGGACCATGGATGGGGCGCTTCCAGAAGATTTTGGCGATCCCGATGTTCCTGACCGCGCTGGGACTGGCCTGGTTGCTTGGGCAACAGCGCGGCGTGGCGGGTATGACCATTGGTTTGGCTGCTATGCTGGCCTTTGTCCTGCTGCTCTGGTGGCTGGGCAGTCGGCAGCGGGCCGGGCGGGGCGGTGGCTGGGTCGTCGCGCTGGCGGGACTGGCTGTGCTGGGCGGAGCGGCGGCGCTGCTGCCGTCGCGCGCACCTGCCGCCGCTGCACAGGAAGGTGCGGCGCTCGCCTTCGACGAGGCACGGCTGGCCAGCCTGCGCGCATCCAACAAGCCCGTATTTCTCTATTTCACCGCCGACTGGTGCCTGACCTGCAAGGCCAATGAGGCCGCCGCGATCGACCGTAGCGAAACCCACGCAGCCTTCGACAAGGGCGGCGTCACCGTCATGGTCGGCGACTGGACCAATGCCGATCCGGCGATCACCCGCTTTCTGGAAGGCCAGGGCCGGTCGGGCGTGCCGCTGTATCTCTGGTACGCGCCGGGCAAGGAGGGGCAGACGCTGCCGCAATTGCTGACCCCCGCCACGCTGACGGCGCTGGTGCGCTGATGGCGAAGATTCGCGCCGACCAGTTGCTTGTCGACAATGGTCTGGCGGAGAGCCGGGCGCGGGCGCAGGCGCTGATATTGGCGGGTCTCGTCTTTCTGGGAGACCGGAAGATCGATAAGGCCGGACAGCAGGTCGCGCTCGACGCCGATCTGGATGTGCGCGGGCGGGACCATCCCTGGGTGTCGCGCGGCGGCATCAAGCTGGCCCATGCGCTGGCCGAATATGCGATTTCCGTGACCGGCATGGTCGGGCTGGACGTGGGCAGCTCGACCGGGGGCTTTACCGATGTGCTGCTGACCAACGGCGCGGTTCGGGTTTATGCCGTAGACAGCGGCACCAACCAGCTGGCGTGGAAGCTGCGCAGCGACGACCGCGTCATCGTTCATGAACAGACCAGCGCGCGCATCCTGACAGCGGCGCACATCCCCGAACCCATCGACATCATCGTGTGCGACGCCAGCTTCATATCGCTGGCCAAGGTGCTGGAGCGGCCCTTGACCTTCGCCCGCCCCGGCGCGGCGCTGGTGGCCCTCATCAAGCCGCAGTTCGAGGCGGGGCGTGAGGAAGTCGGCAAGGGCGGGGTGGTGCGCGATCCCGAAATCCACGCGCGTGTCTGCGAAGAGGTCCGCACATGGATACAGGCGCAGGGCTGGACCGTTATCGGCGTCACGCCCAGTCCGATCACCGGACCGCAGGGCAATGTCGAATTTCTGCTCCATGCCCGGCTTGGTGGATAAACGCCTTATGTTCGTTATTTGGGACGTTGTTACATCTTGCGACAAAAGGCCATGTTGTGTCGCACCGAAAGGCCCGATAGCCCTCCACCATGCGTAATTCCCTGTTTCTTTTCACCGCCCTTTGCCTTGCCGGTTGCAGCGGCGACAAGGCGCCCAAGCCGCGCCCGGCTGCGCTGGTCGAGGCGGCGCCGATCGCAACCGCCGATTTCGCCGATACGCTCGACGCGGTCGGCACCGCGCTGGCCAATGAACAGGTCATCCTGTCCGCGCCGGTGACCGAGCGGGTTACGTCGATCAACTTTGCCGATGGCGGCTATGTCGCCAAGGGGCAGGTGATCGCGACCATGGCGATCGCGCAGGAGCAGGCGGAACTGGCGGCGGCGCAGGCGCAGGCGTTGCAGGCCGGGCAGCAATTGCAACGGGTGCAGGCGTTGAAAGCGCGGGGCTTTGCCACCGCCGCCTCGCTCGACCAGCAGCTTGCGCTGGCCAATGCGGCCAAGGCGAGCGCCGACCAGAGCCGGGCGGCCATCAGCGACCGGGTGATCCGCGCGCCCTTTGGCGGCTGGGTCAGCCTGCGCACCGTGTCGCCCGGCGCGATCGTGACGGCGGGGACGGCGATCGCCACGGTTAGCGACATTTCGCGGATCAAGCTGGACTTCACCGTGCCGGAAACGCGCCTGGCGACCATTCGCGCGGGTCAGCCGATCCGCGCTGTGTCCGCCGCCTGGCCCGACCGGCCCTTCACCGGCACGATCGCGACGATCGATCCCGTGATCGACCCCGCCACCCGCGCGGTCCGCGTCCGCGCCATCCTGCCCAATCCCGACCGGGTGCTGAAACCGGGCATGTTGCTGACCGTCAGCATCGTGTCGCGTCAGCGCCAGTCGCTTGCGCTGCCCGAACTGGCGGTGGTCGGCGATGGCGAGGAACGCTTCGTGTTCGTGATGCAGGATCGCAAGGTCAAGCGCGTCAAGGTCGAAACCGGGATCCGCCAGAACGGGCTGGTCGAGATATTGGGCGGGGTGAAGGCCGGGCAGATGGTCGTCACCGATGGCGTCGTCAAGCTGAGCGATGGCGCACCAGTGCGGCTGGCGGGTGACAAGCCCGCGCCATCAGCCAAGCCCGCAGGCTAAGCAGCGCCATGCAACTGTCCGACCTGTCCGTTCGCCGCCCGGTTTTCTCCGCCGTCGTGGCGGTGCTGCTCTGCATCGTCGGGGTGGTGGGCTATCTCAGCCTGTCGGTGCGCGAATATCCCGACACCGACCCGCCCATCGTATCGGTCGAGACCAATTATACCGGTGCCGCTGCGTCGGTCGTGGAAACCCGCATCACCCAGCTGATCGAGGATGCGGTTGCGGGTGTGCAGGGCATCCGCACGATCACATCGACGTCGCAGGACGGTACGTCCAACATCAGCATAGAATTTGATCCATCGCGCGACATCGATACCGCCGCCAACGATGTGCGCGACCGGGTGGGATCGGTGGTGGAGGATCTGCCAGAGGACGCGCTGGCACCCGAAATCCGCAAGGTCGACGCGGACGCCCGGCCTATCCTGTTTCTGGCCTTTTCCCGGCCAGGCTGGAGCGGCATTCAGCTGAGTGACTATATCGACCGTAATATTGCCGACCGCTTCTCCGCGATTGACGGCGTGGCGCGGGTCACGATCGGCGGCGAGGCACGGCCATCGACCCGCGTGTGGTTGAACGCCGAACGGCTTGCGGCCTTTGCCCTGACGCCCGCCGACGTTGAAAATGCGCTGCGGGCGCAGAATGTCGAACTGCCCGCCGGCCGTTTTGAATCGAAGGACCAGAACCAGACGCTGCGTGTCGAGCGGCCCTTCGCCACCGCCGATCAATTTGCCCAGCTGGTCGTGGGTCGAGGCGCGAATGGCTATCAGGTCAAGCTGGGCGATGTCGCGCGGATCGAAGAGGGACCGGAAAATCCCTATAGCAGTTTCCGATCCAACGGCGGGACCGGTATTGGTCTGGGCATCGTGCGCCAGTCGGGCGCGAACACGCTGGAGGTAGCGGACAAGGCCAAGGCGCTGGTCGAACAATTGCGCCCGACCCTGCCGCAGGGGATGCGCGTGGCCGTGGGATCGGACGAATCGCTGTTCATCAGCCGCGCGATCGACAATGTCTATGATACGCTGATCGAGGCGGCGCTGCTCGTCATCCTCGTCATCTTCCTGTTCCTGGGGTCGGTCCGCGCAACCATCGTCCCGGCCATCACCGTGCCGATCTGCCTGCTGGCGACCTGCGCCGTGATGTGGCTGCTGGGCCTGTCGATCAACCTGCTGACACTGCTGGCCTTTGTGCTGGCAATCGGGCTGGTGGTGGATGACGCGATCGTCGTGCTGGAAAATGTCTATCACCGGGTCGAGCAGGGGGAGGACCCGCTGGTCGCATCCTATCTTGGTTCGCGGCAGGTGGGCTTTGCGATCATATCGACCACATTGGTCGTGTGCGCCGTGTTTGTGCCGGTGATGTTCCTGGCCGGTCAGACCGGCCTGTTGTTCCGTGAACTGGCGATCGCGATGATCGCCGCCATCGCCTTTTCCGGCTTCATATCGCTCAGCCTGGCGCCGATGCTCTGTTCCAAATTGCTCAACAATGCCGAGCGCGGGCGGCTGGCGCGCTGGGTCGATGCCCGGTTCCAGAAGCTGGAGGCGGGCTATGCGCGCTGGCTGGACAGGGTATTGCGCAAGCCGCTGCTGCCGTTGATCGGCGTCGGCCTGTTCCTGTGTCTGGCCGGTGGCCTGTTTACATTGCTGCCCAGCGAACTGGCTCCCGCCGAGGATACCGGCGTGGTCGACAGCCAGATCAGCGCGCCGGAGGGGGCGGGCTATGACCGTATGCTGGGCTATATGCGCAAAATCGAAAATGAGCTGGCCCCGTTGCGGAAAGACGGGACGCTCCAGAACCTGATTGTCCGTGCGCCGGCAGGTTTCGGGACCTCGGACGATTTCAACAGCGGCAATGTCATCGCCTTCCTGCGCCCATGGGAGGACCGCACGATCACAACGGCGGAAGTCGCGACCATCATCAACAAGGTGATCGCCAACCAGCCGGGCGTGCGCGGCAACGCCGCGCCGCGATCCGGGCTGGGGCGTGGCCGCGGCTTGCCGGTCAATATCGTGCTGGCCGGATCGACCTATGAAGGGCTGGTGGCGGCGCGCGACCGGGTCATTGCCGCGGCGGAACGCTATCCGGGTCTCATCAACCTGGACAGCGATTATAAGGAAACCAAGCCGCAGATGCGGATCGACGTCAACCAGCAGCGCGCGGGTGACCTGGGCGTGTCGGTCAACGACATCAGCCAGGCGCTGCAAAGCCTGTTGGGGTCGCGCCGCGTGACCACCTATGTCGACCGGGGCGAGGAATATCGCGTGCTGGTGCAGGCCGAACAGGAGGGGCGGCAGACGCTGGCCGATCTGGAGCGGATACAGGTGCGGTCGGCCAGCGGCGCTCTGGTTCCGCTGTCCGCGCTGGTCACGGTGCGCGAAGTCGCCGGGCCGCGTCAGCTCAACCGCTATAACAAGCTGCGCGCGATCACGCTGACCGCGGCGCTGGCCCCCGGTACGTCGCTGGGGCAGGCGCTGGCCTTTCTGGAGAATGAAGCGCGCCAGTCGCCCGAAGTGCTGGCGATCGGCTATCGCGGCGAAAGTCAGTCGCTGCGCGAAACCGGCGGGTCGATCTGGCTGATCTTCGGCCTCACCATCCTGATCGTCTATCTGCTGCTGGCGGCGCAATTTGAGAGCTTCATCCACCCAGGCGTGATCATCGCCACGGTGCCGCTGGCGGTGGCAGGCGGCGTGCTTGGCCTGATCGTCACGGGCGGGTCGATCAACCTCTACAGCCAGATCGGCATCGTCATGCTGGTGGGTCTGGCGGCCAAGAACGGCATCCTGATCGTCGAGTTCGCCAACCAGTTGCGCGACGAGGGGCTGGAGGTGGCGCAGGCTATTCGCGAGGCCGCCACCCGCCGCCTGCGGCCGATCCTGATGACGTCGATTGCCACGGCTATCGGCGCCCTGCCGCTGGTGATTCGTGGCGGCGCGGGGGCTGCGGCGCGCAACTCCATCGGTGTGGTCATCGTGTTCGGGGTCAGCCTGGCGACGCTGATCACGCTGTTCCTGATCCCCATATTCTATTCGCGTGTTGCGAAGCGGACACTTTCTCCGCAAACCGTTGGTCGCAAGCTGGATTCGGCGTTGAAGGATTCGCCCGATCCGGCCGAATAGGATGAGCGTGGAGAAGCGTTGCCGATGAACGAAATCGCGTCCCCCGGCCAATTGCGCCTAGCCTATCTGCGCTGGGCGCTGGTGACCGTGCCGGTCATCGTCCTACTGGGCTTCCTGTCGGGCCAGTTCGCCAATAGCGGCTTTGGCAATCGCTGGTTCGACGCGCTGGTAAAGCCCGCTTTGATGCCGCCGGGCTGGGTGTTCGGCGTCGCGTGGACCATCCTCTATATCGCGATGGCACTGGCACTGGCGATCGTGCTGCACGCGCGCGGGGCGAAGGGGCGGGGCCTGGCGATCACCCTGTTTCTGGTCCAGTTTGTCATGAACCTCGCCTGGTCGCCGCTCTTTTTCCGCGCGCATCAGGTCGGTAGCGCGCTGGTGCTGATCCTGACCCTGTTCGTGCTGGTGGCGATCACGACCTGGCTGTTCAGCCGTATCCGCCGCGTCGCCGGATGGTTGTTGTTGCCCTATCTGGCATGGCTGGCCTTCGCCTCCTTCCTCAATTATGAGATTAATCGCCTGAACCCGGACGCGGAAACCCTTGTCGCGCCCGCGCTCCAGACCCAGATATGATTTTTGGCGCGGTTGCCGCGCCAGTTGAGAGGATGAGCATCATGCAGAGCGAGAACCGCTTTTTCGACGATCTGGCCAAGCTGGTGAATGGCGCGGCCGGGACCGTGGCGGGCATGAGCCGTGAGTTTGAGGCCAATGCGCGCGAAAAGGCCAAGGAATGGATGGGCGGCGCGGATTTCGTGTCGCGTGAGGAATTTGACGCGGTCAAGGCGCTGGCGGCGGCTGCGCGCGAAGAGGTCGAACTGCTCAAGGCCCGCATCGACGCGCTGGAAGGCAAGACGTCCGAACCGGTCAAAAAGACTGTCAAGGCGACCAAGACCAAGCCCGTTGAAGCGGACTGATCCTGTCTGTCCTTTCGCCGTGCGCGGTGTTAAGGCGCGCCGATGATGGATAGTGACGAGTTTGAGCATGGCGGCCAGGAAGCCGCGCCGATCGACATGCTGGCGGCCTTTTTCGAGGCGCATGGCTGGACCTACGAGCAGGTTGGCGAGGATGAGATCGTCGCCAATACGCAAGGCAGCTGGGCGCAATATGAGCTGCGCGGCATCTGGCGCGACGAGGATCAGGTGCTGCAACTGCTGGCGCTGCCAGACATTCGCGTCACCGACGAAAAGCGCGGCACGATCTACGAGACGCTGGGGCTGATCAACGAGCAACTGTGGCTGGGCCATTTCGAGCTATGGTCGTCGAGCGGCATCATCCTGTTCCGCCATGGCGCATTGCTGGGCGCGGGCGGCACGCTGACGCTGGATCAGGCGCAATTGCTGGTCGAAACCGCGATCGACGAGTGCGAGCGTTTCTATCCGGTTTTCCAGTTCGTGCTGTGGGGCGGCAAAAGCCCGACCGAGGCGATTGCCGCGAGCCTGATCGAAACCCGCGGCGAGGCCTGAGCGCGTGGCGATCCGCTGGCCCGATCATCTGTTCCTTATCGGCTGCGGCAATATGGCCGGGCAGATGCTGGTGCGTTGGCTGGATTGCGGGCTGGATCCCGCACGGGTGACGGTGCTGCGCCCAAGCGGGCGTCCGGTGGCCGATGGGGTGACGGTGGTGACGGATTACCCGCCCACGCTGCCCGCCCGGACGACCGTGCTGCTGGGGATGAAGCCCTATCAGATTGCCGATGTCGCCGCGGCGCTGGCGCCCTTATGCGGGGTGGACACACGGATCGTCTCTATCCTTGCGGGTACGCCGCTGGCTGATTTGCGGGCGCGTTTTCCGGCTGTGCGGGATATGGTGCGGGCGATGCCAAACCTGCCAGTGGGACTGGGCGAGGGCGTTACTGCATTGTTCGCTGATGATGCCACGTCAGTGCAGGCGAGGGCGGATATTGCGGCGCTTATTGAACCGCTGGGCCTTGCCGAATGGGTCGGCGCAGAAGCCTTGTTCAATCAGGTGACGGCGCTGTCTGGCTGCGGCCCCGCTTTCCTCTTCCGTTTCATCGACGCGCTGGCACGGGCGGGCGAGGCGCTGGGCATTCCCGCCGATCAGGCCGCGCGCATGGCGCTGGCGACGGTGCAGGGTTCGGCCAATATGGCTGCGCGGGCGAGTGCCCGCACCGGCGACAGTCCGGGCGTGCTGGCCGATCGCGTCGCCAGCCCCGGCGGCATGACGCGCGAGGGAATGAATGTGCTGGACGCCGACGACCGGCTGCTGGCATTGCTCACCGACACGCTGACCGCCGCCCGCGATCGTGGCGAAGCGATGGCGCGCGGCGCGTAATCTTCATCGGAGCCTTGTCATGTTATCCCCCGAAACGCCCATCCTGATCCTGACGACCGGCGGCACGATCGACAAAATCTATTTCGATGCCCTGTCCGACTATCAGGTCGGTGAAACGGTGATGGCCCGGCTGCTGGACGTGGCGCGGGTCAAGCGGCCCTTCCGTATCGAGGAAATCGTGCGCAAGGATAGTCTGGAACTGGACGATGCCGACCGGGCGCTGATCTATGCCCGCGTCGCTGCTGCGCCGGAAAGCCATATCGTCATCACCCATGGCACCGACACGATGACCGACACCGCCAAGGCACTGGCCGACATCCCCGGCAAGACGGTGGTGCTGGTCGGCGCGCTGGCCCCGGCCCGCTTTGGCGAGAGCGATGCCAGTTTCAATCTGGGCATGGCCTTTGCGACGGCGCAGGTGGCCGATCCGGGCATCTATATCACGATGAGCGGTTCGGTGTTCCGCGCCGATGCGGTGGTCAAGGATCGCGCCAAGGGGGCGTTCGTGCCGCTATGAGGCAAGCCATCGGAACATTCTTCGGAGCCTTGCTGCTGGCCGGTTGCGCGGCTGCGCCCGATGTGGCGAAAGCGCCCATTGCGCCGTCCGCCCGTTATGTCGCCATGGGCAGTTCGTTCGCGGCGGGGCCGGGCGTTACCGTGTCAGCGGACAGTCCCGCCACGCGCTGCACCCGGTCGCGCGACAATTATGCCCGGCAACTGGCACGGTTGCGGCAGCTTGATCTGGTCGATGTCAGTTGCGGCGGCGCGACCAGCGCGCATCTGCTGGGACCATGGAATGAATTGCCGCCGCAGCTTGACGCGCTGACCGCCGACACCGCGCTGGTGACGATTACCATCGGCGGCAATGATGTTGGTTATGTCGGTCACCTGTTCATCGCGTCCTGCAAGGGTGGAGGCGATTTGCCTGCATCAGCCGCTGCGATGTGCAACGGGATGGCGGTCCGGCAGCAGGCAAGCAGCCCGCCTGCGGTCCCGACCGAAGGGGCATGGGCGACGCTGGCCGCCAGTCTGGACCGGATAACCACGGAGGTTCGCCGTCGTGCGCCGCGTGCGCGGCTGATTTTCGTGGATTATGTGACGCTGGTGCCGTCGGGTGCGCTCTGTCGTCAAGTGCCGCTGTCGACCGAGGATGCCGCGAATATGCGGGTTATTGCCAGGCGTCTGGCCAAGGAAACCGCCAGCGCCGCGCGGCGGGCGGGGGCCGATGTGCTGCGGGCATCGGCGCTGTCGCAGGCCCATGACGCCTGTGCAGCGCAACCCTGGGCCAATGGTTTGTTCGCGCGGGAGGGTGTTGATCCCTTCACCCCTTATCACCCCAATCTGGCGGGCATGACGGCGATTGCCACGGCGCTGGATCGGATGCTGCGGCGCTGACAGGCCGGAACCCTCTCCCTCCTCCGCGCATTATGCGGCCATCTATGATGATGATGAGGAGAGTTTCATGGCCGACTATCAGGAGCGTCCGGCAACGACGACGACAACGGTGATCGAAAAGCGCAGCAGCGGCGGCATGACCTTTGCGATCCTGCTGCTGGTGGTCGTGGTGGCAGTTGCCGCTTTCTTCCTGGTCAGCAGCGAGACGAGCAAGGATAATGCCGTCACAAGCGCCGCGACGCAAGTCGGGCAGGCCGCCAGCGATGTCGGCGATGCGGCCAAGGATGCGGTCGACACCAAGGGCGAATAAGCCCGCGCATCGCTGCAAAAAAAAGGGCGCGCCATTCGCAAGGCGCGCCCTTTTTTCGCGTCAATGGCTGATGTCAGCCTTCAACCTTGACATATTTTGGCGCGGCTTCGTTGAGGATCGCCAGGATCTTCTTGAGCGCGGCGGGTTCGTCCGTTTCTTCCATCGCCGCCAGTTCGCGGGCGAGGCGGCTGGACGCAGCCTCGAAAATCTGGCGTTCGGAATAGCTTTGTTCGGGCTGGTCGTCGGCCCGGAAGAGGTCGCGCGTCACTTCTGCGATCGACACCAGGTCGCCCGAATTGATCTTCGCTTCATATTCCTGCGCGCGGCGCGACCACATGGTGCGCTTGACCTTGGGCTTGCCCTTCAATGTTTCCATCGATTCTTCGAGCGTCTTGTTGGACGAGAGCTTGCGCATACCGACGCCTTCGGCCTTGTTGGTCGGCACGCGGAGCGTCATGCGCTCTTTTTCAAAGCGGAGCACATATAGTTCCAGCTCCATGCCGGCGATCTGCTCCTTTTGCAGTTCGATCACACGGCCCACGCCATGCTTGGGGTAAACGACATAATCACCAACGTCAAAGGACAGCGCCTTGGCAGCCATTTGGAACCTTTCCAATCAACCGGGGAACGGGGCCGTCGCGGAACATATGCGCAAGGGGCATATGCATGGGGGGTCCACGGCGCCACCGTCAGGACATGAAGCTAATTCTCCAGGGACGGACAGGAGGGTGTCCGACCGTTGGAAAGCACATTAGCAGATTCGTAACAAAATTACCACCCCCGGACATAATCGCCGGGAGTGCAACGCAAAACAGGAGTCGGCGGGGCGGCGCAGGGCCGCCCGGATCAGTCGCCGGAACCGGGTTCGGGCGAGAAAAACTTTTCCAGCTTGCCTTCAACGCCCTTCATGGCGTCGGCGTCGGCAGGCGCTTCGCCCTTGACCGTGATGTTGGGCCATTCAGCCGAATATTTGGTGTTGAGTTCCAGCCATTTTTCCAGGCCATTCTCGGTATCGGGCAGGATGGCTTCGGCCGGGCATTCCGGTTCGCACACGCCGCAATCGATACATTCGCTCGGATTGATGACCAGCATATTTTCGCCCTCGTAGAAACAGTCCACGGGGCAGACCTCGACGCAATCCATATATTTGCAGCGGATGCAGTTGTCGGTCACGACATAGGTCATTGTCAGGGCACTCTTGGTTGGAAAAGCGCGGTCCTGCTATGCGCAGCCACGCGCAAGGTCAATGAGGATAATGTTGGCGGGCGCGTAGGGGTGGTTTTGCGCTTGGTGGGGTGGGAGTTCACGCTGTTATTGGGGTTAATGAAGCGTGCGTGCAGAAATGGCTATTTGCTCTGACTTTCCAGACGTTCGGCCAAACGCATCATCAGGTCCATCCGCTCGTGAAGCAGAGCGACGATAAGGGCTGGGCCAATTTCGCGCATAAGGCAGAAGATATAATGGCGTTGGCATCGGATCATGCGAAGGCCGGGATGCAGCGCGTCCATATCGCGAAATATGCCGCGCCCGGTGGCCACGGCATTCATACAGTTCAGCAGTTTTGCGGAATAGAGGCCTGCCTGACGGTCGCCCCAGCGCGTGTAGGTGTAAGAAACAATATCGCGTAATTCGGTCGCCGCCGTCGCGGTCAGGACATAGGCTGGTGTCAAGCGTGCCGGTTCCGGCTCAATTCATCCGCGATGATATCCTCGGCGTTCATCGGTGAAACATTGCCCGCAAGGCCTTCCGCGATCCGTTGTTGCAGCAGGTCGCGCAACTCATCCCATGCCTGGTCGCCATCGGCCTGTGTCGGGAACAGCCGTTCGAGCGTATATTGCTTGATCGTCTTGCCTTGCAGCGCGGCCATCGCCTTGAGGCTTTGATGCTGCTGGTCGGTGATGTCGATTGTGAGGCGGCTCATTCACGCTATATAGATTGTTGCCTACATTTTTACAAATGTGGGCCGGTGAATTTCTGGCATGGGCCGATGATTGGCGTCGATCTTGTCCCTCACCCCCCGATCGTCAGTTCGTCATAGCAGGTCTGCGCCTCGACCGCCGCGCCGCGCCGCACCGGTAGTTGCGCTACCCGCACCACGCGCACGCCCTGGCCATGGGGGAAGGTGATGAGGTCGCCCACGCGGATGGCGGCGTGGGCGCGTTCTATGCGACGACCGTTGACGCGGATATGGCCGTCTTCGGCCAGTTTCTGCGCGCTCGACCGGCTGGGGCAGAGCCGGACGAACCAAAGATATTTGTCGATGCGCAGCGTCGGGCCATGGCCGCCCACCGCGACCGGATCAGCCATTGCGGCCGAGCAGCGCGGCGAGACCGGCAAAGGCGTTGTTGGCGGGGGCCGCTGGCGCTCTGGCAGGCATTGCGGCGGCGGGCGGGGTTGCGGGCTTGCCGCGTGGTTTGCCGTCGCGCGCCGGGGCGGGCTGCTTCTGGGGTGGGCGCGCCTTTTGCCGACCCTTGAACACCCAGTTGGGCTTGCCTTCCTCTGCGCCTTCCACGGCACGGAAACCCGCGGCGCGCATCAGGGCGAGAAACGCGGCTTCGGACAGGCCCAGCGAGACGATCTGCGGGCTGGTGGTGGTGAAGGCTTCACCCTTGGCAATAGCTTCATGCGCGGTGCGGGCCATGCGTTCGGCCATGTCGATGCGCAGCATCTGTTCGCCAAAGGTGCGGAAGCCTGCGATCCGCGCGCCCATCTGGTCGAATTTTTCGCCAGCCGGGATCAGGGTAAGGCCAGGCAGCGGTAAAGGCAGGCAGGGCTTGCTGATCCGTGCCGCGAGCAACGCGCCGCGCCAGCGCGCCGCGCCGGGCTTGAGCAGGCCGGGATGATAAAGATCCAGCACGCCGATATCGATGCCCGCCCGGCGCAGCAAATGGCGCTGATCCTTGTCCAGATGGCCGAGGGCCGAATCGAGATCGGTGCGCGGGCTGACCCCGCCTGCGTCGCCCAGCTGCGCGAATACGGCGCGCACCACGGGCGGCACCTGTGGGTCGGCGGCGCTTTCGGCCATCTTGACCAGCGGCAGCAAATGCTTCTGCTTTTGCGCATCGACCCAGTTGGTCAGGCGCGATGTTATCTGTTTCTGCACATCCTGATCCAGCGCCAAAATCGCGCGATCCAGCCGGATTTCGGGCGTCAGCAGGGTTGGCCCCGCCAGCAAGGCGGCGACCGGCGTACCGTTCCACGCGATGCCGGGCGCGTCGCCCGCTGCGTCCAGAAGCGCGAAATTCACGTCCGCCGCGCCGATCAATTCGTCTGCCTTCACCCGTAATACCTTTCCAAGGCGCCTTTCCGCCGCAGCCAACAGCAATTTCCTGTCCTGATGGCGCGTAGCGGGATCGACCGAGAATCGGAAGCCGTCAAGTCGCCCGATCGTTTCGCCATCTACACAGACGTGGCCGTCCGCCTCTACCGTCACGGGTAACTGGTTCACATTTTGGCCGATGTCACGCAACAAGACGGTGGTGCGCCGGTCGACGAAGCGCTGCGTCAGCGCGGCGTGCAGCGCGTCCGACAGTTTTTCCTCCAGCGCGCGGGTCCGTTCGGCCATCTCTGCGGGGTCAGCGAGCCAGTCGGCGCGATGGGCGATATAGGCCCATGTCCGCGCCGCCGCGATCCGGCCCGACAGCGTGTCTATGTCGCCCTGCACCGAATCGAGCCGGGCGAGTTGCTGCGCGAACCAGTCGCGCGGGATATGGCCGGTCCCGTCCGAGAGGAAATGCCAGATGCGGCTGACGGTGCGGGCATGATGGTCCGCGCCCAGTTTCTGGAAATCGGGCAGGCCACAGGCGTCCCAGAGCCGCGCGACCTGCCGCTGCCCGCGAACCCGGTCGATGACGGCAGGATCGGCGGCCATGCGCTTCAAGACAGCGAGATCGACCGCTTCGGGCGCGGCGCGCAGTTCGGGGCGGTCGGGCCGTTCCTCCAGATCGGCGATCAGGGTCGCCAGACTATCGAGGCGGGGCGCGCCATCGCGCCAGTAGAGATGGTCGATGGGTGGGAAGCGGTGCGTTTCGATCGCTTCGATCTCTTCAGGGGTGAAGGCGGCATTGCCGTCCTCTCCGCCCAGACTGCCGAAGGTGCCGTCCTTGTGATGGCGGCCTGCGCGCCCGGCGATCTGCGCCATTTCCGCCACTGTCAGGCGACGGCTGCGGCGACCGTCGAATTTGCGCAGCGAGGCGAAGGCGACATGGGCGACGTCGAGATTCAGCCCCATGCCGATGGCGTCGGTCGCGACCAGATAATCGACCTCGCCATTCAGGAACATCTGCACCTGTGCATTGCGGGTGCGGGGGCTGAGTGCGCCCATCACCACTGCTGCGCCGCCACGAAAGCGCCGCAGCATTTCGGCGACGGCATAGACTTCTTCGGCGGAGAAGGCGACGATGGCGGAGCGTTTGGGCAGGCGGGACAGCTTCTTCGCGCCGGCATAGGAGAGGGTGGAAAAACGCGGACGGCCGATAATGTCGACATCGGGGATGAGCGATTTGACCAGCCGGGCGATGCTAGCGGAGCCAAGGATCATCGTTTCCTCGCGCCCGCGTGCGCGCAGCAGCCGGTCGGTGAAGATATGGCCGCGTTCGGGGTCGGCGCCGATCTGCGCTTCGTCCAGCGCGACGAAGGCATAGTCGCTCTGGAGCGGCATGGATTCGGCGGTGCAGAGGAAATAGCGGGCCTGCGGCGGCACGATCTTTTCCTCGCCGGTGATCAGCGCGACCTGGGCCGGTCCCTTGATCGCCACCACCCGGTCATAGACTTCGCGGGCCAGCAGCCGAAGCGGGAATCCCATCATGCCGCTCGAATGGCCGCACATCCGTTCGACGGCCAGATGGGTCTTGCCGGTGTTGGTCGGACCCAGAACGGCGGTGACGGGCGAACGGGTGAACTGGACCATGACCCATTCTGTCGGGCAGGACGGGGCCGGGGGCAAGCGGATTTAGAGGTTCCGTGGCGCTGCACGATCCTGTCGGACCACTGGCACCGTTCGTCGCACGGCTGTGTGTCACAGGGCCGTCTTAAATTGACTTTAACCTTGGGGGTTCACAACAGTGAAGCTCGACGCACGGCGCGCGGGGCCGTTGCGGACGCAATGATAAAAATGCCCTGGGGGTCGCGGGTTTGTTTCAGGAAAGCCAGTTCGGTTCGCAACAGGGCGGCGCGTCCATG
The DNA here is from genome assembly GCF_057809795.1 of Sphingobium sp. FG125. Classification (NCBI taxonomy): domain Bacteria; kingdom Pseudomonadati; phylum Pseudomonadota; class Alphaproteobacteria; order Sphingomonadales; family Sphingobiaceae; genus Sphingobium; species Sphingobium sp. FG125. The sequence goes on from NZ_JBMDKQ010000003.1 coordinate 186,981, forward strand.
TCGCTGTGGCTGGCCGATTCACTTGCCCGGACGCCGGTAGCCCCGCCACCACAGGACTGGCGCGCGCGGTTGCGCATATGGTCGGACGAGGTGGAACTGGTCCCCGACCTTGGCCAGCGCGTCGGCAGCCTGACATGGTTTCGTGGCCTTGCCACCTGTATCGGCCTGTGCGGCACGGCGCTGTATCTCTCGCCCGGTTTTCAGCCTCTGCCCGGTGCGCCGGGTGCTGTGCTGGGCGACAAGCAGTTTGACGAAGTGCGCAGTCAGATGATCACGCCGCTGGCGCTGGGCGCGGACAGTGGCCATCGCATGGGATCGACCGATGCGGTGCAGCCGCTGCGCCAGACGCCCGAACGGCCCCAAATCGAATTGAACGCACAGGTTGGCAGCAGCGATACGCTGTCGCGCGCACTGTCGCGCGCTGGCGTCAGCGGGGGTGACGTCGCGACGATCAATGCACTGGTCGGCGGTGATATTGCCGGCGGGGTGAAGCCCGGCACGCGCCTCGACATCATGTTGGGCCGCCGCGCCAGCCGCGACCGGCCACGGCCGCTCGACAAGCTGGCGTTCCGCGCCCGGCTCGACCTGGGGCTGGAACTGACGCGCACCGGTGGCGTGCTGTCGGTCAAGCGTATTCCCATCCGCGTCGATGATACGCCGCTGCGGATTCAGGGCGTGGTCGGCGACAGCATCTATCGCTCCGCGCGCGCCGCCGGTGCGCCGCCCAAGGCGGTGCAGGCCTTCCTGCGCGTGATTGCGGGTCAGGTCGATCTGGGCGGGATCGGGGCGGGGGACCGCTATGATATCGTGACTGCCTATCGCCGCGCCGAAACCGGCGACGTTGAGGTGGGCGATCTTCTCTATGCAGGCCTGAAGCGCGCCAGCGGCAAGACGGTCGATATGCTGCGCTGGACCAAGGATGGCCGCACCGAATGGTTCGAGGCATCGGGCGTAGGCGAACGGCGCGGCGTGCTATCCTCGCCCGTCGCGGGGCGGATGACGTCGGGCTATGGCCAGCGGCGGCACCCTATATTGGGCTATACGCGGATGCACGCGGGTATCGATTTCGCCGCGCGTTACGGATCGCCCATCTATGCCGTTACCGATGGCGTTGTCGCCTTTGCCGGGCGGCATGGCGGGCATGGCAATTATGTCCGCATCCAGCATGGCGGTGGTCTGGCCACGGGTTATGCGCATATGAGTCGCATTGCCGCCGCGCCGGGCCAGCGGGTCCGCCGGGGGCAGGTGATCGGCTATGTCGGCTCCACCGGTCTGTCGACCGGGCCGCATCTCCATTATGAACTCTATCGCAATGGCGGGACGATCAACCCGCTGTCGGTGAAATTCACGACGACGGCGCAACTGGCAGGCGCCGAGCTGTCCGCGTTCCGCGCGAAGCTGGCGCAGTACAAGGCGCTGCATGTCGGGCAGCAGGATCGTTTCGCGCAAAAGGCGGTCGCGCCGGTGGCGAGCGGGAAATAGCGATTTGGATAATCCTCCCCTTACAGGGGAGGATTATCCAACAACCCGCTTTCCGTGCTGCCCCTGCTTGGGTAGAGGGCGGACATGATCGCGCCCATTACCGCCATCCTGCTCGCCGGATCACGGCCCACGCCTGATCCTCTCGCCGTGGCGGCAGGGGTGGCGATCAAGCCGCTGGTACCGGTGGCGGGCGAGCCGATGATCAATCATCCTGCGCGCGCGTTGCTGGCGCATCCGGCGGTGGGGCAGGTCATTGTCCTGACCCAATCGGCTGATTCCTTTGCTGCCGATCCCGCGACGGCATGGCTGGCCAACCATCCGCAAGTCCGGTTCGAGCAGAGCGGGGCGGGGATTGCCTCGTCACTGCTGGCGCTGCTGGAGCGGGACGATGTGCCGTTTCCGATTTTGCTGACCACCGCCGACCATGTGCTGCTCGATAGCGCGATGCTGGACCAGTTTACCCGCGAGGCGGCGGGGGCGGACATTGCCGTCGCCATGGTGGAGCGGGCGACGCTGCTGGCGCGCTATCCGGGGTCGCGCCGCACCTGGCTCAAATTTCGCGATGGCTGGTGGTCGGGGGCCAATATCTTCTGGTTCGGCAGTGACCGGGCGCGGCCCGTCATCGCCCTGTGGCAGGAGGTCGAGCAGGACCGCAAAAAGGGCTGGAAGATCGTGTCGGCCTTTGGTCCGGTCGCGCTGATCGGCACATTGCTGCGCCTGTTGACGTTGCGCGGCGGCATGGCCCGGATCGGGCGGCGCTTCGGGTTGGTTGCCCGGCTGGTGGCGATGGAGAAAGCCGAAGCCTGTATTGATGCCGATAAGGTGGATGATGTGGTGTTGATCGAACGGATCGTCGCCGCGCGGGGATAAGCACCTAGCCCCCTAACCTCCGTTCGTTTCGAGCGAAGTCGAGAAACCTGTGTGTTACGTTTCTCGACTTCGCTCGAAACGAACGGAGGTAGGTTCAATCTGGCGCGACGATGCGCTTAGGCCGCCTTGCGCGCGCCGTCGAGCTTGCCCAGCAGTGCCTCTACATCCTGCGCCGGGATCGGGCGGCTGAACAGATAGCCCTGGATCTGGCCGCATCCTTCGGCGCGCAATATGTCGAGCTGGTCGCTATGCTCCACCCCCTCGGCGGTGGTTTCGATCCCCAGCGCGTCGGCCAGTGTCGTGATCGCGCGGATGATGGCGGTCGCGCCTTTATGCTCCAGCAGATCGACGATGAAGCTGCGGTCGATCTTGAGCTTGTCGAAGGGAAAGCTGCGCAAATAGCTGAGCGAGCTGTAGCCGGTGCCGAAATCATCGAGCGCCACCCGAACGCCCAGCGCGCGCAGGCTGTGGAGCGAGGATAAAGTCGCCTCGACATTGTCGATGAACAGGCTTTCGGTGATTTCCAGTTCCAGCCGGTTGGGTGCGATGCCGGACCGGGCCAGTGCTTGCAGCACCACGGCGGCTAGATTCGGGCTGCGAAACTGGATCGGCGATATGTTGACGGCGACACGGATATGGTCGGGCCAGGTCGCGGCAATGCGGCAGGCTTCGTGCAGCGCCCATTCGCCGATCGGGATGATGAGGCCCGTTTCCTCCGCCAGCGGGATGAAATGGACCGGTGAGACCATGCCTCGCGTGGGATGCTGCCAACGCAGCAGCGCCTCGAACGCGGTGACGCGATTTTGCGACAGGCCGAACAGCGGCTGGAAATGCAGCGCGAGTTCGCCCTTGCGCAGTGCATCGTGCAGATCGGTTTCCAGCGCGCGGCGGGCCTGCGCCTCGGCATCCATGGCGCTTTCGAAGAAGCGATGGCTGCCTTTGCCCTCGCTCTTGGCCCGGTGCAGCGCGAGTTCGGCATTTTTGAGCAGGCTGGTCGCGTCCGCGCCGTCCTGCGGACTGAGCGCGATGCCGACGCTGGCGCTGACGATGATGCGATGGCCGTCAATGTCGAAGGGTTCGGCCAGGGCGGCGACGATGGCGCGACCCGCCTGATCGGCGGTCTGTCCGCCTGCGCGTAGCTTGACCGCAAATTCGTCGCCCGCCAGCCGGGCGATAAAGCCGCTGGGGCAGGCCGCGGCCAGCCGCGTGCCGACGTCGCACAGCAGCGCGTCGCCAATCGGGTGGCCCAATGATTCGTTGATTGATTTGAAATTGTCGATGTCGATGCTGAACAGCATCAGATGGCCGCCCTCGGCGCGGGTCAGGCCCAGCGCGACCTGTTCGCGCAGCATCGCCCGGTTGGGCAGGCCAGTCAGCGCGTCGTGAAAGGCCATGTGCGCGATCTGCGCCTCGCGCGCCTCGACCGCATCGACCATGCGGTTGAAGCTTTGCGCCAGCCGCCCGATCTCGTCGCGCGTCTCCACCTTCACCTGCGCATGTTCGCCCGCGCTCACCTTGCGGGCGGCAGCCTCCAGCGCGACGATCGGCTTGGTCAGGCGTCGGGATGCGGCAAATGCGCCAGCCACGGCCAGCACTGCGCCAACCGCGCCAAAGCCGAACAAGGCCCACAGGATCGGGGCATAGCCCGCCATGGCGCGGGTCAGACTATATTCCAGCACCAGCATTTCAGGCGCCGTCTCAATCAGCGTTTCGACCGGCCGGGTCTGCACCAGCATCAGTTCGCCATCGCGCATGACTTCGCGCAGGCCGCCATCGGCCTTGTCTGCCCGCGCGACACGCGCCAGCGGCATGAGTTGGGGATGCAGGTCGATCGAGGAGAGTTTCGCCAGCGCATTGAGGTCTGCCGGACCCATGTTGCGGGCAAAGACGACCCAGCCGGTCAGCGTCGGGGCGCGCACGGGCGCCGCCGCCGCGATATGGCTGTCCGTGCCCCATCGCACGACGCCTTGCGTGCGCCCGGCGTCGAGCGCGTCGTAAAGCTGATCCTGTTCCGGGCGGCTCAGATCGTTGATGTCGCCCACCACCGTGCCATCGACCGCGACGAACAGCGCATGGTCGAGCTGGAAGCGCCCTTCCAGACTGTGCAGCGCGGACTCGATCGTCGGGGCGTCACCGGTGCCGACAGCCTCGCGGAAGCCGAAATCGCTGGCCAGCACGTCGGCCCCCTGACCAAGCTGGCGCAGCTGCATCGCCGAAATCCGGTCGAACAGCGCGCTGCCGACGTTCATTTCGAGCCGGATGACATTTTCGGCATAGCTTTCGATGGCATTGCGCGTGCCGAACAAGGTCAGCGTCGTCACCGCGACGAACAGGGCGCCGTAGAAGAGCGTCATCCTGATCGTCAGGGTCGACTGCGCCGCGCGCCGCGAGCGCCGCCACAGTCGTTTCAGGCGGAGCGCGCGGGTCATTTGGAGGCGCGCAACGCCAATGGCACGCTTTTGCTCACCGTGCCGCTGCCAGGAATGGGCAGGTTGATCAGCAATTCATTATCCTTGCCCTTGAGCAGGGGGTGCCACACCGTGACCTGCGCTGTGCCGGTCGCCAGCCCGTTGATCCGCGCTTGCCCTGCGGCATTGCTCTTGGTGGCAAAGGGGGTGTCGACCACCTTGATGAAGCCGCTCATCGCGTCGTGAATATTGCAACCCAGCGCAACAGCGCCTGCGCTGGTAAAGGTATAACTGCGGCTTTCATCCTGCCCGAACAGCTTGATTTCAAACTTGGCGGGTTTGGAGAAGGAATAGACATGGTGCCGCACCTTGTCCTTGTTGGGGAATTTCACCGTCGCGCCGACGGGTACGATCAGCACATGGGGTGCAAAGGCGATATTCTGCTGCACCATGGTGGTGCCCCAGGGAAAGCGGATCTGCCCGGCCGGGATGCCGCCCGCAGGGCGAACGGTGACGACCGCGTCACTGACCGGGCGACCAGCGGAATCGACGATCCGAAGATCAAGGTCACCCGCGATTGCCGGGGTGGCGATCAAAGACAGGGCAGCAAGGAGTAGGCGTGAGTCGTTCATGGTTACGCTTGGTAAATGGAAATATTGAACAAATGTTTAGTTCATTTTGGATCATATTTTCGGAGGGCCAAGGTGGTGAACCCTATTTTAACCATGTTCTGCCTAACAGCCGATCATGACCTATTTCCGTCCTCTCCTGCTTGGCGCCCTCATGCTGGCCGCTGTGTCGCCGCAACAGGGCATGGCCAGACCGATCCGCAATGGCGGCAAATTGCTGCTGACCAATGGGATCACCTCGCTCGAAGGCGCATCGGGCGGTGGCCTGACCCCCTGGGCGGTGATCGCAGGCAATGAGACGTCCGACGGCATCGGCCTGTCGGCCCATGGCACGCTGGTCGAGGTCAAGGATTATGACTATCAGAGCGCGGGCGTGGCGATCGGCATCAGAGACCGGATCGAGCTGAGCTACACGCATCAGGATTTCAACACGAACGAGATTGGCGCGGCGCTGGGGTTGGGGAAAGACTATGCCTTTTCGCAGGATATATTCGGCGCGAAGGTCCGTGTCGCAGGCGATCTGGTCTATGACCGGCTGCCCGCCATCGCGGTCGGCATCCAGTATAAGAACAACAATCAGGGCGCGATTGTCCGGGCTATCGGTGCCAAGAATGACGAGGGCGTCGATTATTATGCCTCCGTCAGCAAATTATTCCTCTCCCGCTCCATATTACTGTCCGGCACTGCGCGTCTGACCAAAGCGAACCAGATGGGACTGCTCGGCTTTGGCGGCGGCAAGCAAGGCGGCCATACCCTCCAGTTCGAAGGATCGGCTGCCTGGCAATTGTCGCGGCGCATCGCGATTGGCGGCGAATATCGGCGCAAGCCCGACAATCTGAATATCGCGCGGGAGGATGACTGGTTCGACGCCTTTGCCGCCGTCGCGATCAGCCGCAATGTCACCGCGACCATTGCCTATGCCGACCTGGGATCGATCGCCACGGTGAAGAAGCAGCGCGGCGTATTCCTCCAACTCCAGACCGCCTTCTAAAAGGACGCAATCCCATGTCCATCATATTGTCGCTGCTGCTGTTGCAGGCACCCCATGCGCTGCCGGGCGAAACCGCTGTCGATCCCTATGTTGCGGACAACCGACATGCAGGAGCCGCGCCGTTTGAGGGGGACGGCATGGCCAAGTCCTTTGGCGGACAGGACGGCATCCGCCGCATCGTCGACCGCTTCGTCGCGATCATCTTTGCCGATCCGGTCATTGGCGAGATTTTCGCCAATCATGATCAGGTCCGCCTAAAGCGCACCTTGTTCGAACAATTCTGTTTCATCCTGAACGCCGGGTGCAATTACACCGGGCGCGACATGGCCAGTGCGCACAAGGATCTGGGCGTGCAGAAGGCGGACATGAATCGGCTAGTCGAAACGCTCCAGCGGGCGATGGGCGAGGAGGGTGTGAGCTTTCAGGCGCAGAACCGCTTTCTGTCCAAACTCGCACCGATGCGCCGCGATGTTATTGAAAAGTAACGTTACGCCTGCGTTCCGGCGGAAACCCTTTCTCCATGCGCTCGTTTAGGTTGAGGAAATCACGCAAGGAGTAAATCAGATGGGTGAAGCAACCGACAAGCTGAAGGCCGCTGGCAACAAGGCCGCTGGTGCCGTCAAGGAAGGCATCGGCAAGGCGACCGACAATGAGCGTCTGGAAGCCGAAGGCAAGGCTCAGAAGGCCAAGGGTACGGCGCAGGACGTCGCTGGTTCGGTCAAGGGCGCGCTCGGCGACAAGATCTGAATTTGAGTTGCTCCCAAGCAGGAGAAAGCCCCGCCCTTACCCGGCGGGGTTTTCTTTTTGGCCGACAGCATCTTGTTTTATATAATCTACGCTTGGCAGGACGAGCAAAAATCCTCCCCTGCAAGGGGAGGGGGACCACGAAGTGGTGGAGGGGTGTCGCCCTATCGAGAGGGCGACACCCCTCCGTCTGGCCTGTGGCCATCCACCTCCCCTTAAAGGGGAGGATTTTTAGTCTGATTCTGGCGCGTTGAGATAGGCGCGCACGTCTCGCCGTAGTTCGCCTGCGCACAGATACAGCGCGATGACATTGGGAATCGCCATCAGGAAGAAACTGCTGTCCACGATGCCGACGACCCGGCCAAGGTCGATCGCGGCGGCGGGCGGCAGGGCGACGATGTAGAGGATCTTGTAGGTCCATTGCGCCCTTGGGCCATGGCCGAACAGATAGCCCCATGCCTGCAAGCCATAAAAGCCCCATGCCACCAGCGTCGAGTAAGCGAACAGGAACACGACGACCGCCAGCAGCCAAGGGAACCAGGGCGACACCTGCGCAAAGGCGGCGGAGGTGATCGCGATCCCCTCCAGCCCTATATTCCATGTTCCGGCAACCACAAGTGCGAGGCCGCCGAGCGCGCAAACGATCATCGTGCCGAGCAGGGGTTCGAGCAGCGCGACCAGCCCTTCGGACACGGGATGGCGCGCGCGCGCCAGACTATGCGCCATGACCGCCGATCCCACCCCCGCTTCACTGGCGAACACGGCGCGGCGCATCCCGGCAACGAATGCGCCCACCGCGCCGCCGGTCGCCGCTTGCCCGTTCCACGCCCCGTCCCAGATCAGCGCCAATGCGGCCGGAATGGCGTCCAGATGCAGGACCAGGATGGCCAATACCCCCGCCAGATAGACCGTGACCTTCAAGGGGGTGAGCCTTTTGGCGACCTCCCCCAGCCAGGCCGCGCCGCCCAGCGTCACCAGCGCGACCGCGCCTGCCAGAAATACGCCATAGGCCCAGCCATTGGTGAGACCGGTGACGACCTTCACCTGCGCGAAACTCTGGTTCACCTGCACCATCGGGATCGCGCCGAACAGGGCGAAGAAGGCGTAAGCTCCGCCCAGCATCATGCCGATCTTCGGCCAGCCGCGCGCTGCGCCCACCGCTTTCAACACATACATCGGTCCGCCATGGACATGGCCAGCCTCGTCAAAGATGCGATATTTGAGGCCCAGCGTGACCTCCGCCATCTTCACCGTCATCGCGAACCAGCCGATGATGAACATCCACAATATCGCGCCCGGCCCGCCCATCGTCAGCGCCACCGCGACGCCCGCTATATTGCCCAGCCCGATCGTGCCGGACAGCGCGGTGCTGAGCGCCGCCCACTGGCTGACATCGCCCTGCGCCTCGCCCTTGTCCGGCTGGGTGCGCAGGATGCGGATCGCCCGCCCGACCTGGGTGATATTGGGGAAGCCCAGCCACAGGGTGAAGAACAGCATCGGCAACGCCAGATACAGCACGATCAGTTCGATCTGCGCGCCCGCCACCGGCACCTTGAAAAACACCGCGCCTGACAGCGCGTCGATAAAGCCGTTGAAACTGTCCATCGCGCCGGGATGCCGCGCGCCTGCTGGAAAGTCGATCAAGAAAAACTTGGCTTTCCCTCTCCCCGTTCGCCCTGAGCGAAGTCGAAGGGTTCGACCGACCGCAGGGAGGTTGCTTCGCTACGCTCAGCAAAAGGCTTCGACTTCGCTCTCCTGAGCTTGTCGAAGGGCCGAACGGTTCTGGGGTTGATACCAGTCGCCTCTCCGGTGCAAGAGAAGCGTATGACCAGACGATATTTCGGCACCGACGGCATCCGCGGGCGCACCAATGCATGGCCGATGACGGCGCAACTGGCGATGCAGGTCGGCATGGCGGCTGGCACCCATTTCCAGCGCGGCGACCACCGCCATCGCGTGGTGATTGGCAAGGATACGCGCCTGTCGGGCTATATGGTCGAAAATGCGTTGGTCGCGGGCTTTACCGCGGTCGGCATGGATGTGGTGCAGTTCGGGCCGATCCCGACGCCAGCCGTCGCCATGCTGGCCCATTCGATGCGCGCGGACCTTGGCGTCATGATATCGGCCAGCCACAATCCCTATTTCGACAATGGTATCAAGCTGTTCGGGCCGGACGGCTACAAGCTGTCCGACGAGGATGAGTTGAAGATCGAGGCGCTGATCGACCAGCAGGTGCCGCTGGCCGCGTCCAAGGATATTGGCCGCGCCCGCCGGGTCGAGGATGCGCGTGGTCGCTATATCCATGCGGTCAAATCCAGCTTCCCCGCCGACCTGCGGCTCGATGGCCTGAAAATCGTTATCGATTGCGCCAATGGCGCGGCCTATCAGGTCGCGCCGTCGGCCCTGTGGGAACTGGGCGCGACGGTCGTGGCGGTCGGGGTCAATCCCAACGGCACCAACATCAATGACGGCTGCGGATCGACCGCACCCTTGCTGTGTCAGGAAACGGTGGTGTCGTCGGGCGCGGACATCGGCATCGCGCTGGATGGCGATGCGGACCGGCTGATCGTGGTCGATGAGAAGGGCCAGATCGTCGATGGCGACCAGATCATGGCGCTGATCGCCGCCAATTTCGCGCGGGCAGGGACTTTGCGCGGCGGCGGGCTGGTGGCGACGGTGATGTCCAATCTGGGGCTGGAACGCTTCCTGACCGGGCAGGGGATCGGCCTGGAGCGCACCAGCGTTGGCGACCGTTATGTGCTGGAGCGGATGCGCAGTGGTGGCTTCAATGTCGGCGGCGAGCAGTCGGGCCATATGATCCTGTCCGACTATGCGACCACCGGCGACGGCACGGTGGCGGCGTTGCAGGTGCTGGCGGCGCTGGTCCGCTCCGGCAAGCCCGCCAGCGAGACGCTGCACCAGTTCGACCCGGTGCCGCAATTGCTCAAAAATGTCCGCTTTTCCGGCGGCAAGCCGCTCGAGCATGACGACGTCAAGCGCGTCATCGCACAGGCGGAGGCGGAGCTGACCGGGGTTGGCCGTCTGGTCATCCGCCCGTCCGGCACCGAACCGGTGATCCGGGTCATGGCCGAGGGCGACCGCGAGGAACAGGTGCGCGACGTGGTGGAGCGCATCTGCGCGGCGGTCGAGAAGGCGGCGGCGTGATGCTCGTCTCTCAACCCGTTCGCCCTGAGCTTGTCGAAGGGTTCCACCGACCGCAGGGAGGTGTCTTCGCCTCCGCTCAGACAAGGGCTTCGACTTGCCAAAGGCAAGTTTATCCTGAGCGCCTGCCTTGGCAGGCAGACGAAGGGCTCAGCCGGAACGGGATCTATCTCAAACATGCTTGAAATGCGCCCCGATTGCGAACGCTGCGGCACGGACCTGCCCGCCGATGAACCCGGCGCATTCATCTGCTCGTTCGAATGCACCTTTTGCGCGCCCTGTGCCGAGGCGCTGGACGATCGTTGCCCCAATTGCGGCGGCGAACTGATGGACCGACCGAGCCGCACTGGCAAGGCGCTGGCAGGCAATCCGGCGTCCACCATGCGTCATTATAAGGGATGAGCATTGCGCGCATCCTGATCATCGCCGGGTCCGACAGTGGCGGCGGCGCGGGTATCCAGGCGGACTTGAAGGCGGTCACGATGTTGGGCGGCCACGCCATGACCGCGATCACCGCAATCACCGCGCAGAACACGTTGGGCGTGCAGGGCGTCCACCCGATCCCGACCGACATGGTGCTGGCGCAGATGCACAGCTGCATCAGCGACATTGGCGTGGATGCGGTGAAGATCGGCATGATCGGATCGGCGGACACGGCGATGGCGGTGGCGGAACTGCTCACCGGCCTGAGCGACGTGCCGATCGTCTTTGATCCGGTTATGGTGGCGACCAGCGGATCAGTGCTGGCCGACGCGGCGACGATTGCGGCGTTCGAGAAGCTGATGGCCATCGCCACGCTGGTGACGCCCAATATCCCCGAATTGGCGGCACTGGGCGGCGAGGGCATTGCCGCGCGGTTCGGCACGCATGTGCTGGCCAAAGGGGGGCATGGCGTGGGTGCGCTGCTGGTTGACCGGCTGGTCGGGCCGGAGGGGCTGGTCACGGACTGGACCGACCCGCGCATCGACACGCCACATACGCACGGCACCGGTTGCACGCTGGCCAGTGGGATTGCGACCGGACTGGGGCAGGGGATGGCGTTGGGTGCCGCGATTGCGCGGTCGCGCGCTTATGTCCGCGCAGCGTTGACGATCGCGCCGGGGCTGGGCGGCGGGCATGGGCCGATGGGTGCGCCGTCAGAATTTCTTGCGCACTTTCATGCCTGATTTTGCCCATGAACTGCGCCATTATCCGGGACTTGTTGCGGGCGTCGATGAGGCGGGCAGGGGACCGCTGGCCGGGCCGGTGGTTGCGGCAGCGGTGATCCTGCGGGCGGAGGATTGCCCGGAGGGGTTGAACGACAGCAAGAAATTATCGGCCAAGCGTCGCGCGGCGCTGGAGGGGGAGATCAAGGCCCGGGCGTTCTGCTGGGGGCTGGGGGTGGCCAGTGTCGAGGAGATTGACCGGATCAACATCTTGTGGGCGACGATGCTGGCGATGACGCGGGCGGTCGAGGCGCTGGGGCAGGATTGCCAGCATATATTGGTCGATGGCAACCGGGTGCCGGACTGGCGCTGGCCCGCCACTGCGGTCATCGGCGGTGACGCGCTGTGCCTGTCGATCGCCGCGGCCTCTATCCTCGCCAAGGAAGCGCGGGACAGGATGATGCTGGAGGCGGCCACGGCCCACCCTCATTACGGCTGGGAGAGCAACAAGGGCTATGGCAGCGCGCAGCATCTCGCCGCGCTGCGGACCCATGGACCGACCCCGCTGCACCGGCGCAGCTTTGCGCCCGTTGCGCAGATGCTGTTGATTTAGCGGAGAGTTCCACCCCTCCTCCGTTCGTTTCGAGCGAAGTCGAGAAACCTGTGCGCCCCGTTTCTCGACTTCGCTCGAAACGAACGGGAGAGGGGTGGGGGGGCGCTGTCCCAAGTCGGGACCAATGCGGTAAAGCGCATCCCACCCTCTGGCGCGCCGCTGGCTTATGGTTAAGAAAGGCTTATGCTTTTCCCCCGGCTGTTCGTCCTGCTATGCTGCCTGGCTATGGGCGTTCCGTCCGCGCGCGCGGAGCTGGCCGATATGCCGCTGGCACCAGGGGGCTTTCGCTGGGCCGATGACGGGGCCGCGGGTGGCCCGCTCTATCTGATCGTCAGTATCGCGCGGCAGCGTGTGCATGTCTATCGCGGTGACCGGCTGATCGGCGCGGCCAGCGTGTCCACCGGGACGAAGGGTCACCGCACCCCCACTGGCAGCTTCCCCATCCTGCAAAAGCGCCAGTGGCACCGCTCCAACCTCTACAGCAATGCGCCCATGCCCTTCATGCAGCGGCTGACCTGGGACGGCATAGCGCTCCACGCCGGGCATAATCCCGGCTACCCCGCCAGCCATGGCTGCATCCGCCTGCCCTATGCCTTTGCCCGGCAGCTGTTCGCGTTGACGCGGATCGGCACGCTGACTGAGGTGACCAGCGACCGGCTGAGCGCCGCGATCCTGCTCGACCCGCTGGTGCTGGGCGATGCGGGGAGCAGTGTGGTGACCTTTGGGATGGGGGGCGACATGCGGGCGGGCGTGGGCAAGCGGGTGCCGGTGTTGGAGATTGACCCGGCTATTTTCGGGAGCCGGTCAGGGCGCGCTGACCGCTGGCATACAGGCGACACTGTGCAATGATGTCGGCATACCCGGCACCAGACCGCCAACGGCCATCTGAAAGGGCAGGGTCAGGCTGACCTTGTCCATTTGGCTGATTCCGTCGCATGTCGCATTTTTTTCGATGACGATGCCTGATACGGGCAGGGTGAGGCCGGACCGCGCAATATGGGTCACCGCAAATTGCTTCGCCGCGTCATCGTCACCGCATTCCAGATCGCCAATGGCCAGGCAGCGCGCCGTTGCATAGGCGGACTCCTGGACGACCTGGAAAGTCCATAACGCCCGCCCGGCTTCGATGATGCCAAAGATGAAGAGCAGCAATATCGGCGCGACGAGCGCGAATTCCATGATCGTCGCCCCCCTGCAATCTGCCAGTATCGTGCGCCGGGTCATTGCATCCGCACCGTGACGCGCGCAGTGATCTTCGTACCGTTCAGCCAGGGATTGGGCAGCACCACATAATGGTACGTCGCCTCCGCCGCGATGGTGAGATAATAGCCCGACAGTCCGCCGGACGGACAGGCTCCGCCACATTGGGCATGGGCGGCAAACGCCCCGGTGGCCGACGAAATGCAACCACAGCTACGGTCGATATTGACGCAAGTGCTACCATCATTGCAGGTCACGCTCACGCTGGGTGTGCTGCCTACATGGGCGCGCGCGGTCACATATTGGGCGACTTTTGCCGGGTCCACATTGCTCCGCGAATTGAACGCGGCAATGGATGCTTCGCTGACGGCGCGCTTCAATCGTTGTTTGTAAATGGCGTAGATGCCGAAATCGGCGCTGACGACCAGCACGCTGAAAATGAGGATACACCATAGGGCAAATTCTATGGTCGCGACGCCACGCGTGTCGCGGCGGATGCGCGCGAGGATGGATGTGCTTTTCATCATCGGACCAGCGAAACCCCGCTGGAACTGCCTGACCCCGATGAGGATAGGGGGGAGCAGGAGGAGGTAGAGGCACCGGCGCCACCAAAGACGGTGACCGTCTGGGCCACAAGGCTCCAGCATTTGCCGCCACCGCTCAGTTGGCCGCCGCTGCGGACGGTCAGGGCCGAGTTTGGCACATAGATGATGCCCGCCAATACGCTGTTGCCGCCACCTTCGATCACCGTGGCACTGCTGCTGTCGGTGATGAAAAGAAAGTCCTTGATTGCCCCGGTTCCGCCGCCGGTGGGCGCGGTCAGGGCCAGATGGGCGCTGCCCGACAGGACGACATCGCCCGACAGGATGAAGCTGATGTCGGTGCCGGTCATGCTGCCGGTGGTGGTGTTGTGGAAATTGCCCGCGATATAATAGGCACCCGACCCGAACACCGCGCTGCTGCTGAGCGTCAGGTCGCCGTTGATATAATGGCTGGCCGTCGCGCCGAAGGTAACTGTCCCCGCCGCCTGGATGTTGCCGTTGGCGCTGAAAGGACCGTGGCCAAAGATCAGCGTGGAGCTGCCGCCGGTCAATATCGCGTTGCCATCGCCCCAGCTATCTTTCGTGACGGCGAAGGCACCATTGCCAAACCGAACTGATGATGAATCGCCCACGTTCAACTTGCCGTTAATGTCGGTGTCGCCATCGCCGACGGTCAGGCTGGTTGCGCCCTGGGTGTCGATCGGGCCGAAATAATGACGTCCCGTGCCGATCGCCGTGGTCGAGCTGCCCTGCAATGTCGTGCGGCCCAATATGGCGAAATTGCCACTCCCGACCATGAAACTGCCCGATACGGTCAGGTTTCCGGCAATGGCGACATTGGCGGAGCCGCCATTGCCCAGCCAGAATCCGGCCCCTGTGTTGGTGACGCTGCCGCCGACGTTCAGGTTGGCGCTGCCGGTGATCACCAATCCGGTCCCACCGCCGACAACGCTGACGTCGCCATGGGTGTTGATCGTGCCGTCGCCCTCTATTCTGATCGCTGCGGCATTCTGGATGCTGCCACCGACATTGATCGTGCCGTTGCCACGAATGGTGATGCCGGGCCAGATGCCGGTGATATTGTTGCGAACATTGATGGTCGTCGGTCCGCTGAACGCCACATTTTCCGTCACCGACATGCTATCAAAATCATAGGTGCCGCCGGGGAAGACCCAGGCGCTGCCGTCCCACACCCCGACAACGGATGCGCCGCCGTTGGAATAGATATAGGCATTGTCGGGCCACCATGTGCGCTGGAACTGGGCGCTTGGTGCCGATATGCCAACGGCGGGAATGGCAGACAGGGTTGGCACCTGCACGGGCGTAACCGTGCCGATCATGTTGCGGGCGGCGATCATGTCGGCATTGCCGCTCAACGGATCGCTGATCAGGGCCGCGCCCTCCGTCTTCTGATCGGCCTGGATGCTGCTGTCATAGGGGGGGGTGTGGATCGCACCATGGGCGTTGATAGCTTTGGCGCTGATCGACGATCCACCTTCGGCATAGGCGTCGCTATTGGTCCAGATCGCGCAATCAGGGGCGGAAATGCCCGATCCGCCTGTCGCTGAAACGCCATGGCTTGCGCCTTCTGCCAGCGCGATGATGCACGGCGCTGACGCGGGCGGCAGCTTGGCAAAGGCAGTTGCGCCGACGGCGAAGCTGGTGCCCAGCCCGAACACGCGGCTGAAAAAATAGGGCTGGTCTGTCGTGACGACGGCCTTGACAGCGCGGACACCGCTGGCATCGGGCGAATCCACGAGTGACACATCG
Organism: Sphingobium sp. FG125; assembly: GCF_057809795.1. NCBI lineage: Bacteria > Pseudomonadati > Pseudomonadota > Alphaproteobacteria > Sphingomonadales > Sphingobiaceae > Sphingobium > Sphingobium sp. FG125. The sequence goes on from NZ_JBMDKQ010000003.1 coordinate 202,537, forward strand.
ACAGAATCGGCAGCCAGACCGGAGCCGCTGGCGATTTCCCTGGCCGCGCCGCGCATCTCGCTTTCGGACTTGTTCACCAGATAGACATTGGCCGCCGCCAGCGCAGCCATGTCCGCAACGCTCTGGTTAGCGACGCGCTCGGCATAGCCATTGCTCAGTTCGACGCCAAAGCCGATCATGCCTGCCAATACCGGAAGCGATAACGCTCCCAGCATGGTAACACTGCCACTTACGCTGCCGCGCAAGCGCTTTGTATAGATTAAAAACATGCGACCCCCAGCCTTTTAGCCTTTAGGAATATTTTATACGTTTATCCGGCTGCGATTATTGTTTGCCTGACATACATTTTGCATCCTGCACCGTAATGAATAATAATTTGTAACGCACAGGAGTTCGGCAATATAGGTTAGGGCTGTGGCGAACCGATGTAATGTGGGGCGGACCTTCTCTAACCGCCACAATGGTTAGAGCTAAGATGTCGTTGTTGCCGCTACGGCATCCTGCCAAAATCTGTAACTGATTTGGCAGTCCAGTTGGTTCAGTTCCTGAATGAGGGCGTTCTTGTCATTGTCGTTCTTCCGAAAAATAGCTGATCTGGTGCCTGATCGGCTATTTCGCGGGATTGCGGCTATCTATCTCCTCTTAAGCTGCCTGCGCGGCCGCTTCACTCGCAGGCAGGCGAATCAGATAGTCGAACGCCGACAACCCGGCAGTTGACCCCGCGCCCATGGCGATGACGATCTGCTTGTAGGGGACAGTCGTGCAGTCGCCTGCTGCAAACACGCCCGGCACGCTGGTTTCGCCGCGGGCGTCGATTTCGATTTCGCCGCGGGGGGAAAGGGCGACGGCGTCCTTGAGCCATTCGGTGTTGGGGACCAGGCCGATCTGGACGAAAATGCCTTCCAGTTCGATGTCATGTTCGGTGCCGCTGTTGCGGTCCTTGTACGACAGGCCGGTGACCCGTTCACCATTGCCGTCGACCTTGCTGGTCAGCGCCGATGTGATGATCTTGACGTTGGGCAGGCTGGCGAGCTTGCGTTGCAGCACCGCGTCGGCGCGGAGCTGGCTGTCAAATTCGATCAGCGTCACATGGGCGACGATGCCGGCCAGGTCGATCGCGGCTTCGACGCCGCTATTGCCGCCGCCGATCACCGCGACGCGCTTGCCCTTGAACAGGGGGCCGTCGCAATGGGGGCAATAGGCCACGCCCTTGTTGCGATACTCATCCTCGCCCGGCACGCCCATCTGCCGCCAGCGCGCGCCGGTGGAAAGGATGAGGGTGCGGCCTTTCAACGACGCGCCGTTTTCCAGCACGACCTCATGATAGCCGCCTTCGGTGCGGGCGGGGATCAGCTTGGTCGCCTTTTGCAGGTTCATGATCTCGACATCATAATCCTTCACATGGGCTTCGAGCGCGGACGCCAGCTTTGGCCCTTCGGTGCGCGATACCGAGATGAAATTTTCGATATCCATCGTGTCCAGCACCTGCCCGCCGAAGCGTTCGGCGGCGACGCCGGTGCGGATGCCCTTGCGTGCGGCATAGATGGCCGCCGCCGCGCCCGCAGGCCCGCCGCCGACGATGAGAACCTCGAACGGCTCCTGTTTCTTGATCTTCTCGGCCGCGCGAGTGGCGGCGCCGCTGTCGATCTTCGCGACGATCTGCTCCAGCTCCATGCGGCCCGAACCAAAGGGTTCGCCGTTCAGGAAGATGGTGGGGACGGCCATCACCTTGCGGCTGTCCACTTCATCCTTGAACAGCGCGCCGTCGATGGCGACGTGGCTGATGCGGGGGTTGAGGACGCTCATGAGGTTAAGCGCCTGCACCACGTCCGGGCAATTCTGGCAGGAGAGGGAGAAATAGGTTTCGAAGGCGAAGTCGCCGTCCAGCCCCTTGACCTGTTCGATCAGGTCCTGCGCGGCCTTTGACGGGTGACCGCCGACCTGGAGCAGGGCGAGAACGAGCGATGTGAATTCATGGCCCATCGGGATGCCCGCGAAACGGACGCCGATGTCGGTGCCCACGCGGCGGATCATGAAGCTGGGGACGCGCTTGTCCGCGCCCGACACCAGGGTTACCTTGTCCGACAGTTCGGCGATTTCAGCGAGCAATTCGCCCAGTTCGCGTGACTTTGCGGCATCATCCAGCGACGCCACCAGCTCGATCGGCTGGGTGATGTTCGCGAGATAGCCCTTAAGCTGTCCTTTGAGATTTGCGTCCAACATCATTCTGGCTCCGTTGCGTGGATGGGCGGGCCGCCCTGCGCATTCCAGGAGGAGGGGGAAGGGAAAAGCGCAAGGCGGCCCACCGCCGGGGATGGTGCGACCCAAAGACCCCGGATGGGAAAAGCATATATTTATATGAAAGGGTGGCCTGACCCGCCGGGTTCCGCACTGTCTGGCGGAACCCGGCGGGCCTGTACGCGGCCGGGCGTATATTTAGATTTTGCCGACCAGGTCGAGCGAGGGGGCGAGGGTTTCTTCGCCTTCTTCCCACTTGGCAGGGCAGACTTCACCGGGGTGCGCGGCGACATACTGAGCAGCCTTCACCTTGCGCAGCAGTTCGGTCGCGTTGCGGCCGACGCCTTCGGAGGTGATTTCCATGAACTGGATCACGCCTTCGGGATCGACCAGGAAGGTCGCACGATCGGCCAGGCCGACGCCGGGGCGCATCACGTCGAAATTGTTGGTGATCGTGCCCGACTGGTCACCCAGCATATAATAGTTGATCTTGCCGATGGCGGGCGAGGTGTCGTGCCAGGCCTTGTGGCTGAAATGGGTGTCGGTCGAAACCGAATAGACTTCGACGTTCAGACCCTGCAGCGTGGGATAGATGCTGGCCAGATCTTCCAGCTCGGTCGGGCAGACGAAGGTGAAGTCGGCGGGGTAGAAGAAGAAGATCGCCCACTTGCCCTTTACGTCCGCGTCGGTGACGTCGACGAACTTGCCTTCCTTATAGGCGGTCGCGGCGAACGGCTTGATGGTGGTGTTGATAAGAGCCATGGGCTTGTCAGTTCCTTCTGAGGGGTTGCTGTTGCGAACACCATGTAGGGAAGCCGACGGTCTAAGGGAAATTGGTTTTCTCGGACTTGGAGAGTGAGAAAAGCGATCACGGCTTATCGGATTGATCGATCCAGTCACCGCGCCCTCCATCACCCCTCCATTGCCCCAGCGCCAGCATCATGGCGCGTTCGACCATGGCCTGGGCTTCTTCCGCCGAGAAGGTGGTGGGATCGAGGCAGATTTCCAGCCACAGGCCATCGACCAAAGCGGTCAGGCTGATCGCGGCGAGGCGCGCGCGGTCCTGGGGCATTTCCGGCACGATGGCGCGCAGCAGCGTTTCGAGCTGGGCGCGCGTGCCGCCATAGACGTCGGCATGGATGGCAGCGATGCGGGGATCGGTCCTCACTAGGCTCCAGAAGGCGGTCCAGGTGGCGAGCAGATCGGGATCGAGAATGGGCGCGCGGAAATTGGCCTGGAGGCAGGCACGCAACTGGTCGCGCGGATCATCGCCCGCTTCCTCGACCGCCTGTTCGAGCGCGGCGGAGACTCGCGCGCCGACATCCTCATAGGTGGCGACGATGAGCGCATCGACACCCTCGAAATAATGGGTGAGCAGGCCCGACGACACGCCCGCGCGTGCGCAGATGGCGCGGACGGAGGTGCCAGCGACGCCCTTTTCGGCGAGGCAGCGCGCGGTCGCCTCGATCAGCGCCTGCCGTCGCACGTCCGCCGTCTCGCGAATGAAGCGCGCTCTGGGTTTGGAAATTACGTTACGTTTTGCTAGCTTTTCTGTCATTATCGTCCCCCAAGCCTCTCTTTGGGGTCTGTCGGCGCGGCTGGCAAGATAGGCCTTTAATTCGGGCGTGTCTCTAGCGGCGAAAACTGTCTGCGGCGGCGCTGGCCAGCCGGTCGGCGCGTTCATTTTCTGGGTGGCCGGCATGGCCCTTGACCCATTTCCACGTCACCTGATGTGGGGCAGCGGCCTGGAGAAGCGCCTGCCAGATTTCGACATTCTTGACCGGCTTGTTGTCCGCGGTGCGCCAGCCCTTCTTCTGCCAGCCGAACACCCATTTGGTGATGCCGTCCATGACATATTTGCTGTCGGTGTGGAGCGTGACGCGGCAGGGTTTCTTGAGCGCGTTGAGCGCCTCGACCGCGGCCATCATCTCCATGCGGTTGTTGGTGGTGAGTGCTTCGCCACCCGACATTTCCTTTTCCGTATCACCAAAGCGCAGCACCGCGCCCCAGCCGCCGGGGCCAGGGTTGCCCTTGCACGCGCCGTCGGTGAAAATATCGACTGTGGGGATGTCGGTCATTATTAGCCTTGCACTGCCAGTCGGTTTCTCGACTTCGCTCGAAACGAACGGATGTTGGAGTTAGGCGCCCAGCAGGTCCGCCGGATTGGCGCTGGCGTAGAAATCGAGGCGGCGCAGATAGGCGAGGGGATCTTTGCGGGTGACCAGCGCGTCGGGCGGCGTGTTGATCCAGTCATAGGCGCGGGTGAGCAGGAAGCGCAGCGCTGCGCCCCGGCACAAGATGGGGAAGGCGGCGCGTTCCGCATCGGTCAGGCCGTGGGCGGCGTCATAGCCTGCGCCCAGCGCTGCCGCGCGATCGGCGAAGAAGGTCGCGCCGTCATGGCTGAACACCCAGGCGCTGTGGGTGATGGCGAGGTCATAGACGCGAATGTCGGTGCAGCTGAAATAAAAGTCGATGAGGCCCGTGACCCGATCGCCCAGCATCAGCACATTGTCGGGGAAAAGGTCCGCATGGATGACGCTGCGGGGCAGGTCGGCGGGCCAGTGGGCGTCGAGAAAGGCAAGTTCGTCGCGCACGCGGGCGGCCAGGCCCGGCGCGATCTGATCGAAATCCTCGCCGCATCTGGCCGCCAGATCATGCCAGCCGGCAAGGTCCAGCGTATTGCGCCGTTCGAGCGGGAAGCCTTCTGCCGCGCGGTGCAGTTCGCCTAGCGCTGCGCCGGTTGCGCGGGCCTGTTCAGGGGTCGGTTCGGTCAGCGAAATGCCGGTCAGAAATTCGATCAGACAGGCGGGACGGCCCGACAAGGTCTGGAGCCGCTGGCCGTCCCGGTCGGCGATGAAGCGCGGGACGAGGCAGCCGCGCGCGCCCAGATGGTCGAGCAGGTCCATGAAGAAGGGCAGGTCCGCCTCATCCACCCGCTTTTCATAGAGGGTCAGGATATAGCGGTGGCCGGCGCCATCATGGCCGGTGGTTTCGAGCAGATAATTGCTATTCTCCACCCCTTCGGCAATGCCCTTGGCCGACACAAGGCGGCCTGCATCATAGCGGGCGAGGAAGGCATCAATCTCTTCGGCGGGAACATGGGTATAGACGGCCATGACTTATGCCGTCTCCAGCCCGCGTGGCAGCTTGAAGGCGATGGTCTCGCGCGCGGTTTCGACTTGCTCCTCGGCCACGGTGAAGCGGGTGGCGATGGCGTCGACCACTTCGCGCACCAGTATTTCGGGCGCGGAAGCGCCAGCAGTGAGGCCCAGCGTGGCGACGCCTTCAAGCCAGGCAAAGTCGATCTCATCCGCGCGCTGGATCAGGCGGGCAGGGGTGCCCTCGCGTTCGGCGACCTCCACCAGCCGCAGCGAATTGGAACTGTTGGGTGCGCCGATGACATAGAGCGCGTCGCAGCGCGCGGCGATCGCCTTGACCGCCGTTTGGCGGTTGGATGTGGCGTAGCAAATATCCTCCCCCTTGGGCGCGACGATCGAGGGAAAGCGCTCTTGCAGGGTGGCGACGATCGCGGCGGTATCATCGACCGACAGGGTGGTCTGGGTCAGGAAGGCGAGATTGACGGGATCGGCGGGGTTGAAAGCCTGCGCATCCTCGACCGTTTCAATGAGCGTCATGGTGCCGTCCGGCACCTGGCCGAAGGTGCCGATGACTTCGGGATGCCCCTTATGCCCGATGAACAGGATGTGGCGGCCATCCTTGACCTGCCGTTCGGCCTGACGATGAACCTTGCTGACCAGCGGGCAGGTGGCGTCGAGATAGGAAAGGCCGCGTTCCTCCGCCTTGGCTGGCACCGCCTTGGGCACGCCATGGGCGGAAAAGACGACCGGCACGCCGTCCGGCACCTGATCCAGTTCCTCGACAAAGATTGCGCCCTTGGCCTTCAGGCTGTCCACAACATATTTGTTATGGACGATTTCATGGCGGACATAGACCGGCGCTCCATAGGTTTCGATCGCCCGTTCGACGATGATGATGGCGCGGTCGACCCCGGCGCAGAAACCGCGCGGGGCGGCGATCAAAAGGGTCATGGGCGGGCGGGCGGCGGCGCTGTCGGTCATGGCTTTGCGCTTAGGCGAATGTGGGCCGGGAGGAAAGCCGCTTCCTTGCGGTTGCGCGAGGGGCGGGGGATGGATAAGGAAGCGCAAAGCTTCTGGCCGACGGGCCATGCCAAGGAATTTCTGCCTGTGCCAAGGAATATCAGCCTGTCTCATACTGCCCCGTCCCGCGCCGTGCTGGCCCGGATCGTCACGACCGGCATGGTGGCGCTGGCCCTGGCGGGTTGTTCGCGCCGGGGGGAAATCGACGCGACGGGCGGCATTGTCGCGGTGCGCTCCGCCTGCCCGACTGCGGCTGTGCCAGCCTATACCGGCGACATCACCCTGTTCAATCCGGCGCAAAGCCGCGACGCAGCGGCGATCGACGTGGTGGCCGACATCACCAATTTGCGGTCGACCTGCACCGATGGGGAACAATTCTATACCGAGGCCAGCTTCACCGTGAATGCCCGGCGCAGCGACGCCAGCGTGGCGCGGCAGGTGACCTTGCCCTATTTCTCCGCCGTGGTGCGGGGCGGCAATGCCGTCGTCGCCAAGCGGGTCAGCCAGGTGACACTGAACTTTGCCGCAGGCGAGTATCGCGCCAGCGCGCAAGCGAAGGCGGGTTCCTATGTCGACAAGGCATCGGCATCGCTGCCTGCCGACATTCAGGCCAAGATCACCCAGAAGCGCAAGGCGGGCGACGCGGATGCCGCGATCGATCCCTTCGCTCAGCCCGACGTCAAGGCAGCCCTGCAACGAACCAGCTTCGAGCTGCTCGTGGGGTTTAACCTGACCCAGGACCAGCTCAAATATAACGCGACCCGCTAAAGCCCGTTACATATTTCCGTTCGGGCTGAGCGAAGTCGAAGCCTGCCACTGAGCGGAGCGAAGTGCCTTCACTCCGTTCAGGTTGAAACGAGTCCCGTGCCTCGTTTCAACCTTCGACTTCGCTCAGGACGAACGGTGTTGAAGGAAATGTCCGTGTCCCTCTATACCCGTTTCACCGCCCATCTCGACACTGTGCTGGACATATTGGAGGCCGACGGCGTCCTGCCTGCTGGTCTCAATCGCAAGCCGGTGACAGTCGAGCCGCCGCGCGATGCGTCCCATGGCGATCTGGCGACCAACGCGGCGATGGTGCTGGCCAAGCCTGCGGGGACGAACCCGCGTGCGCTGGCCGAGGCGATCGTGGACAAGCTAGAAGGGCTGACCGAGGTGGCGAGTGCTTCGATCGCCGGGCCGGGCTTTATCAACCTGACGTTGACCGATGTGACATGGCGGTCGGAACTTGCCGTGCTGGCGGCGGAGGGTGACGATTATGGCCGGTCCGACATCGGGCAGGGCGTGACCGTCAATGTCGAATATGTTTCCGCCAACCCGACCGGTCCGATGCATATGGGCCATTGCCGGGGCGCGGTGGTGGGTGACGCGCTGGCCACCCTGCTGGAATATGCCGGGCATAAGGTGACGCGCGAATATTATATCAATGACGCGGGCGGGCAGGTGGATGTTCTCGCCCGGTCGGCGCATCTGCGTTATCGCGAGGCATTGGGCGAAGATGTCGGCGCGGTGCCCGAAGGCCTGTATCCGGGGGACTATCTGGTGCCGGTGGGGCAGGCGCTGGCCGTCGAATATGGCGACCGGTTCGTGGGCGCGCCGGAGGCTGACTGGCTGGTGACGTTCCGCAGCTTTGCCGTGGCCAAGATGATGGACATGATCCGCGCCGATCTGGCGCTGCTGGGCATTCATCACGATATTTTCGCGTCCGAAGCGGAATTGCAGGCGGCGGGCAAGCCCGACGAGGCCGAAGCCTGGCTGCGCGCGCATGATCTGGTCTATGACGGCGTGCTGGAAGCGCCCAAGGGCGAATTGCCTGATGACTGGGAGCCAGTGGTGTTGCCGCTGTTCCGCTCGACCAAGTTCGGCGACGATCAGGACCGGCCGATCAAGAAATCCAACGGCAGCTGGACCTATTTCGGTGCCGACATGGCCTATCATTATCAGAAGGCCCAGAGCGCCGACCAGCTGATCGATATTTGGGGCGCGGACCATGCCGGGACGGTCAAGCGCATCCAGGCGGCGGTCGCGGCGCTGACGGAGGGCAAGGCGCGCTTCGACGTCAAGCTCATCCAGATGGTGCGGCTGCTGCGCGACGGCGAGCCGGTGAAAATGTCCAAGCGCGCAGGCAATTTCGTGACGCTGGCCGATGTCGTGCAGGAAGTGGGCAAGGATGTCGTCCGTTTCACCATGCTGACGCGCAAGGCCGACGCGCAGATGGATTTCGACTTTGCCAAGGTGGTGGAGGCGTCGAAGGACAATCCGGTATTCTACGTCCAATATGCCCATGCGCGCATTTCTTCGCTGGGGCGGCGGGCGGAAGAGGCGGGGATCGTGCTGCCAGCGCCTGACCTGTCCCTGCTTGGGACAGCGGAACTGGGGCTGGTCAAGCTGGCGGCACAGTTCCCGCGCGTGGTCGAAGGGGCGGCGCTGACCCGCGAACCGCACAGAATTGCATTTTATCTTAATGATTTGGCTTCGGCCTTTCATGGCTGGTGGAATATGGGCAATGATGATCCGCGCGCGCGCGTCATTCTGGCCGACGATCCGGCGCTCACGTCGTCGCGGCTTTTCCTGAGCCGTGGAATAGGGCAGATTATACGCAATGGCCTTGCGCTTATGGGCGTGGCGGCATTGACTGAACTGAACTAGAGCGGGCGGAGTTTCGGACGATGGGCGATTATGCACGGGGCCGGCTGGATTTTGACGATGAGGACCGGCTGCCCTGGCTGGAGCCTGCGGTCGATGACGAGGATGAGAACAGCATCTCGCCGCTGCGTCTGCTGTGCCTGATCTTGCTGGGCCTCGCGCTGATCGGCGTGGTTGTGGCGGGCATATGGTGGGTGCAGAATCGCAATGGTCCGGGCGCAGCGGGCGAAGGCCAGCTGATCGCCGCGCCTGCGGACAATTACAAGATCGCCGCCAATGAAGCCGACGCCAAGAAGTTCGATGGCGAAGGCGACGCGAGTTTCGCGGCAAGCGAGGGCGTGCCGCGCGACGGGCGGATCGACGCCAGCCGCGTGCCGGAAGCGCCGATCACCAAGACCGCGCCCGCGCCGACCGGGACCAAGCCGGTCGTCCCGGCCAAGCCTGCACAGAGCGTGAGCGCGCGCGTCGCTGACGAAACCAGCGATCGCGTAGCAGTCGCGCCCAAGGCTGCACCGGGCGGCGCGCTGATCCAGCTGGGTGCCTATGGCAGCGCGGCGGGCGCCAAGGACGCCTGGACCAGGCTGTCCAAGCGCTTTGCCTATCTCGCGCCGCTCACCATGGTCGTCGAGCCGGCAGAAGTGGGCGGCAGCACCGTCTATCGCCTGCGCGCCAGTGCGGGCGGGCAGGCCAGCCTGATCTGCGGCAAGTTGAAGGTAGCCGGCGAAAGCTGCATGGTGGTCAACTGAGCCTTCGACATCGGGCATCCTGCCCGTTACCATTGCCCCATGAAACCCGTCATCTTCGGCCTGTCCGGCGCAACCCTGACCCCTGACGAGCGCGCGTTTTTCGCCGACTCACAACCGGCCGGCTATATCCTGTTCCGGCGCAATATCGTCGATCGGGCGCAGGTTCGCGCGCTGACCGACGATTTGCGGGCGCTGCATGGCCGCGAGGACCTGCTGATCATGATCGATCAGGAGGGCGGCCGGGTGGCGCGGATGCAGGCGCCGGTATGGCCTGATTTTCCGGCTGGGGCAGTGTTTGATCGGCTCTATGATGTCGCGCCGTCGAGCGCGATCGCGGCGGCGCGCGCCAATGCCCGTGCTATTGCGCTGACGCTGGCGGAGGTCGGCATCACGGTCGATGCGTTGCCGCTGCTCGACGTGCGGCAGGAGGGGGCGAGCGACATCATGGGCGACCGCACCTTGGGCGCTGAGCCGATGCGGGTGGCGGCGCTGGGACGCGCGACGCTGGAAGGGCTGGCCGATGGCGGGGTGGTTGGCATCGTCAAGCATGTGCCGGGCCATGGCCGCGCGCTGGTCGACAGCCATCTGGAACTGCCGGTGGTGCGGGCGGACGCCGACGCGCTGGCGAGCGACCTGCAACCGTTCGAGCGACTGCGCGACGCGCCGATGGGGATGACCGCGCATGTCGTTTACACCGCCTGGGACGCGGATCGCCCGGCCAGCCTGTCGCCGACCGTGATCGAGGAGATTATCCGCGGCCGAATCGGCTTTGACGGGCTGTTGATGTCGGACGATCTGGACATGAAGGCGTTGCAGGGCAGCATCCCCGATCTGGCGACCGGTGTGGTCGCCGCGGGGTGCGATCTGGCGCTCAATTGTTGGGGGCGGATGGACGATATGGTCGGGATTGCCGACCGGCTGCCGGAGATTACGGACGCGGGACGTGCGCGGCTGGACCGCGCGATGGCATCGGTGGAGCGCACCGGGGATCAGCCGGAGTTGGGAGAGTTGCTGGCGAGGCGGGACAGGTTGTTGGGGTTGGTGGCGGCTTGAGGGGTGTGTGGGACTCATCCTCCCCTTTAAGGGAAGGGGGACCGGCGGAGCCGGTGGAGGGGGGGCGCCCTCTCGATAGCTGGACACCCCTCCGTCAGGGCTTCGCCCTGCCACATCCCCTTGCAGGGGAGGATTGAGGTGGACGACCTGTTCATTGCGCCCGCCATCCCAAGCCCCGACACGCTGACCGTCAGTTTTGATGCGTGGGAGGGGCCGCTAGATCTGCTCTTGACGCTGGCACGGTCGCAGAAGGTGGATTTGCGCGAAATTTCGATCCTGGCGCTGACCGAGCAATATCTGCAATTCATTGACGGCGCGCAGCAGCTGAAGCTGGAGCTGGCGGCGGATTATCTGGTGATGGCGGCGTGGCTGGCCTATCTCAAATCCGCCTTGCTGCTGCCGCGTCAGGAGCAGGTCGATCCCAGCCCCGAAGAAATGGCGCTGCGGCTGCAATTGCGGCTGCAACGGCTGCACGCGATGCGCGATGCGGCGGCGCGGCTGATGGCGCGAGACCGGGTGGGGCGCGACGTGTTCGTGCGACGCAGGCCAGAAGGATTGCGGCTGGTGCGCAAGGCGAAGTGGCAGGCGAGCCTCTATGACCTGATCCAGTCCTATGGCCAGATTCGCGCCCGGACCCAGCCCGCCGTCCATGTCATCGCGGTGCGACCGGTGATGACGCTGGACGAGGCGATCCAGCGGGTCGGCGCGCTGGTCGGCGCGGCGATCGACTGGACGCAGTTGGAGGCGTTTTTGCCGACCGGGCTGGACAATGCCAAGGCGAAGTCGGCGCTGGCGAGCAGTTTCGTCGCGGCGCTGGAACTGGCGCGACAGGGGCGGCTGGAAATCCAGCAGGACGGGATTTTCCAGCCCATCTATCTGCGCGCCGGGGTGCCGGATAGGGGAGCGGAGGCATGAACGGGGAACCGGACGATTATCTGCGCGCGGTCGAGGCGGCCTTGTTCGTGGCCGAAGCGCCGCTGACGCCCGCCGAATTGCGGCTGCATGTCGGCGATGCGGGCGATCTGGCGGCGGCACTGCGGCAATTGGCTGACGACTATGCCGGGCGCGGCATCAATCTGGTCGAGCGGGGCGGGCGCTGGCATTTCCAGACGGCGGCGGACCTGGCCCATATATTGCGGCGCGAGAAGGATGAGGCGCGCAAATTGTCGCGCGCGGCGATGGAGACGCTGGCGATCATCGCCTATCATGAGCCGGTCAGCCGCGCCGAGATAGAGGCGATCCGCGGCGTGCAGGTGGCCAAGGGGACGCTGGACGTGCTGATGGAAGTAGGATGGGTGCGGCCAGCGGGGCGGCGCGAAGTGCCGGGGCGGCCGCTCATCTATGCGACCACCGTAGATTTTCTGTCACATTTCGGGCTTAGCAGCCGCCGTGACCTGCCGGGTATCGACGATCTGCGCGCCGCCGGGCTGCTCGATCCGGTCGATTTGGCGCTGGAGGGTCTGGGCGGGCAATCCGTTCTGGAAAATGACGATGATGTGGCCTAGATAGGTTCACTTACTGGAGTATTTTATCATGGGTTCCTTCTCGCTGATGCACTGGGTGATCGTGCTCCTGGTCGTCATGCTGCTGTTCGGTGGCGGCCGGATTTCCGGCCTGATGGGTGACGTGGCCAAGGGTATCAAGAGCTTCAAGAAGGGCATGGCGGACGATGACGACGTTGCCACCCCGGCCAAGCCTGCGACCCGGCTGGAAGGCCATCGCGTACCCGAACAGGATGCGACCACAGCTACCGAAGAAAAGACCAAGGCCTGACGCTCAGGCGCCGGGTGGTAGGGTAGCCACGCATGTTTGGTATTGATTCGACCGAGTTTCTGCTGATCGTCATCGTTGCGGTGATCGTGATCGGGCCGAAGGATTTGCCGCGCGCGCTCTACAAGGTAGGGCAGATCGTGGGCAAGGCGCAGGGCATGGCGCGCCATTTCCGCACCGGGCTGGACGCGATGGTGCGCGAGGTCGAGCTGGAGGAGCTGGAGAAGAAGTGGGCCGCGCAGAACAAGCGGATCATGGACGAGCATCCGCCAGAGGTGGCTGCGCCTGCGATGGAAGCACTGCCTTCGCCTGAGGCTGAGGCTGAGGCAGCGCCTGACGGGCCGCCGCCCTTTGTGGCGCAGTCGGCACCCGTAGCGTCGGCCAATGATGCGCCACCCTATCTGGCCGGGGAAGCGGCGGCTGACAGCAAGAGCGGGTCGGCGGCATGATCGGCGATATTGACGAGAGCAAGGCACCTTTGCTCGACCATCTGATCGAGCTGCGCGGTCGGTTACTCAAATGCGTCTATGCGCTGGTGCTGACCGGAGCGGTCTGTTTCTATTTTTCCGAGCAATTGTTCGCGATCCTGGTCCATCCGCTCAAGGAAGCCTTTGGCGATGGCGGCGGCAAGCTGGTCTATACCAAGCTGTATGAAGCGTTTTTCGTGCAGGTGAAGATCGCCTTTTTCGGCGCTTTCTGCCTGTCCTTCCCGATCATCGCCAACCAGCTATGGGCGTTCGTCGCGCCGGGCCTCTATGCCAAGGAAAAGAAGGCGTTGTTGCCGTTCATTTTGGCGACGCCCTTCCTGTTCGGTCTGGGCGCAAGTCTCGCCTATTTCGTAGTGATGCCGACCGCCTTCCACTTCTTTCTGGAGTTTCAGGGCAATAGCAGCGGCTTGCAGGTCGAGGCCTTGCCGAGCGCGGACGCCTATCTGGGGTTGGTGATGCAGTTCATCCTGGCGTTCGGGATCAGTTTCCTGATGCCGGTGCTGCTGATGCTGCTCAACCGCGCCGGTTTCGTCAGCCGGGCGCAGCTCATCGGTCTGCGCCGTTACATGATCGTGGCGGCCTTCATCGTCGCGGCGGTGCTGACCCCGCCCGATGTCGTATCGCAACTGATGCTCGCGATCCCGCTGCTGCTGCTCTACGAAATCACCATCGTCGCGATCTGGTTCACCGATCGGCGGCAGGCGAAGATGCAGGACGCGGAAGAAGCGTCGGCCTGACACAAAAAGCGGCCCGCCTTTTTGAGGGGCGGGCCGATGCTTGGGAGTCGGGTAGTCGTAAAGCAGAAGGCGATCAGTCCGCCGCCTTCTCCACGGCTTCACCAGCGCTCTGTACGTCCCGGCCTGCGCCTTCGACAGTGTTGCAGGCGGCGACCATCAGCGAGCCGGTGAGCAGCAGGGCTGCGAGAATCTTTTGCGTCATCGAAACTCTCCTTGAGAAACGTGCGACCGCATGGGGTGAGCCATGCCAGTGACGTGAGACAGAACCCGCCGATGAAGCAAGCGTTCCGACCGCGAAAAATTTAATGATTTCAAGAAGAAAAACGCCGCAAAAAGTCTGAGCCCGGAACGCGTCGGGGGGGGGGAGGCGTTCCGGGCTCATATTGTGTGGATAGCAAGAGCGGGGGGCAAAAGATTTGCTATCCGAAATAGAGAACCCACAATATCACCATTCGGTTCCCGCAAATGCCCAAAAAAGTGCTTTTTTAATCCCACGCGATTCCAGATATTTGGCTGGTATCGCGGGGGTTAACCGGAAAAAAGTTGAGCCTTAGACGATCGGGCGGCCGCTGTTGCGATATTCCGGGCGGATCGTGGATTCCGGCAGACTGTCGTCGCGATTGGCGGGCGCCGGGCGCGTGACGGGCGCGGTCCAGCCGGTCGATGGCAGGGTGGGCGCAGCGTTGCCGAAGGGGGCGACGAACGGTTCGACCGGGACAACCGGCTTGGCTGGCCAGACCCGGCGCGCTGGTCCGGATATCGTCTCCCGCCCCAGATAGGCGGCGCGGAAGGCGGCGGGTGTGCCGTTGAAGCCGGGGTTGCGGTAGAAGATATGCGCGCCGATGACGGCGACAGGTTGCAGGCTGGACGACCAGTTGGGGCGCACCGCCAGCGTATGATAATGGGTGGCAAGGCCTACGGGCGCATAGACGCGGCCTGCCAGCGCATCCTGCGCCACCCGCCGCGCCCGCACCCATTGGGCAGCGGCGGGCAGGCGCGCCATCGCGCCGTCGCAGCTGAAGGTGAACTGGCATTTATAGTCGGTGCGTTCCGACCCTTCATAGACGACGCCGCACACCGTGTTGGGCCAGAGCTGGCTGCGCACGCGGTTGAGCACGACCTGGGCCACGGCGCGCTGGCCATCGTCCGGTTCGTTCCCGGCTTCATAATAAATGGCCGATGTCAGGCAATTGAGCGCGCGATAACTGTCGAGGCCGGTGATGCCGCGAAACACGGCAGCGGGTGCGGCCTTGACCTCGTCCAGCCCCATGACATGCTCGCTCTGAACCGTCAGCGCGCCGGGAACTGGATCGAAAGCGCCCTCTGCAAAGAAGAAGGCGGAGCCGGGGAAGTTGGCGGCGGCTTCCTCCGCCGGGTCGTCCTGGGCGTGATGTCCCTCCAGCATATCGAGCGGGGCAGCGGTGATGAAGCGCGGCGCGACGAGCGCGGCAAGGACGAGCGCGATGATGCCGCTACGCCCTCTCCATCCGATCGCGTGCATTCCAAACCCTTTATTTGTGGCGATCCGGCATCGCCCATGCCGCCCATAGACGCATTTCCTTTCCACTTCCTCCCCGGATTCGCCCCTGTACCGCGATGGGACAGGGAAAGGGGCAGGGGTTAATGTGGCGGTGAAATCGGCTCTTTTGGCCGACCATCATTCCCTTGCTTGGCAAAGGTGCGCGGGGTCCGCTATGCGTGGGGGATGCTGCTACAACCCCATAGTCTCGCGCTGATCGGCAATACGCCGATGGTGCGCCTTGCCGGTCCCTCCGATGCGACCGGCTGCGATATTTTCGCCAAGTGCGAATTTGCCAATCCCGGTGCGTCGGTCAAAGACCGTGCCGCCCTGTTCATCGTCAATGATGCCGAGGAGAAGGGGCTGCTCCAGCCCGGCGGCACGATTGTCGAGGGGACGGCGGGCAATACCGGCATCGGCCTGGCGCTGGTCGCCAATGCCAAGGGGTACAAGACGATCATCGTCATGCCTGAAACCCAGAGCCGCGAGAAGATGGATACGCTGCGCGCGCTGGGGGCGGAGCTGGTGACGGTGCCCGCCGCGCCCTATTCCAACCCCGGCCATTTCGTCCATACATCGCGCCGCATGGCGGAGGAGACGGAAGGCGCGATCTGGGCCAACCAGTTCGACAATATCGCCAACCGCAAGGCGCATATCGTCGGTACTGCCGAGGAAATCTGGATCCAGATGGAGGGCCGCATCGACGGCTTCACCTGTGCCGCTGGAACGGGCGGGACGATTGCGGGCGTGGGGCTGGGCCTCAAGGCCAAGGACGAAAATATCACCATCGCGCTCAGCGATCCGCACGGTGCGGCGCTGTACGAATATTATGCCTGTGGCGAGTTGAAGGCGGAAGGGAGCTCGGTTGCCGAAGGGATCGGGCAGGGGCGTATTACCGCCAATCTGGAAGGCGCGCCGATCGACACCCAGTTCCGCATTTCCGATGAGGAAGGGCTGGAATGGGTCCGCCGCCTGCTGGCCGAGGAAGGGCTGTGTCTGGGCCTGTCGTCGGGGATCAATGTCGCTGGCGCGGTGGCGCTGGCGCGGCAATTGGGGCCGGGCAAGCGGATCGTGACGATCCTGTGCGACACCGGATTCCGCTATCTGTCGACGCTTTATAACCGGCAATGGCTGGAATCTAAGGGCTTGACGGTCTTTCCCTGGCTGGCGCAGACTGCATGAGCGCCGACACGGGTCGCGGCAAAGAACAAATGAGCGCAGTCATGGCTGAAACACCCCGCCGAATGGAAGGGTTGCAGCGCGTCCAGATCGGGCTGACCGGTCTGGCGGGTGTCGTACTGCTCGTCGGACTGGCCAATATCGTCATTGACAAGGCGCGGATGGATGACGCGGCGCTGCCGCCGCCGACGGTGCCGACGATGGAGTCCACCAACGCCGTGTCGCCCAAGGACCCGCTGGCTGAACTGGGCGTGCAGCCCGCGCCGGAACAGGCGCCGGTCGTCCCCGACCTCCAGCCCGATCCCAATCTGCGCAAGCCGATGGACCGCGATCCGCAGCAGCGTTGAGCGATGGGCAGAGGCTGGCTTGGGGTGGGGCTGACGCCGTGATGATGGTGCTTCGTCGGTTTTTGTGGCTAGCATTATTGGTTTGGCTGCCCTTCATCGCCGGATTGGCGCTGATATTGCCAACAGGCCAGATCGATTTTTGGATGTGGGTTTTGCCTTGTGCGGTCGCGGTGGTCGCGTCGGCCATGGTCGCGCCTTCCGATATGGTGGTGTCGCGCGTTCTTTGGACAGCGGCTGGCTGTTTTTTGACGGTAGGCTTTTACCTGCTCTCGTCGGGACTACCGACCGCCTCCGATATGGCCATTTTGGCCGCGATGATAGCGGTAAGCGCCATCGCGGCGATCGGCCTTTGGTGTCAACGACTACGGTTCGCTGGCCTTGCGATGCTGACCGGCATCATCGCAGCGCCTTGGCTGTTACATCAAGACGCACAGATAGAAGCGATCGTTGATCGGCAACCACTGGCCGTAGTCACGGCCCTCCCGCTATTCTGGAGCGAGGCGGCTACTTCCCCAGGCATGCAGAGTGAAGCGCCGATCATTACCGTTCTTCGGACGCGGTTTG
This sequence comes from Sphingobium sp. FG125, assembly GCF_057809795.1. Taxonomy (NCBI): domain Bacteria; kingdom Pseudomonadati; phylum Pseudomonadota; class Alphaproteobacteria; order Sphingomonadales; family Sphingobiaceae; genus Sphingobium; species Sphingobium sp. FG125. The sequence goes on from NZ_JBMDKQ010000003.1 coordinate 219,942, forward strand.
ACGTTCGGCCAATCGATGACGTGCACGCTGCCACGCTTACACCTTTCAACAGGCTGCTGCTGGCTCAGCCGCGCGCCTTGGCTCCGCAAGCGCTGGTAGCCATAGATATGTGGGTGCGGGCGGGAGGTCATATCGTCATTCTGGCTGATCCATTGCTGCGTTGGCCGTCGGATTTGCCGCTGGGTGATCGACGCCGAGCGCCCTTGACTAGCCTGCTTGACCCGCTGCTAACCCATTGGGGGCTGACCCTGGAGCCATCGACAGGTCCAGCCGCAGGTCAGGAGCGGCATCGGCTGGTTGCGGGGCGCTTGCTGGCTTTGGCAGGATCGTCGCGTTTCTCGGCGACAAATGGCCGCTGCGAAGAATGGCCTGCGGAATCTGCTATGCATTGCACGGTTGGGAAAGGGACGGCGTTGCTTATCGCTGACGCTGACTTGCTGGATGATATGCTCTGGCTCGCTGATCCAGCCGAGCCGCTGAACATGCGGCAATGGACGGCTGACAATCCTCAGTTGCTCGTCAAATGGTTGGGCGGAACGCTGCGAGGCAAGCGCTATTGGGTAGATCATGAATCCGACGCGCTGCGCTGGGCGCTGATCCTTGGGACAATCTGGGCGTTGCTGGGAACGCTGTTGCTGGGCCGAGCTGGACAGCGAGTTGAACAATGACGCGGACCGGAACAAAGCATGAAAATATGGTGGAAAAGGCGATGAAAATCAGTTAGACCCATTTTCTAACGGCTCAGCCCATATTCTCCCGACTTTTCCCTTTGCAGTCGGCCCCATGCTTGATAGGTAATCAGGCAATTGGGGTTAATCAGGTGTTGGCGATTCCTGCGTGCCGGATATCCATCCAGTGATTCCGGCGACGGGTGACCTGCGCCCCATATGAAAGGGGCGAATTTCCAGCGTGTCGGACGTCATTCTCTATTCGGGCAACGCATTCAGCGTCGCGGACGGCAAGGGCCGTTTCGTGCTGCCCCTGGAGATGCGCAAGCTGGTGCGTCAGGCCAGCGGCGATGAAAATCGCCTGTGCCTGTCCGTCCACATGGACAATGGCTGCGCCACCGGCTTTGGCCTGTCGCACAAGCGTTTCCTGTTCGATGAGGTCGCCGAACTGGAACGGCTGGCGCGCGAAGCGAACCGGCCCTTCAATGGCGATCTGGAACGCGAAAATCGCCTCGGCACGATCGAGGACGTCAATTTCGATGATGGCGGCCGCTTCTTCCTGCACCCCGATATCAAGGATGAAGCGGGCATCACCGACGTGGCTTTCTTCTATGGCGTGGGCCGCTATTTCCAGATCTGGAAGCCGGAAGCCCTGATCGAAAGCCCCGATCGTCCGGCGCTGATCCGCAACAAGGTGAAGCGCTGGCTCGACGCGCGCACAGCGGAGGGCGGCAAGTGAGCCTGTCCGACGCTGATACCGGCACTGGCACCGCCCCGCATATCCCCGTTCTCCTCGACGAAGTTCTCCGCGCTCTTGCCATTACCCCTGGCGAGATTCATGTGGATGGCACGTTCGGCGCGGGCGGCTATTCGCGGGCGATGGCGATGGCGGGGGCGAGCGTCTTTGCACTGGATCGTGACCCCGATGCGATCCGTGAAGGGCAGGCGGTGGCGCAGGCGCATGGCATCACGCTGATCGCGGGCGAATTTTCGCGCATGGCGGAGTTGCTGGCCGAGCGCGGTATCGAGAAAGTGTCGGGCATCACGCTCGACATCGGCGTATCCTCGATGCAGCTCGACCGGGCTGACCGGGGCTTTTCGTTCCAGTCCGATGGTCCCCTGCTCATGACCATGAGCCAGGACGGGATGAGCGCGGCGGATTTTCTGAACAATGCGACGGAAGAGGAGATCGCCAACGTCCTCTATCGCTATGGCGAGGAGCCGCGGTCGCGCCGGGTCGCCCATGCCATTGTCGATGCGCGCCCGCTGGAGCGGACCGGGCAACTGGCGCATGTCATCCGCCGCGCGCTGGGCCACAAGCCGCACGACAAGAAAGACCCCGCGACCCGCGCCTTTCAGGCGATCCGCATCCATGTGAATCGCGAACTGGAGGAACTGGAGCGCGCGCTGGAGGCGGCAGAGGCGCTGCTTGAGGAGGGCGGCCGGCTGGCCATCGTCAGCTTCCACAGTCTGGAAGATCGCATCGTCAAGCAATTCCTGCGCAATCGCAGCGGTGGCGAGGGTGGCTGGTCACGGCACATGCCTGAAAAGCGCGCCGCCGACGCGCCGACCTTTGCCAAGCCTGCCAAGGCGGTGCGCGCGGGTGAGGCGGAACTGGCGCGCAACCCCCGCGCCCGGTCCGCCACGCTGCGTAGCGCCGTCCGCACATCTGCCCCTGTTTCGTCCTCCGGGAGTCCCCGCTCATGATCGCTGTCAAAAGGTTGCAGAGCCTGATCTGGGTGTTGCTGGTCGCGCTGGGTGCGCTGGGGGCGTATCTGATATCCTTGAAGGTCGCGACCGAGCGCAACGAGCTGATGCAGGTGCGGATGCAGATTGCGCGGGCGAAGGGGGACATTCGCTATCTGGAGACGGAGTTCAGCGCGCGGGCGTCGATGCGGCAGCTGGAAAGCTGGAACCAGCATGACTTCATGTATGGCACGCCGACCGTCGGCCAATATCTGGCGGGTGAGCGGGCGCTGGCGCAGCTGGACGGGGTGCAGCCCAACGGGCCGGACTATGTCGCGCCGCCGGTGATGGTGGCGATGGTCGAGACCCCCGCCGACCTGCCGTCCGCCCCGCAGGCCGCACCCGCCAGCCCCGCGGCGACCCAGATCCGCAGCGACATTGCCGTGATTCGTGAGGCGCACGCCGCCGACAATGTCGAGAAGCTGGCCAAGCCCGCGCCGCGCACTCCGGCGGTGCAGGCGAAGGCGGACGCCGACGTGTCGAAGCCCAATCCGGTCGCGCGCAAGGCGGAGCGCATGGCGATGCTGGACGCCAAGCTGCTGGACGACAGCACGCTGGGCGAGTTGAGCGCCACGGCGGCGCGCGAGCGCAAGAAGGGAGCGCGCTGATATGGCCACGATCATCGTCCAGCCCGGCGGGGCGCGGGCGGGACGGCAACGGGTCAGCCTGACCGCCATCGCCCATAACCGGCTGATGTTGTTGCTGATCCTGTTCATGGCGGTGACCATGGTACTGATCGGCCGACTCCTGTGGGTCGGCGTTTTTGCGCATGGCAACACCGGGGACGATGTGCTGAGCGCCTTCCTGCCCGCGCGCGCCGATATTGTCGATCGCAACGGCGTGCCGCTGGCACGGACGATGGACGCCTATTCGGTGGCGGTACGCCCGTCCAAGCTGATCGGTGAACCGGCCGAACTGGCGCGCAAGCTGCACGAGATTTTTCCCGATGAGGCTGAAGCGGTTTTTTACAAGAAGCTGACCGGCAAGGGCTGGGCCTATCTGCGCCGCCGCGCCATGCCCGAACAGGTGGCGGCGGTGAATGCGCTGGGCGAAATCGGCATCGAATTTCCGCGCGAGAAGGAACGCCTCTATCCGCAGCGGACGCTGGCGGCGCATGTGCTGGGCTTTGCGCCCAATTCCGAAGGCGTGGGTGGCATGGGGGTCGAGGCGGCCTTTAACGACCGGCTGACCGACGCGCCGCTACGTGGCCAACCCTTCGCCGTCTCGATCGACAGCCGGGTGCAGGGTGCGCTGGAAAGCGAACTTTATGCGCAGATGGTCGCGCAACATGCCAAGGGTGCGGGCGGCATCATATTGGACGCCAACACGGGCGAAGTGATCGCCATGGCCTCCATCCCGGTGTTCGATCCCAACAAGCTGCAAAATTATGCGGGCAAGTCGTGCAGCCAGTCGCCTTTGTGCAATCAGATGGTGCAGGCGCGCTACGAACTGGGGTCGACCTTCAAGCCGATCTCGATCGGGGCAGCGATGGACCGGGGCGTCGTCACGTCTATGAGCAAGCGGTACGACGCGACGGCACCCATCTCGATCGGCGGATTCCGCATCAAGGACGACCATGCGCTGGGCCGCTGGATCAACGTGCCTGACACGCTGGTCCATAGCTCCAACATCGCGACCGCGCGCATCGCCGACGAAATGGGCGCCGTCCCGATGCAGCAGATGTTCCGCGACCTGAAGTTCGACCAGCGCGCGCCCATCGAGCTGAAGGAGCAGGCGGGTACGATCTGGCCCAGCACTTGGGGGCGGATCACCACCATGACCGTATCCTATGGCCATGGCATTGCCGTTACCCCGCTGCATCTGGCCAGCGCCTATGCCGCGCTGGTCAATGGTGGCATCTATCGTCCTGCGACCCTGCGCAAGCTGGAGCCGGGTGAAGCGCCGCAGGGACATCGTGTCTATTCCGCCGCGACCAGCGCGCGGATGCGCCAGCTGTTGCGATTGATCGTGGCGGCGGGTACAGGGCGTAGCGCCGACGCCAAGGGATTCCGGGTGGGTGGCAAAACGGGTTCCGCCGAGAAACCTGAAGATGGTCGCTATAATAAGAGTTCGCTGGTGACGACATTTGCTGCCGCTTTCCCGATGGATAATCCGCGCTATGTCGTGCTGACCATGATGGACGGCGCGACCAGCGCGATCGGCCTGCGCACCGCCGCCTGGACCGCAGCGCCGGTGGTCAAGCGGGTGATAGAGCGCACCGGGCCGATGCTGGGCGTAATGCCGGACGAGCGGCGCGACGTCGATATTTCGGACCTGACGCCATTGCTGTGGAAGCCCAAGGGAGAGAGCGAATGACCCGCCTTGGCGGTCTGATCGACGGGCTGGATGCGGCGGTGAGCGACGGGGCGGCGCTGGACGCCAATGTCACAGGCTTTGCCATCGACAATCGCAAGGTCGCGCCCGGCACGGTGTTCGGCGCGTTCCAGGGGCTGCGCGTCAATGGCGAGGATTATATTGCCGACGCGGTGAAGGCGGGTGCCATCGCGGTCGTTGCCCGGCCTGAAGCCAAGGTGGAAGGCGCGATCCATATCGCCCATGCCAATCCGCGCCGCTTGTTCGCACAACTGGCCGCGCGCTATTTTACGCCCTTTCCCGATGTGACCGTTGCGGTCACGGGGACCAATGGCAAGACCAGCACGGTCGAACTGACCCGGCAATTGTGGCGGATGATGGGCTATCATGCCGCGTCGATCGGCACGCTTGGCGTCACTACATCGGTCGATCAGGTGTCGACTGGCCTAACCACGCCGGACATCGTCACTTTCCTGTCGAATATGTCGGGCCTGCGCCGCGAAGGCATCACCCATGCCGCGTTCGAGGCGTCGAGCCACGGGCTGGCCCAATATCGCACCGAAGGGCTGCCGGTGCTGGCGGGCGGGTTCACGAACCTGTCGCGCGACCATCTCGATTACCATGGCGACATGGACAGTTATTTCGACGCCAAGATGCGGCTGTTCGATGAGGTCGTGGCACCGGACGGCGCGGCGGTGGTGTGGGCGGACGACGCCTGGTCTGACAAGGTGATCGCGCGGGTTACGAAGCGGGGGCTTCGTGTGCTGAGCGTCGGGGTGCAGGGGCAGGCACTGCGTCTTGTCAACCGCACCCCGACCCAGTTGGGCCAGACGCTGGAAATCGAGGCGGACGGCAAGACATATAAGGTCAATCTGCCGCTGATCGGGGCTTATCAGGCGGCCAATGCGCTGACGGCGGCGGGGCTGGTCATTGCGACCGGTGGCGACGTGGCCAAGGTGCTGGAACTGCTGGGCCGGGTCCAGCCGGTGCGGGGGCGGCTGGAACGGGCGGTCATCAGCAAGGCGGGCGCGCCGGTCTATGTCGATTATGCCCATACGCCCGACGGGTTGCGCGCCGCTATCGAGGCGTTGCGGCCCCATACGAAGGGCAAGCTGATCGCGCTGTTCGGCGCGGGCGGGGATCGCGATGCGGGCAAGCGACCACTGATGGGGCAGGTTGCGGCGGAATTGGCCGATCATGTCATCGTGACCGACGATAATCCGCGCTCGGAAGAACCCTCCACGATCCGTGCTGCGGTGATGGCCGGGGCGGCGGGCGCGCAGGAAATTGGCGGGCGGCGCGCGGCGATTGCGGCGGCCATTGCGCTGGCGGGGGCGGACGACATCGTGCTGCTGGCGGGCAAGGGGCATGAACAGGGCCAGATTATCGGCGACCGGGTACTGCCGTTTGACGACGTGACCGTGGCGCGGGAGTGCGCGGGTTGATGCAGTTCTCAACTCCAATGCCGTTCGCCCTGAGCGAAGTCGAAGGGTTCTGCCGACCGGTAGGGAGGCTACTTCGCTACGCTCAGTGGAGGGCTTCGACTTCCCCCGGATCAAGTCCGGGGCCGAACGGAGGGGGTGAGTGATGGCGGACCTGTGGACCTCCGCCGAGATCGCCGAGGCAACGGGCGGCGCCGCGTCGGCGCCGTTTGCCGTTTCGGGCGTGGCGTTTGACAGCCGCGAAGTGACCGGCGGCGACCTGTTCGTCGCGATGAAGGGCGAAGCGACCGACGGGCATAAATTCATCGGCAAGGCCTTTGCGCAGGGGGCGGCGGGCGCGATCGTCAGCGAAGCGGTGGATCATCCGCACATATTGGTGAAGGACAGCGCCGCCGCGCTGGAGGCTTTGGGCCGGGCATCGCGCGCGCGCATGGGCGGCAAGGTGATCGGCGTGACCGGATCGGTCGGCAAGACGGGCACGAAGGAAGCGCTGTTCCAGGCGCTCGACCGCGCCCATCCGGGGCAGGTTCATCGGTCGGTCAAAAGCTATAACAACCATGTCGGCGTACCGCTGAGCCTGGCGCGAATGCCGCGTGAGGCGGCGTTTGGCATATTCGAGATGGGGATGAACCATGCGGGTGAACTGGCCGCGCTGACCCGGCAGGTGCGGCCCCATGTCGCGATCGTCACCGCTATCGCGCCCGCCCATATCGAATATTTTGGCACCGAGGCGAAGATTGCCGAGGCCAAGGCGGAGATTTTCGAGGGGCTGGAGCCGGGCGGCACCGCGATCATCCCCTATGACAGCCCGCATGTGGCGTTGCTTTACAACAAGGCGGAACGCCACGCCGCCAACATATTGACCTTTGGCATGAGCGCCGATGCGGATGTTCATGCGCGCGAGGCTGTGCCAGCGCCCGGTGGCGGGACGCTGGTGACGGCGAAGCTGCCGGATGCGGAACTCTGCTTTACCGTTGCGGCGCCGGGCGATCATTGGGTGTCCAATGCGCTGGCGGTGCTGGCGGCGGTGTCGGCGGTTGGCGGTGATGTGGCTGCCGCCGGGCTGGCTCTCGCCGAAATGCCCGGCCTGCCGGGGCGGGGTGAGCGGCGTATCCTGCCTGTGACAGGTGGCGAGGCGCTGCTGATCGACGAAAGTTATAACGCCAATCCGCTGTCCATGGCCGCGACGCTCAAGCAATTGGGGCGCGAAACGGCGGATCGGCGGATCGCCGTGCTGGGCGGGATGCGCGAACTGGGCGCGCGCAGCGCTGAACTGCACGCCGATCTGGCCGGACCGCTGGAGGCGGGGCAGGTCGATTATGCCATCCTGGTCGGCGCGGAAATGGCCCCGCTGGCCGATGCGCTCGACGGCAGCATGGCCTATGTCCATGTCCCCGACACGGCGAGCGCCATCACCCTTTTGACCACTGACATGCGCGCGGGCGATGCTATCCTCGTCAAAGGCTCCAACGGCATCGGCTTGTCCCGGCTTGTCGCGGCGCTTGGCGAACGCGCCCGCGACGGAGAGACCAACTGATGCTCTACTGGCTGGCCCAGACCATGGATTTTGCGGGCGGGTTCAACCTGATCCGTTATCTGAGTTTCCGCGCTGGCGCGGCGATCTTTACCGCTTTGTTCATCGGCCTGCTGATCGGTCCCAAATTCATCGGCTGGCTGCGGGTGCGGCAGGGTAAGGGGCAACCGATCCGCAGCGACGGGCCGCAGACCCATCTGGCCAAGCGCGGCACGCCGACCATGGGTGGGCTGATGATCCTGACCTCCATGGTGGTGTCGGTGCTGCTGTGGATGGACCTGTCGTCCACCTATGTCTGGGCCTGCCTGTTCGTGACTTTGGGTTTCGGTGCGATCGGTTTTCTGGACGATTATGACAAGGTGACCAAGGCCAGCCACAAGGGGCTGTCGGGCAAGGCGCGGTTGTTGTTCGAATTTCTGATCGCGGGCTTTGCCGCCTGGTTGATCGTGTCGCAGCATGGCAATACTGCGCTCTATGTGCCTTTCTATAATGGCCCAGCGATTGAACTGGGGCCGTTTTACTTCCTGTTTGCGGCGTTCGTGATCGTGGCGTTTGGCAATGCGGTGAACCTGACTGACGGGCTTGACGGGCTGGCGACCATGCCGGTCATCATCGCCTGTCTGGCCTTCATGCTGATCGTCTATCTGGTCGGGCGCGCCGATTTTGCCGAATATCTGGGCATCCCGCATGTGCCGGGCGCGGGGAACCTGACCATATTGTGCGGGTCGATCATTGGTGCGGGGCTTGCCTTTCTGTGGTTCAACGCGCCGCCCGCCGCCGTGTTCATGGGCGATACCGGGAGCCTTGCGCTGGGCGGGACGATCGGCGTGATCGCGGTGACCGCCCATCATGAAATCGTGCTGGGCATTATCGGCGGCCTGTTCGTGGTGGAGGCGATGAGCGTCATCATCCAGGTGTTCTTCTACAAGCGCACCGGCAAGCGCGTGTTCAAGATGGCGCCGATCCACCATCATTTCGAGCAATTGGGCTGGGCCGAACCGACCGTGGTGATCCGTTTCTGGATCATCGCCTTCATCCTGGCGTTGGCCGGCCTTGCGACGTTGAAGCTGCGATGATCGTTTCGGACGCCTTTAAGGGCAAGACCTATGCAGTGCTGGGGCTGGCGCGCTCTGGCCTCGCCACCGTCGATTGCCTGTCGGCCAGCGGCGCGCGGGTCGTGGCGTGGGACGGGCGTGAGGAAGCGCGCGCGGCGGTCGCGGGCAAGGCGGAACTGGGCGATCCGATGGAGATCGACCTTAGCGGCTTTGACGGCATCGTCGTGTCGCCGGGCGTGCCGCTCAATCGCCATCCGATCACCATGCGCGCGAAACTGGCGGGCGTGCCGATCATCGGCGACATCGAACTGTTCGCGCTGGCCCGCCCGACGCTGCCGCCGCACAAGGTGGTCGGCATCACCGGCACCAACGGCAAGTCGACCACCACGGCGCTGATCCACCACATCATCGAGCAGGCAGGCTATCCCACGGTGATGGGCGGCAATATCGGCCTGCCCGTGCTGGGCCAGCCGCCGCTGGAACCGAACCTGCATGGCGTGGGCGTCTATGTGCTGGAACTGTCGAGTTACCAGATCGATCTGACGCATAGTCTGGACTGCGATGTCGCGGTGTTGCTGAACATCACGCCCGATCATCTCGATCGCTATGACGGGTTTGAGGGGTATGTTGCGAGCAAGGCGCGGCTGTTTGCGATGCAGTCGGCTGAGCATGTCGCGGTGATCGCGGCGGAGGATGAATCGAGCCGGGCTATCCTTCATTCTCTCCGTCATTCCCGCGAAAGCGGGAACCCATCTCCCGATATCACGGGCCAAGGCGATGGTGGGGAGATGGGGCCCCGCCTGCGCGGGGATGACGTGACAGAGGTTGGGTCAAGTGACATTGATCCTGTTGCGCAACTCGGCTGGCCTGCCTTGCAAGGCCCGCATAATGCGCAAAATGCTGCGGTGGCGATCGCTGTCGCGGAAGCGCTGGGCATCGACGAAGCCACTATCGCCAACACGCTCACGTCTTACGCCAGCCTCCCCCATCGGATGCAGGCCGTGGCAACCCGCAACGGCGTCCTCTACGTCAACGACAGCAAGGCGACCAACGCCGCCTCCACCGCGCCTGCGCTGGCCGCGTGGCCTGCGATCGACGGCAAGCCCCGCATCCACTGGATATTGGGCGGGGTCGCCAAGTCCGACAATCTGGACGAGTGCGTGCCGCATTTCGGCAATGTCGCCCATGCCTATACGATCGGTGAGGCGGGGCATATGTTCGCTGACCTGCTGCGCGGGTCTATGGCGGTGGACGATAGCGAGATGCTAAGTGCCGCCGTGCGCCGCGCCGCGCGGATCGCGCAGCCCGGTGACATCGTGCTGCTGTCGCCTGCCTGCGCCAGTTTCGACCAGTTTCGCGATTTCGAGGCGCGCGGCGATGCCTTCGTCGCTGCCGTCGCGGCGCTGGAATAGGGTAATGGCCGGGGCGCGGGACCAACAGGGAAGGGACGGGGCAAATGTCTAGGGCAGGCGAACTGGTGAAGGGGTTTCGCACCCGCACCGTGCCGCGCGAACGCACCGCGCTCGCCATCTGGTTCTGGGAGATTGACCGCGTCCTCCTGTCGCTGATCGTCGCGCTGATGGCGATCGGGCTGGTCGCGGTGGCCGCAGCGTCGCCGGTTGCGGCGATCGACCGGTCGACCGCGCAGATTGCCGTCAATCCGCTCAACTATTTCTACCGCCAGCTGGTCTGGGTCGGGCTGGGCCTGCCGATCATGCTGGTCATATCGATGCTGCCCCGACCGCAGGCGCGACGGCTGGCGACGTTCCTGTGCGTCTTTTTCTTCGTCATGCTGCTGTTCGTGCCGCTGCTGGGCAGCACGGTGAACGGGGCCAAACGCTGGATCGACCTGCCCGGTTTCCGCTTCCAGCCGTCGGAGTTTCTGAAACCCGTCTATGTCGTGACTTTGGCCTGGCTGTTGTCGCTGCGCGGCAAGGATGCCACGTTGCCGGTGATCCCGCTGACCGGCGCATTGACGCTGTTGATCGCCGCGGTCTTGATGCGCCAACCCGACTTCGGACAGACGGTCATTTTCCTCGCCTGCTGGGGCTGCCTGTTGCTGCTGTCGGGGGTGCCGATGCGCTGGATTGCGGCGCTGGGCGGCGTGGGGCTGGCGGGGCTGGTCGCGGTCTATATGTTCTATGAAAATGGCCGTCAGCGGATCAACGATTTTCTGGGGATCGGCGTCGACCAGAGCGCCGGGCCGGACCAGACCGACCTTGCCTTTCGCACCATCACCCATGGCGGCTTTACCGGCGTGGGTCCGGGCGGCGGTCAGCATAAATTCCGCCTGCCCGAAGCGCATACCGACTATATCTTCTCGGTCATCGGGGAAGAGTTCGGCTTGCTCGCCTGCATCGCCATCGCGCTTGTCTATCTCGCCGTCGTCGTGCGGGTGCTGCTGCGCCTGCTGGATGAGGAGGATAGTTTCACCATTTTGGCGGCGGCGGGGCTGACGACGCAGTTCGGATTGCAGGCGATCATCAATATGGGCGTCAATGCGCAGATATTTCCGTCCAAGGGGATGACGCTGCCCTTTATCAGCTATGGCGGCTCCTCTATGCTGGCGCTTTGCATCGGCGTCGGCCTGTTGCTCGCCTTCACGCGACGCAACCCCTTCATGGGTCGGCATACGGTCGTCAAATGGAGTGGTCGATGAGCATTTCCCGTCACTTCGTCCTCGCCGCCGGCGGGACGGGTGGTCATATGATTCCGGCTCATGCCGTGGCCGAAGAGCTGATGGCGCGCGGCCATCATGTTGCTTTGGTGACCGATGAGCGGGGGGCGAAGATCCCCGGCATTTTCGACGGTGTTATGGGTAATAGGGCGCAAGTCCATGTCCTGCCCGCCGGGCGCATGACCAAGAATCCGAAAAGCTGGCCGGGGGCGCTGAAGGCGATATTGGCGGGCCGGGCGATGGCGCGGCGGCTCAATGAGACGTTCCGCCCGACTGCGGTGGTCGGATTTGGCGGTTATCCGGCGATGCCCGCACTGCTGGCGGCGCTGGCCGATGGCGTGCCGACGGCGGTGCATGAGCAGAATGCGGTGCTGGGCCGGGTCAACCGGCTGCTGGCAGGGCGGGTCGATGCGATCGCCACCGCCTATCCGGGGGTCGAACGGCTGAAAGACAAATATGCCGCCAAGGTTCACCTGATCGGCAATCCGGTGCGGGAGGAAGTCAAGCAGTTGCGCGAGGAGGATTTCCCCGCGCTGACCGATGAGAGCGTGTTCCGGGTGCTGGTGATCGGCGGCAGTCAGGGTGCGTCGATCCTGTCGAGTGTGGTCCCCGAAGGCCTGTCGATGCTGCCGGTGGCACTGCGCCGCCGCTTGCAGGTGACGCAGCAATGCCGGGCCGAGGATATTGAGCGGGTGCGCAAAACCTATGCGGAGATGGAAATCCCCGCGGACCTCGCCACCTATTTCAACGATGTGCCGGAGAAATTGGGCTGGTCGCATCTGGTGATCGCGCGGGCGGGGGCGTCTACGCTGGCGGAACTGACCTGCGCCGGGCGGCCTGCCATATTGGTGCCATTGCCGAGCGCGATGGACGATCACCAGACCGCCAATGCGAAGGAAATGACCGAGGCGGGCGGCGCGCGCACGATAACGCAGGTGCGCTTTACCGCGGTGGAACTCGCCAAGCAGATGCAGAAGATGGCGATGGAACCGGGCGCGTTGCAGAACGCCGCCAAGCGCGCGCGCGGTTGCGGCCGTCCCAATGCGGCGCGGGATATGGCGGATTTGCTGGAAAGCATCGGCCATGCGCCGATCGTCAATGATCCGGTGCGGGTCGGGCCAACGCCGACGACGCTCAATCTGGCGGGGGTTCCGGCTTGAAGAACGCCAATCTTTCCCCGTTCGGGCTGAGCCTGTCGAAGCCTTCCGCTGAGCGAAGTGAAGCTGCTTCGCCTGCGGCTCAGCAGAGCCCTTCGACTTCGCTCAGGGCGAACGGAAATTCTTACAAGGAAATATACTCATGAAGGGTGTCGGCACGGACATCGGCACGATTCATTTCATCGGCATTGGCGGCATCGGCATGTCGGGCATTGCCGAGGTGATGCACAATCTGGGCTATGATGTGCAGGGCAGCGATGTCGCCGAAGGCTATGTGGTCGAGGGGCTGCGGGCCAAGGGCATTCGCGTGATGATCGGCCATAAGGCGGAAAATCTGGGCGATGCGGCGGTGGTGGTGACATCGACTGCGATCAAGCGCGGCAACCCGGAGGTTGAGCTGGCGCTGGAAACGCGCGTGCCGGTGATCCGTCGGGCTGAGATGCTGGCCGAGCTGATGCGTTTGAAATCCACCGTCGCGGTGGCGGGAACGCATGGCAAGACGACGACGACGTCGATGGTCGCCGCGCTGCTCGACGCGGGCGGGGTCGATCCGACGGTCATCAATGGCGGCATCATCAACAGCTATGGTTCCAACGCGCGGCTGGGCAATAGCGACTGGATGGTGGTGGAGGCCGATGAAAGCGACGGCAGCTTCCTGCGCCTGGACGGCACAATCGCGGTCGTCACCAATATCGATCCTGAACATCTCGACCATTATGGCAGTTTCGACCGGGTGAAAGATGCGTTCGTCGAATTTGTCGGCAATGTCCCTTTTTACGGCGCGGCCCTGCTGTGCCTCGACCATCCCGAAGTGCAGGCGATTTTGCCGCGCGTGCAGGACCGGCGGATCGTGACCTACGGTTTTTCGGCGCAGGCGGATATTCGCGGCGACAATGTGGTCAGCTTCCCCGGCGGCAACCGCTTCGACGTGCAGATACGCGAGCGGGACGGATCGACCCGCAGGATAGAGGGCATCGAAATGCCGATGCCTGGCCGCCACAATGTGTTGAACGCCATGGCGGCGATCGGCGTGGCGCTGCACATGGGGATTGACGATGCGACGATCCAGACCGGCTTTGCCAAATTTGGCGGCGTGAAGCGGCGCTTTACCAAGGTTGGCGAGATTGCGGTCGGTGCTGGTTCCGCCACGGTCATCGACGATTATGGCCACCATCCGGTGGAGATCAAAGCGGTTCTGGCTGCGGCGCGTGAGGGCGCGCAGGGGCGGGTGATCGCCGTGGTCCAGCCGCACCGCTTCACCCGGCTGCGCGACCTGATGGATGATTTCCAGCAAGCGTTTAATGACGCCGACATCGTCTATGCCGCGCCTGTCTATACCGCTGGCGAACAGCCGATCGAGGGCGTGGATAGCGCGACTCTGGTTGCGGGATTGAAGCGGCGCGGGCATCGCCATGCCTCCATCATTGCTGATGCCGATGCGCTGGCGACGGCGTTGGCGACCGACATTCAGGCGGACGACATGGTCATCTGCCTGGGTGCGGGCGACATCACCAAATGGGCGGCGGGGCTGGCGGCTGCCGTTTCCACCAAGGTCAAGGAATCGGTCTGATGTTCGAGCTGTTCGCCGTAGGGCTGGAAATGCAGAAGCGCATGATCGACGTCCAGATGCAGGGCGTGGAGGTCGCGCGCGACATGGTGCAGGCGGCGCAGCAGAACGCCAAGGCCGGGATGGCCGCCAATCAGACGGGCGAGGCGGGGCTGAAGGCGATGAAAAGCTGGATGAATTTGTGGGGCGTGCGCGGTTGAGCGACAGGATTGCCCTTCCGCCTGTGCGCGGCAGTGTGAAGGCGGATGCGCCGTTGGCCCCGCTCGTCTGGTTCAAGGCGGGCGGCGCGGCGCAATGGCTGTTCGAGCCGAAGGATGCGGACGATCTGTCGGATTTTCTGGCGATGCTCGACCCGGACGTGCCGGTGATGGCGCTGGGGCTGGGGTCCAATCTGATCGTGCGGGATGGCGGTGTGCCGGGCGTGGTGGTGCGGCTGGGCAAGCCGTTCGCGAAGGTTGAGGCCCAAGACGAGGTGACGCTGACCTGCGGCGGCGGGGCGTCGGGGATATTGGTGTCATCGACCGCGCGCGACAATGGCATAGCGGGTCTTGAGTTTTTGCGCTCCATACCCGGCACGGTCGGCGGTTTTGTGCGGATGAATGGCGGCGCCTACGGGCGCGAGACGCGCGACATTTTGGTCGAGTGCGAGGTGGTGCTGCGGTCGGGCGAGCAGGTGACGTTGCTCAACCGCGACCTCCATTATACCTACCGCCATTCCAACCTGACCGACGGGGCGATCGTCGTCAGTGCGACGTTCCGGGGCTTGCCCGGCGAACCCGCTACAATCCAGGCGGAAATGGACCGCATCGCCGCCGCGCGCGAGGAAAGCCAGCCGCTGCGCAGCAAAACCGGCGGATCGACCTTCAAGAACCCGGATGGCCATAAGGCGTGGCAGCTGGTGGATGAGGCGGGCTGTCGCGGGCTGCAACTGGGCGGCGCGCAGGTGAGCGAGAAGCACACCAATTTCCTGCTCAACACCGGCGAGGCGACCAGCAGCGATATCGAAGCGCTGGGCGAGGAAGTGCGGCGGCGGGTCAAGGACAAGAGCGGCGTGGAACTGGAATGGGAAATTCAGCGGGTCGGCATGTTTGCCGACGACGCCAATACGGGAATTGTGGGGTTGGTGAAGTGAGTGTGGTTGGCTTGATGCTCCCCTGCAAGGGGAGGGGGACCGCTGGCGCAGCCAGTGGTGGAGGGGTGTCGCCCTATCGTGAGGAGGACGCCCCTCCGTCAGGCTTCGCCTGCCACCTCCCCTTAAAGGGGAGGATTTGGTTGTGACCCGTGGTCCCTGGCATGTCGCTGTCCTGATGGGCGGCTGGTCGGCGGAGCGGCCTGTGTCCCTGATGAGCGGCGAAGGTGTGGCCAAGGCGCTGGAATCGCGCGGGCATCGGGTTACGCGGATCGATATGGACCGTGATGTTGCGGCGCGGCTGGCGGAGACGAAGGCCGATGTCGTGTTCAATGCGCTGCATGGCGTTCCGGGCGAGGATGGCACGGTCCAGGGGATGATGGACCTGATGGGGCTGACCTACACCCATTCGGGTCTGGCTACTTCCGTCATCGCGATCGACAAGCAGCTGACCAAGCAGGCGTTGGTGCCGCACGGCATTCCCATGCCGGGCGGGCATATCGTGCAGAGCGAGAGCCTGTTTGCGGGCGATCCGCTGCCGCGCCCCTATGTGTTGAAGCCCGTCAATGAGGGCAGCTCGGTCGGCGTGGCGATCGTCACGGCGGAGGGCAATTATGGCAACCCGATCGCCCGCGACAGCGTGGGGCCGTGGCAGGATTTCCCCGAATTGCTGGCCGAACCCTATATTCGCGGGCGTGAGCTGACCACTGCGGTGCTGGGCGACGAGGCTTTGCTGGTCACCGAGTTGCGGCCCAAGAGCGGCTTTTACGATTTCGACGCCAAATATACTGACGGCATGACCGAACACGTCTGCCCCGCCGAGATTCCCGACGAGATTACGCAGGCGTGCAAGGCGCTGGCGCTGCGGTCGCATCAGTTGCTGGGGTGCAAGGGTGCGTCGCGGTCCGATTTTCGCTGGGACGATGAACAGGGTGTCGAGGGGCTGTTCCTGCTGGAGGTCAATACCCAACCGGGCATGACCCCTTTGAGCCTGGTTCCCGAACAGGCGGCAAAGCTGGGCATTGACTATGCCGAGTTGGTAGAGACTATTGTCGAGGAGGCGCTGCACCGCGCCAGGGGTGAGAAACATGGCTGAGGCACGGATCCGGCGCGGCGGCACTGCGCGGCTGAGCAGCGCGAAGGGTAGGGCGACGAAGGGCGGTCGCGGGCGCACGCTCAAGCGCCAGTCGACGCTCGACCGGCTGATCGAGGCGCTGCCGGTCAGCGAAGCGACGCTGCAACGGCTGGCCAGCTGGACGATCGTGGGGATTTTCGGGGCGATCCTGATCGGCTTTGCGATCTTTTTCGGCCTGCCCGCCATGGCGCAGCAACAAGCCGCCCTGATCGCCGCGCGCGCGGGCTTCGAGGTCGACAAGGTCGAGGTGCGCGGCGTCGAGCGGATGGACGAACTGCCGGTCTATAATATTGCGCTGGGGCAGGTGGATCGCTCGATGCTCTCGCTCGACCTGCCCAAGGTCCGCGCGGATATGCTGAAGCTGGGCTGGGTCAAGGATGCGCGCATTTCCCGTCGCCTGCCCGACACGCTGGTGGTCGACATCGTCGAGCGTGATCCGGTCGCGGTGTGGCAGCATGGCGGGCAGTTGCACCTGATCGATGTGGCGGGCGTGGTGCTGCAACCGGTATCGGCCAGCGCCATGCCGGACCTGCCGCTGGTCGTTGGTCCCAATGCCAATCGCCAGACCGCGGGCCTTAACCGGCTGATGGAAAATGCCCCGGCGTTAAAGCCGATGCTGGCGGGGGCCACCTGGGTCGGCAATCGCCGCTGGGATTTGCGTTTCCAGTCGGGCGAGACCCTGTCTTTGCCCGAAGGGGACAAGATTTCTGCCGCCGCTCTGGTCAATTTCGCGCGGATGGACGGGGTCAATCGGCTGCTGGGCCGGGGCATCGTGAAGTTCGACATGCGCGATCCTGATCGCTTCGTCCTGCGCCTGCCGCAGGGCAGGGTCGAGGAGAAGCCGGTGGATGCGGCCGACACGGCGGCCAGCACCGCCGCGCTGGGCGAGGAAGGCTAAGCCCCATGGCGCAGCCCAAGGTCGAAAAGCTGATCACCGCGATCGACATCGGATCGTGGAAGGTCTCTGCGTTGATCGCTGGGCGGACCGACACGGGAGAGCTGGCGATTTTGGGCACCGGCCAGCGCGAAAGCCGGGGCGTGCGGCGCGGCTTCATTGCCGACATGGAACGCACTGAACTGGCGGTGCGCGAAACGATCGAGCAGGCCGAGCGGGTTGCTGGCACCAATATCGAAGATGTCTGGGTCAGCTTTTCGGGCGGCAGCCTGGTCAGCGATGTCGTGACGGTCGAGCGCGACATGGGCGGATACCGCATTGAGCAGGCCGATATTGACGATTTGCTGACGACCGGCCAGCAGGGCATCGACCCCGATGGCCGGGTCGTGCTGCACGCGCAGCCCACCTGTTTCACCATCAATGGCAAGGTGCCGGTCAAGAAACCCGCCGGGATGCACGCGGACCTGCTGGGCGTGGATATTCATGTCGTGCTGGCTGATGGTGCGCCGCTCGCCAATCTCGACCTGTGCGTGCGGGGCGCTTATCTGAACGTCAACTCCATCGTCGCTTCGCCGATCGCGACGGGCCTCGCCTGCCTGTCAGAGGAAGAGCGCGATCTGGGCGTGGCGCTGGTCGAGCTGGGGGCGGGGGTGACCAATGTGTCGCTTTATGCCGGCGGGATGCTTGTGGGGCTGCACTCGATCCCGATCGGCGCGTCGGACATTACTGACGATATTGCGTCGGCCTTTGGCATTCGCCGCAGTCAGGCGGAGCGGATCAAATGTTTCTATGGCTCCGCGATGCAGAACCGCCGCGATTTCCGCGAGATGATCGAGATTGCGACGCCCCATGGCGATATCGCGGTGCCGGGGCAGAGTGCCGGTCCGAACGCCGAAGGGGGCAAGATCACCCGCGCCGCGCTGGTCGGGGTCATTTGCGAACGGCTCAACCAGTTGATGTCGGAAGTGAATGCGGCGCTGGCGGGCATGGGCTTTAATTCGCCAACCGGACGCCAGGTGGTGCTGACCGGCGGTGGCGCTGAAATGAAGGGCATTGCCGATTATGCGCAGGGTGCCTTGGGCCGTGCGGTGCGGATCGGGCGGCCACGGGGCTTGTCCGCCATGCCCGAAGCGCATAGCGGCCCGGCCTTTGCGACTTTGGCGGGACTGGCGCTTTACGGCGCTTCCAACCCGGTTGATCTCCGCACGATGGCGCCCGCGCCGCAAACCGTGCATCGTCTGGGAGCCCCCTTGTGGTGGCAACGGATGATGCGGGCGATAAAGACCAACTATTGAACGAAATTACAGTAAGACGAAAATAGCTGGTGAAATACTCCAGTTTCTGGTGTTAACATTTGGTGTTGGTTGTCGCTTCCTGACGAGGAAGCTGAGGGAGCAGAATATATGAGCATTGAGATCAGCCCTCCGCATGTGGATGAACTGAAGCCGCGCATCGCGGTGATCGGCGTCGGCGGCGCGGGCGGCAATGCCATCGCAAATATGATCGCAGCCCATGTCGAGGGCGTGGACTTCATCGTGGCGAACACGGATGCGCAGGCGCTGAATGCCTCGCCCGCCGAGCGCCGCATCCAGCTTGGCCCGCAAATTACCGAGGGTCTGGGCGCCGGGTCGCGCCCAGAAATCGGCAAGGCGGCGGCGGAAGAAACCATTGCCATGGTCGAAGCGGCGCTGGAAGGCGCGCATATGTGCTTCATCGCCGCTGGTATGGGCGGCGGCACCGGCACCGGTGCGGCGCCTGTCATCGCCAAGGCGGCGCGGGAACGCGGCATCCTGACCGTTGGCGTGGTGACCAAGCCCTTCACGTTCGAGGGCAATCGCCGCATGAAGTCGGCAGAGAGCGGCATTGACGAACTGCAAAAGCATGTCGACACGCTGATCGTCATTCCAAACCAGAATCTGTTTCTGATCGCCAACCCGAACACGACCTTCAAGGAAGCGTTCCAGATGGCGGACGAAGTGCTGCAGCAGGGCGTGCGCGGCATCACCGACCTGATGGTCATGCCCGGCCTCATCAACCTCGACTTTGCCGACGTCCGCTCGGTCATGGGCGAAATGGGCAAGGCGATGATGGGCACCGGCGAAGCCGAAGGCGACGGTCGTGCGCTTCAGGCCGCGGAAAAGGCGATCGCCAACCCGCTGCTCGACGGCGTGTCGATGCGCGGCGCGAAGGGCGTCATCGTCTCGATCGTGGGTGGCGAGGATATGCGCCTGATGGAAGTGGACGAAGCGGCCAACCATATCCGCGAACTGGTGGACCCGGATGCGAACATCATCTGGGGCAGCGCGTTCAACGACAATCTGAATGGCAAGATCCGCGTGTCGGTGGTTGCCACCGGGATCGACAATGATGTCGGCAATCATGCCGCGCCGCTGACCCAGCCGTTCAGCTTCGCCAGCCGCCCCGCCGTGTCGGTACCGCAGTCGGCAGCGCCCAAGGCCGCTGCGCCAGCGCCACTGGCGGCGCCAGTGCCCGCGCCGGAACCCGAAACGCTGGAACTGGACGTGCCGGAAGCGCCTGCACCCGCTCCTGTGGAGGCCGCAGCACCCGCGCCCTTTGCCCCGCCGCGTCCGGCAGCCGTCTTTTCGGACGACGATCCAGCCGAGGACGAGCTGGTCTTGGGCGCAGAAAGCGCTGCCCCGGCAGCGCCTGCCGAACCCGCGCCGCGCGTCGCATCGGGTGGCACCTTGTTCGAGCGGATGGCGGGCCTGACTCGTGGCACGGAAAAGGCACCGGGGGCTGACGAGCCTGCACCCGGCCTGGACATTCCGCGCTTCCTCAATCGCCAGAATAACCAGTAAGCGATCTGCTTGCAGGGGCATCTGTCCCGCCAAAAGCGCGCCGTCGGTCCCACAAGGCAACCGGGCGCGCTTTTTCGTGGAGGGTCATTTCCCATTCAGCACGGCATCGGCTAAGGCACGGATGTGAAACGCTCTCTTCCCTGGATCATTGCCGCGCTCATGCTTTCGGGCGGGGCGCAGGCGCAGGTTGATCAGTCGCAGCTGGTGCGTCCGCCGGATGCGGCGGACCTCAACACCTATCTTGCCCGCCTGTCCACTAATCCGCGCGACGTTGCGGCGCTGATCGGGGCGGGGGAGGCGGCGCTGGCGCTGGACGACCCACGCGCCGCAACCGGTTTCTTTGCCCGCGCCGATGCGATTGCCAGCGGCAATGGCCGGATCAAGGCGGGGCTGGGGCGGGTGATGCTGAAGCTGCAAAATCCCGGCGAAGCGCTGCGCCTGTTCGATCAGGCGGCTCGACTGGGCTATCCCGACGCGACCATGCTGGCCGATCGCGGGCTGGCGCGCGACATGACCGGGGATCAAGCCGGGGCGCAGCGTGATTATCAGGCGGGGCTGCAACGCACGCCCAATGATCTGGAGCTGCTTCGCCGCTATGCCGCGTCATTGGGCATAGCGGGCCAGGTCGAGGCGTCGGACAAGGTGATGCAGCCGCTTTTTTACAAGAGCGATCGTGCGGCCTGGCGGTCCCGCGCGTTCATATTGGCGATGAACAATCGACAGGCTGAAGCGCAGAAGATTGCCGAGCAGACCATGCCCGCGCAACTTGCCGCTGCCATCATGCCCTATATGCGCAAAATGCCCTATCTGACCCCGGCGCAGAAAGCCGCGGCGATCCATTTTGGCCATTTTCCGACGCAGATCGGCACGACCATCGCCGCGATCGTGCCAACTCCGCCGGCACCCGGCTACAGCCAGCCGGTTGTCGCCAAGACGCCGCCGGTTGCAGTGGCGGCGGCACCGACCAGCCCGGCGCAGGATCGCCGCGCGCGCCGTGCCGAACAGCAGCGCCAGCGCCGCGAAGCGACCCGGCTGGCACAGGCCGACACGGTGCGTCCGGCGGTGGTTAAACCGGCAGCGGCACCCACGCCTACGCCCACACCGACCCCCGCACCGCAACCTGTGCAGCCGCCACCGGCGCAGGTGCAGATGGTCCAGCCAACGCCCGCCGCCCCGGCACCGGCCCAGTCCGCTCCGCCGCAACAGCTTGTCGCTGCTTCCCCGCAAGTGCAGGGGCCGCCTGCGCCGGGCTTTGAATCGGTCGATACGTCCCGGCCGGCTGCCCCTGCCGCGAGCCAAGCTGCGCCCGCAACACAGCTCAATGCCATCACGCTGGCGCAGGCATCGGTCCCGCCGTCCACGACCCCCAGCGCGCCGCCGTCGTCGCCGGTCGTACAACCAACGCCAACGCCCACCGCGCCGCCCCCTCAGCCCGATCCGCAGGCGACCCGCACCCTCGCCGACATCATCCGCGCTATCGACGTGCCGGAAGCCGAGCGTCAGTCGACTGTCGCGGCGGTCGATCTAGCCGAGATCGAGAAGATCCAGGCCGCGCGCCGGGCCGAGCGTCTGGCCGCTGCCGACAAGGTGAAGAAGGCCGCCGCTGCCAAGGCCAAGGCGGAGGCTGACGCCAAGGCGAAGAAGGAAGCCGAGGAAAAGAAGCGCCTGGCCGACAATCCGGCGCGCAACTGGCTCCAGATCGCGACTGGCGCGAGCAAGAGCGCGCTGGGCTTCACCCTCAAGGTGATGCGCAAGAAATATGACGCGCTGGCCCCGCAAAGCGCCTGGGTCGCCAGCTGGGGCCGGACCAACCGGCTGGTCGTCGGTCCCTTCGCCAGCTTCACCCGCGCCAAAACACTCGAAACGAAGCTCAAAGGGCAGGGGGCGGACGTTTTTGCCTGGCAAAGCGATGCGGGAGAGGTGGTCGAAAGGCTGGGCGGCGAGTAGAGGGGCGTCCTATGACGATCCTTGCTTCCTATGCCTGCCATCCCGCCGCCAGCCGTGGCCGCCTGCATCCCGAAGAGGGGGGGGAGGTGCGCGGCCCGCGCGATATGTTCCAGCGCGACCGCGATCGCATCATCCATTCGATCGCGTTCCGCCGCCTGCGCCACAAGACGCAGGTGTTCATCTCGCCCGACGGCGATCATTTTCGCGTCCGGCTGACCCATAGTCTGGAAGTCGCGCAGATCGGCCGCACCACCGCGCGGACGCTGGGGCTGAACGAGGATCTGACCGAGGCGCTGTGCCTGGCGCATGACATCGGCCATCCGCCCTTCGGCCATGCCGGCGAAGATGCGCTGGAGGCGGCGATGGAGGCGCATGGCGGCTTCGATCACAACGCCCATACGCTGCGCACGCTGATGCTGCTCGAAAGTCCCTATCCGCGCTTTCGGGGACTGAACCTCAGCTGGGAGATGCTGGAGGGGCTGGCCAAGCATAATGGGCCGATCACCCGTCCCGGCTGGGCAATGCGCGAACTGGACGCGCTGTTGCCGCTCGACCTGGCCAGCCATGCCTCGCTGGAGGCGCAGCTGGCGGCGATTTCGGACGATATCGCCTATGACAATCACGACATTGACGATGGTTTGCGCGCTGGGCTGCTGACGCTGGAGCAGCTACTGGAGGTGCCGTTCGTCGCCCGATGCTGGGACCGGGTACGCAGCCGCTATCGCGATGTCGCGCAGGACCGGCTGCTGCGCGAACTGGTGCGCGAACAGATTGGCGTGATGGCCAATGACCTGATCGCCGCGACCCGCGCCAATATCGCGGAGTCGGGGGTGCAGACGGTGGAGGATGTCCGCGCGCTGGGCCGCACGCTGGTCGCCTTCTCGCCGGAATTGGCGGCGCAGGAGCGCGACCTCAAGCGCTTCATGTATGCCAGCCTCTATCATCATCCCGAACAATTGGCCGCCGCCGACCGGGCGCGGGTGATCGTCACCGACCTGTTCGCCGCCTATCAGGCCGACCCCGCGCTGATGCCGGACGAATGGCGCGATGAATGCGTCAGGCAAGAACCCGACCGCAGCCGCCACATCGCCGACTTCATCGCTGGGATGACGGATCGATACGCCGAGAAGCGCCATGCGGAGATATTTGGGGCGTTAGCCGATTGACGCGCCGGTGCGTTTGACGCAATGCAACGCATGTCTCCGACGCTGAGGATTCGGTGCCGGGCACGATGCGGGAGAGCATGGGCGGTCTTTCAGGCCAGGCCCGTCGCCGAAGGAGCAACCGCCCCGGAATCTCTCAGGCCAAAGGACCGCATCGCGCGCAGACACTCTGGAAAGCGGACAGGGAAACCTGTCCCACCGAAGGGGTAAGCCGTTTCCTGTGTCAGGACGGTCAAAGCTCTCAGGTTCCCGTGACAGAGGGGGTGACGAACAGGGCGGTCCCTTGCGGGCCGGGTTGATCGTCGCTGCGCCCTCTCACGGAAAGGCCGTCCTATGACCGCCAATGACAACATCGCCACGCTGGAAGACGCCCTGCCGCTGGAGGCCTTGCCGCTTGATGCCTGGCATCGGGCGCGCGGCGCGCGGATGGTCGGTTTTGCCGGTTATCATATGCCGATCCACTATGACGGCATCATGGCCGAACATGGCTGGACCCGCGAACATGCGGGCCTGTTCGACGTCAGTCATATGGGGCAGTTGACCTTCTCCGGTGAGGGCGTGGACGAGGCGCTGGAACTGCTGCTGCCCAGCGACATCAAGGGGTTGAAGCCCGGTCGCCAACGCTATTCGATGCTGCTGGATCAGGATGGCGGCATCCTTGACGACCTGATGGTGTCCCGTCCCGCAGACGGCGCGTTCGATGATGCGGCGATCTACATGGTCGTCAATGGCGCGACCAAATATGACGATATCGGCTGGATGATCGAGCATTTGCCCGACGCCGTCACGATGAACCATATGGCCGACCAGGCGCTGCTGGCGTTACAGGGGCCGGAAGCGGGCGAGGCGATGGCCGCGCTGGTGCCAGGGACGGCGGACCTCATCTTCATGCAGTGCGGCGCGTTCGACTGGAACGGGGTGCCGCTGTGGATCAGCCGGTCGGGCTATACGGGCGAGGACGGGTTCGAGATCAGCCTGCCCGCTGATGCGGCGGTCGCTTTTGCTGACGCCTTGTGCGCGCTGCCGCAGGTCAAGCCGATCGGCCTTGGCGCGCGCGATTCGCTGCGGCTGGAGGCGGGATTGCCGCTCTATGGCCATGACCTGACGCCCGCGGTCAGCACGATTGGCGCAGATCTGGGCTTTGCCATCCAGAAACGCCGCCGCGAGGAGGGCGGCTTTATCGGCCATGGCCGGGTGATGAAGGAATTGGCGGACGGTCCGGGCGCCAAGCGCGTCGGTCTGACGATCGAGGGTCGCCTGCCCGCGCGCGAGGGTGCGCAGATTTATGTCGGCGATGTGCAGGTGGGGGACGTCACGTCGGGCGGTTTTGCGCCGTCCGTGGGCGCACCGATTGCGATGGGCTGGGTTAGCCTGCCCCATAGCGCCATCGGCACCGCGCTGGAGATTGAGGTGCGCGGCAAGCGTATCGTCGCTGTGGTTGCGCCCATGCCGTTCGTGCCGCACCGTTACCGCCGCAAGGCCTGATTCTCACGCAAATCATGACCATATTTGTGATCATGATTTTCAAGCAAATCATTTCGAGGGGAGTATATCCATGAGCCGTTATTTCACCGACGAACATGAATGGATCGACGTCGAGGGCGAGATCGCCACGGTCGGCATCACCGATTATGCGCAGGAGCAGCTGGGCGACATCGTGTTCGTCGAACTGCCTGCCGAAGGCACGACGTTCGACAAGGGCGACGATGCCGCCGTGGTCGAATCGGTCAAGGCTGCGTCGGACGTTTATGCGCCGATTTCAGGCGAAGTCGTCGAAGCCAATGGCGCGCTGGAGGACGAACCGGCGCTGGTCAACAGCGATGCCGAGGAAGATGGCTGGTTCTTCAAGCTGCGCATCACCGACCCGTCCGAGCTGGAAGGGCTGATGACTGAAGCAGCCTACAAGAAGTTCGTGGCTTCGCTTTAACGCGCAAAAATAAGCCCCTCCCTTTCAAGGGAGGGGGAAGGGGTGGGTCGCGACCGCAGGGAGCGTCCGCCCGCCCGGCACGGAGCAACGTCGCTCCGCTCGCACCCACCCCCGGCCCCTCCCTTGAAAGGGAGGGGGGAGTATTGGACATGCGTTACCTACCCCTTACCGACACCGACCGGCAGGCGATGCTGTCCGTCATCGGCGCGGCCTCGATCGACGATCTGTTCGTGGACGTACCCGTCGAAGCTCGCCTGTCTGCCAAGATTGCGGGCCTGCCCGACCATGCCAGCGAACTGGCGGTCGAGCGCCATATGGGCAGGTTGGCGCGGCAGAATCTGTCGGCGGGGGAAGCGCCCTTCTTCTTGGGCGCGGGTGCTTACAAGCATCATGTGCCAGCCAGCGTCGATCATCTGATCCAGCGTGGCGAGTTTCTGACCGCCTACACCCCCTATCAGCCGGAAATCGCGCAGGGGACGTTGCAGGTATTGTTCGAGTTCCAGACGCAGGTGGTGCGTCTGCTGGGCTGCGACGTGGCCAACGCATCCATGTATGACGGGTCGACCGCCTGCTGGGAAGCGATCGGCATGGCGCGGCGGATCACCAAGCGGAGCAAGGCGATCTTGTCTTCGGGCCTGCACCCCCATTATGTGTCGGTCGCCAACACCATGGCGAAATTCACCGGCGACCGGTTGCTGCATGACGCGCCGACGCTGAGTGCTGACACAGATATCGACGCGCTGATCGCGGGCATCGACAAGGACACAAGCTGCGTCGTCGTCCAATATCCCGACATATTGGGCCGCATCGCCGACCTGACCCCGCTGGCCGACGCGGCCCATGCCGCTGGCGCGCTGCTGGTCGCGGTTGTGACCGAGCCGGTGGCGCTGGGCGCGCTGGTGCCGCCGGGCGAGATGGGCGCAGACATTGTGGTGGGCGAAGGCCAGTCGATCGGCGTCGGCCTGCAATTTGGCGGTCCCTATCTGGGCCTGTTCGCGTGCAAGCAGAAATATGTCCGCCAGATGCCGGGCCGCCTGTGCGGCGAGACGGTGGACGCGGCGGGCAAGCGCGGCTTCGTGCTGACGCTGTCCACCCGCGAACAGCATATCCGCCGCGAAAAGGCGACGTCGAATATCTGCACCAATTCAGGGCTTTGCGCGCTGGCGTTCAGCATCCACATGACCCTGCTGGGGGAACGCGGGCTGCGCGAACTGGCGGCGCTTAATCATGGGCTTGCCTGTCAGGCCGCCGATCGTCTGGCTCAGGTGCCGGGGGTGACGTTGCTCAACGACAGCTTCTTCAACGAGTTCACGCTGGTCCTGACCAAGGATGCGCGGGAGGTCGTGCGCAGCCTGGCCGACAAGGGCGTGCTGGCGGGTGTGTCGCTCGGTCGCCTGTTCCCGCAACACGCATCGGTCGGCAACGGCCTGGTCGTCGCGGTGACCGAGACGGTGACGGCGGAGGACATCGAAACGCTGGCCAAGGCGCTGGAGGAGGAACTGGCATGACCGTTTTTCTTTCTCCGTTCGGGCTGAGCCTGTCGAAGCCCTCGCCTGAGCGCAGCGAAGGCACCTCACTGCGTTCGGTGATGTCCTTCGACTTCGCTCAGGGCGAACGGACTATTTGCGGGAGGGATTGCTAAGATGACCATGCTCAAGGAAGGCCGTCCCACCGCGCCTGTCGCCGTCGCTGACGCGCATATGGCCCCCGCGACCGCCACGGGCAACCGGGCGTTGATGCTGGAAGAGGCGCTGATTTTCGAGATTGGATCGACCGAAACCACTGGTGTCGATTTCGCGCCCGCGCCCAAGGTGGCCAGCCGCCTTGGCGGGCTGGAGCGCAAGGCGATTGGCCTGCCGGGCCTGTCCGAACAAGAAACGGTGCGCCATTATACCCGCCTCAGCCGTCAGAATTACGCCATCGACCTTGGCCTGTTTCCGCTCGGCAGCTGCACGATGAAGCATAATCCGCGTCTGAATGAAAAGGTCGCGCGGATGCCCGGTTTTGCCGATCTCCATCCGCTGGCCCCGCAATCGACGGTGCAGGGCGCGCTGGCAGTGATTCACGAACTTGCCGGATGGCTCGTCACGCTGACGGGGATGCATGCGGTGGCGATGTCGCCCAAGGCAGGCGCGCATGGCGAATTGTGCGGCCTGCTGGCGATCCGCGCGGCGCTCGAAGCGCGCGGCGATGCGCGCAGCGTCGTGCTGGTCCCGGAAAGCGCGCATGGCACCAACCCCGCCACGGCGGCCTTTTGCGGCTATAAGGTCGAGGATATTCCTGCCACGCCCGAAGGTCGGGTCGATCTGGCGGCGCTGACCGCGCGGCTGGGGCCGGATGTGGCGGCGGTGATGATCACCAACCCCAATACGTGCGGCCTGTTCGAGCGCGATCTCAAGACGATTTCCGACGCGGTCCATGCGGCGGGCGCGTTCGTCTATTGCGATGGTGCCAATTTCAACGCCATTGTCGGGCGGGTCCGCCCCGGCGACCTGGGCGTCGATGCGATGCACATCAATTTGCACAAGACCTTCTCCACCCCCCATGGTGGCGGCGGTCCCGGCTCCGGCCCGGTGGTGCTGTCGGAGGCGCTGGCACCTTATGCGCCGCTGCCCTTCGTGGAAAAGCAGGGCGACACATTCGTCCTGATTGAGGAGGAGTCGGCGCAGGATCATCATGCCGGGACGTTCGGCCGGATGGTCGCCTTCCATGGCCAGATGGGCATGTTCACCCGCGCATTGGCCTATATCATGAGCCATGGTGCGGACGGCCTGCGGCAGGTGGCGGAGGATGCGGTCCTGAACGCCAACTATATATTGCGCAGCCTGGACGATGTGCTGGACGCGCCCTTCGGTGGCAGCGGCCCCTGTATGCATGAGGCTTTGTTCAGCGATAAGGGGCTGGCCGAGGGCTTTACGACGCTCGACATCGCCAAGGGGCTGATCGACGAGGGCTTCCACCCGATGACCATGTATTTCCCGCTGGTCGTCCATGGCGCGATGCTGGTCGAACCGACCGAGACGGAAAGCAAGGCGGCGCTCGACCAGTTCATCATGGCGTTGCGCAGTCTGGCGCAGCGGGCCAAGGCGGGGGACGAGGCGTTGAAGGGTGCGCCCTATCATGCGCCGCGCTGTCGTCTGGACGAGACGCTGGCGGCGCGGAAGCCCGTGCTGACATGGGAAGCGCCGACGCTGGCGCAGGCGGCGGAATGACGCTCTGGGTTCCGGGCGAAGCGGGCGGCGAAGCGCAGAAACGCCACGCCCCCGCGACGCTGCGGAACCGGGACGCCATCCTGACCGTCCTGCACGATGCCTTGCCGTCCGCCGGGCTGGTGCTGGAGGTGGCGAGCGGCAGTGGCGAACATGCGATTCATTTCGCCGCAGCAATGCCCGCACTTGACTGGCAACCGAGCGACCCCGATCCCGCCGCTCTCGCCTCGATCGCGGCGTGGCGGGCGGAAGCGGGGCTACCGAATCTGCGCGCGCCGATCCTGCTCGACGCGGCGGGTGACTGGCCGATCGACCGGGTTGATGCGATATTGTGCATAAACATGGTGCATATCAGTCCGTGGGACGCGACTTTGGGGTTGATGCAGGGGGCAGGGCGGGTCTTGCCGCCCGGCGGTCTGCTCTATCTCTACGGCCCTTATATTCGCGATGATGTGGAGACTGCGCCCAGCAATCTGGCGTTTGACGCCTCGCTCAAGGCGCGCGATCCGCGCTGGGGGTTGCGGCGGGTGGAGGATGTCGTGGCGGCGGCGGAGGCGCAGGGTTTGCGCTTTGACCGGCTGATCGAGATGGCGGCGAATAATCTGTCGGTGATTTTCAGGCGAGCGGTTGCCTGAAATCCAAGAACGGGCCTTCGACAAGCTCAGGCCGAACGGATATGGGGAGCGCAATGCCCAGCCAACTCATCCCCCTCGTCACCGCCGAACTCGCCACCCCCGCCGATCCGCACGCGGCGGCGATGGCGGGTGCGCTGGCGGCGAAATATCCGCAGGCTGCCCGCGCGGTGCTATTTTACGGTTCCTGCCTGAGGGAGGCCAATCTCGACGGGTTGATGCTCGATTTCTACCTCATCGTGTCGGACTATCGTGCCGCTTATGGCAAAAGCTGGCTGGCGCGGGCCAACCGCCTAATCCCGCCCAATGTCTTTCCGTTCGAGCATCAGGGGCTGATCGCCAAATATGCGGTGCTGTCCGAAGCCGATTTCGCCCGGCTGTGCAGTCCGGCGGCGGACAATGTGTCGGTGTGGGCGCGCTTTGCGCAACCGTCGCGGTTGTTGTGGGTAGCGGGTGATAGGGCGCGCGAACATGCCATCGCCGCCGTGGCGCAGGCTGCGCCGACTTTGCTGTCGCTCGCGCGACCGATGGCGGAAGGGCAGGATGCGCTGTCCCTGTGGAAGCAAGGCTTCACCCTGACCTATGGGGCCGAATTGCGCGCCGAGCGCAAGGGGCGGTCGCTCTCGATCGTGGACGCTGACCCGGATCGCTATCGCCGTTTCGGTGAGGCGGCACTGGCGGACGGCCTGCCGCCGTCGCCCGACCAGGCGGCCCGGCTCTGGCGTCAGCTCCAGCGGCGCGGCAAGTGGTTGTCGGTGGTCCGGCTGGCCAAAGCGAGCTTCACCTATGCAGGCGGGATCGACTATCTGGCGTGGAAGATCAATCGCCATGCCGGAACCGCGATCGTCATCAAGCCCTGGCAACGGCGCTGGCCGCTGCTGGGCGCTCTCACTCTGCTGCCGCGACTGTTCCGCTCTGGGTCGATCCGTTGAGCGCGGTCGACAGCGCATTGGCCAGCGCCATCAGCGTATAGGGTTTGCGCAGCACTTCATGGCCGACAAAATCGGCGCTCTCGGTCGCGTCCCCGGCATAGCCGGTCACGAACAGTACCGGCAGATGGCGATATTGGGCGGGCAGCGCGCGGATCATTTCCGGGCCGGTGAGGTCGGGCATCAGCACGTCGCTCATGATCAGGCCAATGTCGCTGTTGTTGGCCAGCAGCTTGGCCGCCTTGGACGGATGATCGCAGGCGATGGGCAGGTGGCCAAGTTCCGCCAACGCCGCCATCGTCTGGTTCAGCACGCGCGGATCATCCTCCACCACCAATATGCGGGTGGGGGGATGGAGCGTTGCGACGCGCGCGGGCGATGCCGTATCGACCGCATCGTCCACCGCGCTCCCTATGCGGCGGGGCAGGTAGATATGGACGCTGGTGCCCTTGTCGGGTTCGGATTCGATGCGGATTTCGCCTTCGCACTGGCGCACGAAGCCGAAGATCTGGCTAAGGCCAAGGCCGGTGCCCTTGCCAACCGGCTTGGTGGTGAAGAAAGGCTCAAACACGCGGGTCAGCACCTCCGCGCTCATGCCGCAGCCATCGTCGGCGACAGTCAGCACGACATAATCGCCCGCCACGCAATCGCCCACTTCGCCTGCCGCCAGCACCGCCTGGTCCGTGCCGATAGTCAGCCGCCCGCGTCCGTCCATCGCGTCGCGCGCATTGACGCACAGGTTCAGGATCGCATTTTCCATCTGGTGCTGGTCAACGAAGATGCGCCAGCCTTGCGCTCTGGGCGCGAGCGCGACGATGATCTGATCGCCGATGGTGCGGTCGATCAGGTCGGCCATGCCCGACACCAGTGCATCGGGATCGACCGCGCTGGGCAACAGCGGTTCGGACCGGGCAAAGGCCAGCAGGCGACGGGTGAGGGCGGAGGCGCGATTGGCCCCCTCCATCGCATTGTCGAGATGGCGGGATGCTTCTGTCGGCTTCAAGCGGATATTGCGCTTGGCCAGTTCCAGCCCACCGACAACGACGGCCAGCATATTGTTGAAATCATGGGCGATGCCGCCAGTCAGCTGACCCACCGCGTCCATCTTGTGCATCTGGCGCAGATTTTCCTCCGCCGCCGCGCGCTCTATCGATTCCTGCTTTAGCCGTTCATAGGCGTCGGTCAGTTCCGCCGTCCGCGTGCGCACAGCCAGGTCCAGCCGGTCGGCGCGCTCCGCCTCCGTCTCCGCCAGTCGCCGGGCGTTGCGACGGTCGCTATAGGCGACATGGGCGAACCAGGCGGCGAACAGGACGCACACCAGCATCGCTAGCCCCAGCAGGCGCGATGTCTGCCCCATCCATTCGGTGCGATCCCCCGCCAGTGTCACGGCCAGGCTGCGTTCGCGCAGGCGCAGATTTTCCGCCTGGATCACCCGGTCGAGCAAAGCGGTGATGCGTTTGAGGTCGCGCGATGTCCCGGCCTCATGAAAGCGGCCTAACGCAGCCATTTTCTGGTCATAGGTGGTGCGCAGACCGATTTCGTTGAGCGTCTTGCCGCGCGCCGTATAGGCATGTTGCAGCGCCTCGACATTGCCGCGCTGCCAGCCAGTGCCGCGCGTCGCATAGCCCAGCGCCTTCAATTGCGCGCCGGCGGTGCGCCACTGGTCCTGAAACAGGCGGCCTGTGTCCGGGTTCAGGCCGATGACATAGCGGGCGAGAGTCACTTCGGCGCGGGCGGTCTGCGCCTCGAACGCGCGGGCGAGGGCAATAATCTCGAAGCTGCGCTGCTGTTCGGCCAGCGCCTGTTGATGTTCGCGCGAGGCGTTGCTGGCACTATAGAGAAGGGCGCCGAGCGACCCGATCAGCAGGATGCCGAGCAAGAAGGGCAGCAGGCGCCGTGTCGCAACGCGCCAGCCTGTTTCCCGATCATCCATATGGTCGTTGTCCGCCATCACTCGTCACACTAGCGGAACAAGGATAGCAGCGAAACAACGCTGATCAATGGCGCGCCGGTCAGGCGATCGCGCCCGTTGCCTTGCCCGCGACCTTGAACATGCCGATAATCTGTTCGACCTGCTCGTCGCTATGGTCCGCGCAGAGCGAACAGCGCAGCAGGAAGGTGCCGGCGGGGGTTGCGGGCGGGCGGGCCATGTTGACGTAGAGGCCCAGTTCCAGCAGCGTCTGCCAGATTGCGACCGCCTGGGCCTGATCGGTCAGGATCACCGCGATGATCGCCGATTGCGGCGTCTTGGTCCCCAGCGTGAAGCCAAGGTCCGTCAGCCCCTTGTGCAGCCGTTTGCTGTTCTTCCACAGATGGGCGCGCTTTTCGCCTGCATGCATCAGCTTGCGGATGCTGGTCGCGGCGGTCGCGACCACGCTGGGCGGCAGCGACGCGGTGAACACATAGGGGCGGCAGACCAGCCGCATAATCTCGAACTTGGGATGGTTGGAAACGCAGAAGCCGCCGACCGTGCCGACCGATTTGGAGAAGGTGCCGACGACGAAATCGACGTCCTTGTCGACGCCCTGCTCTTCATAGACGCCGCGGCCATTGGGACCGAAAAAGCCCATGCCATGGGCTTCATCGACCAGGATCATGCAGTTTGGATGCTTGCGCACTGCCGCCACCATATCGGGCAGGGGGGCGATGTCGCCGAGCATCGAATAGACGCCTTCCAGCACCACCAGCTTGAGCGCGTCGGCGGGCAGGCGGCCAAGCCGCTTGTCGAGATCCTCGACGCTGTTGTGGCGGAAGCGGACGATTTCCGCGTCACCCAGGAAGCAGCCATCATAGATGGACGCATGGCTGTCGGCGTCCAGCACGACATAGTCGCCGCGCCCGGCCAGCGTGGAAATCACGCCCAGATTGGCCTGATAACCGGTCGAAAAGACCATGGCGGATGACGTGTCGTAAAATTCTTTCAGCGCATCCTCGACTTCGCGGTGACCCTGATAGGTGCCGTTCAGCACACGGCTGCCGGTGGTGCCAGCACCAAATTCACCGAGCGCCTTCTTGCCCGCCGCGACCACATCGGGGTCGAAGGTCATGCCCATATAATTATAGGTGCCCAGCAGGATGGTTTCCTTGCCCTTGATGATCGCGCGGGTGGGCGAAAGCACCTGATCCATCACGATGGAGAAAGGATCGCGCACGCCGGTGTCCAGCAGCGCTTGGCGCTCCGCGATCAGGGGATCGAATTTGGACAATAGGTCGCGGGCTTCGGCGGCGATGGCGGTGTCGGTCATATGTAAAATCCGTTGTAATCAAATCCCCGTTCGGTTCGAGCCTGTCGAGAACTATGCGCCTTGTTCTCGACAGGCTCGAACCGAACGGAGGTTGGAGAGGCAGATCAGGCCTTCAGCTTCGCGACGGCGTCCACCAGCTGGCCGATCGTTTCGATCTCTGCCTGCATGTTCATGGTGATGAGGATGTCGAATTCATCCTCGATCGCGGCGACGAAATCCATCACGGTCAGGCTGTCCCATTCCAGATCGCCGGCAAAGCTGGTGGTTTCGGTCAGCGCGACGCCCTTCTTGTTGAAGGGGGCGACCTGCGCGGTGACGCTGTCGAAAATTTCGGTGCGATCCGTCATCTTTTGCTTCTGTCTTTCCGTAAAGCACGGCTTTTGCCGCCTCGCCCTGCCCTATGGCAAGCGAATAAGGCGGCAATCGGGCAGCATCGCGCCCGAATTTGCACGGTGCTTTTGCGCCTTTACCGGAAATTGTCGGCGTAGGCCTGCAATTTCAGCGTCTTGGGCGGGGTGGCGATAACGGTGTAGGCGACGCCCTGCTTTTGCGCATAGGCGATGGCGGCATCCTGCGAGGGGAAGCTGAGCTTGAGCTGCTGCTGCGTGTCGCCAGAGCCAGCCCAGCCGGTCAGCGGATCAGCCTGCTTGGCCTCGGCTGGCGCATATTCCAGCACCCATTTATGGGTCAGCGCCTTGCCCGATTGCAGGGCGTTCTTCTGGATCTGGTAAATGCGCGCGCTCATCGCGAAAGACTCCGGTAAATCGTCATGCTGCGTTGCACCAGCGTCCGGCGTGAAGTCAAGAGCGGCTGCGGGCATCGGCGCGCTTGGTGCGCAGCGTGGGCGGCGCGGCGGTCGGATCGTCGGGCCAGGGATGGCGGGGATAGCGGCCACGCATTTCTTTGGCGACGTCGCGCCAGTTGCCTGCCCAGAAGCCGGGCAGGTCGCGCGTGGTCTGGATCGGGCGGCCAGCGGGCGAGGTGAGCGAGAGGACCAGCGGGATGCGCGCGCTGCCAACCGTCGGATGCTCGGCCAGGCCATAGAGCGCCTGTACCCGCAATTCGACGCGCGGGCCGCCATTGGCCATATAGTCGATCGCGTGGGTGCTGCCTGCGGGGGAGCGGAAATCGGGCGGGGCGAGCCGGTCGACCTGCTGCTTCCCCTCCCAGCCGATCAGCCCGTCCAGCACGCCCGATAATTGCGACCGGTCGATATCCGACAGGCGACGTTTGCCCACAAGCAGGGGCGGGAGCCAGTCGTCGAGGCTGGCCATCAATATTGCATCGGACAGCGCCTCGACCCCCGCGAAATCAGCGCGCATCCGCAGCGATTGCGCGGCCTCCGACCAGGGGAGGAGGTCAAGGCCGCCCTGCCGCACCCCGTCCAGCAATGCTGCAATCACCGCTGCCGGATCTGGCCGATCATCGGAGCCGGACGACAGGCGCACCGCGCCCAGCCGCCGTTCCCGCAATGCCTCTATCCCGCCATTGGCGGGGCGGAAGCGGACGGTGCGGCTGGTCATGATCCGGTCGGGGAACAGCGCCTGCACATCCGCTTCGCTGATCGGCGCGGCGGAGAGGATGCGTGCGCCCGCGGCGCTGCCCTGCACCTCGCCCACGGCCAGCCATTCCTCACGGGCTAAAGGGGAGAGGGGGTCAAGCCGGAAGCCGCGCCCGCCCACGCTCGCCCAGTCCGCGCCGTCGGCGGAGCGGCGCTTCGACACGCGATCGGCGAAGGCGAGGGCGAGGCAGAGGCCGACGCTGGCTTCGGAAGCACCTACCCCAACCCCTCCCTTGGAAGGGAGGGGCTTAACAAGTCCTGTCCATCGTTTCGCCAGCGCGCGTCCCGCGTCCGCGCGCTTGCCGCTTTCGCGCCGCCAGCGTTGCAGGCGCAGGGTCAGGTCGGTGTCCTGCCCGCCAATACCGCGCTCGCCCAGCAGCACGGCGATTTCGGCGGCGGTCTGCGCCAGTCCCATCTCGCCCGCGCGCACCAGCATATGGGCGATGCGGGGGCTGAGCGGCAGTTTGGCCAACGCCTTGCCATGCGGAGTGATCCTCCCGTCACCGTCCAGCGCCTCCAGCGCCGTCAGCCGGGTCCGCGCTTCGGCGACGGCGGCGGGGGGGGGCGGATCGAGCCAGCGCAGCGTCCCTGGATCGCTCACGCCCCACAGCGCGCAGTCGAGCAGCAGGCTGGAGAGGTCGCTTTCCATGATCTCCGGTGGATCGAAGGGCGGCATCCCGGCGCTGGCGGCGGCTTCCCACAGGCGATAGGCGACGCCGGGGCGCTGCCGCGCGGCGCGGCCTGCGCGCTGGGTCGCCGACGCCTGACTGGCCCGTTCGGTCACCAGCCGGGTGACGCCTGCCGCCCGGTCATAACGGGGGCGCCGCGCGAGTCCTGAATCGACCACGATCCGCACACCGTCGATGGTCAGGCTGGTTTCGGCGATGCTGGTCGCCAATATGATCTTGCGCGCGCCCGACCGCGATGGCCGGATGGCGGCGCGCTGGGCTGCCGGATCGAGCGAACCGTGGAGCAGATGGACCTCATAGCGACCGCCCTCGATCCGTTCCGCCGTCCGCTCAATCTCCCGCACGCCGGGCAGGAAGGCGAGCAGGTCGCCCTCGCTTTCCTCGCTGATGGCGCGGCGGATGGCGGCGGCCATCTCATCCTCAATCTTGCGCTCTGCATTGCGGCCGATATGGCGCAGTTCGAGCGGCTGGATGCGGCCCTCGCTCTCGATCACCGGGACGTCACCCAGCAATGCAGCGAAGCGCGCCCCGTCCAGCGTTGCCGACATCGGCACGATGCGCAGGTCCGGGCGCAGCGCCTCCTGTGCATCCAATGCCAGCGCGAGGCCGAAATCGCTGTCCAGGCTGCGCTCATGCACTTCGTCGAACAACACCGCCGACACGCCCGCCAGTTCCGGGTCGTCCTGAATCCGCCGCACGAATATGCCCTCGGTCAGCACCAGCAGCCGGGTGCGCGCCGACGACTTGCTGTCCATCCGCGTGGCATAGCCGACCGTGCCGCCGGGTTGCTCACCCAGCATCTCGGCGATCCGCTCGGCAGCAGCGCGGGCAGCCAAACGGCGGGGGGAGAGCAGCAATATCTGACCGCTGCACCATGGTTCGTCCAGCAAAGCGGGCGCGACTGCCGTAGTCTTGCCAGCGCCCGGCGGCGCGACCAGCACGGCATTGCTGCCGGTGCGCAGCGCGGCAAGCAGGTCGGGCAGGACGGCATGGATGGGCAGGGCGGTCATCGCCTTCCCTCTCGCGCCAATCCCGCCAAATCGCAAGCGGGACGAAAAATGCGGACTCCTGGGAAAGAAACGCCGTTCCAGGCGTTCGCGCGGCAGGCAGGCATTCCAACCCCTGCGCCACCATATGGAAGATCAGGGGGACAATCGGGGCATGTCGGCATTTACAGAAGATGCGGAACGCTATCGGACATTGTTTGAAACGATGGACGAAGGCTTTTGCATCATCGAATTTTTCGATGGGCCGCACGGACCGTTAAGCGACTATATCCATATCGAGGCGAACGCCGCCTATGAACGCAATGCCGGCATCCCCAATGTCGTTGGCCAGAAATTGCGCGAAATGGTGCCGGACGAAGCCGATGGCTGGGCCGAACTTTATGGCCGCGTATTGCACACCGGCGAACCGATCCGCTTCCAGCGCGAACTGGTCGCGACCGGTCGCTATCTCGATATATCCTCCTTCCGCGTTGGTAGTTTCGAGGACAAGCAGGTCGCTGTCCTGTTCAAGGATGTGACCGACCGCATCCGCATCGAAAACGAACTCCGCCAGCTCAACGAAACGCTGGAGGCGCGGATTGCGCAGGCGCTGGCCGAGCAGGAGGAGGCCGAGGCCGCGCTGCGCCAGGCGCAGAAGATGGAGGCGGTGGGCCAGCTGACTGGCGGCCTGGCCCATGATTTCAACAATTTGCTGGCCGGCATTTCCGGCGCGTTCGAGATGATCGGGCTGCGGCTGGCCGAAGGGCGCACGGCGGATGTCGAACGCTATCTGGCCGCCGGGCAGGGCGCGACCCGCCGCGCCGCCGCGCTGACCCATCGTCTGCTGGCCTTCTCCCGCCGCCAGACGCTGACCCCCAAGCCGACCGTCATCAATCGCCTGTTCACTGATTTCACCGAACTGGTGCGCCGCACCGTCGGCCCGCAGATCGAGGTGCAGACGATCGCGGCGGGCGGGCTGTGGCCTGCGCTGGTCGATGCCAACCAGTTGGAAAATGCGCTGCTCAACCTGTGCATCAATGCCCGCGACGCGATGCCGGACGGGGGCAAGATCACGATCGAGACGGCCAATCGCTGGCTGGACGATCGCACCGCGCGCGATCATGGGCTGACGCCCGGCCAATATGTGACGGTGTGCGTCAGCGATACCGGGACCGGCATCGACAAGGCAATCCTGGACCGGGTGTTCGATCCTTTCTTCACCACCAAGCCGATGGGGCAGGGGACCGGGCTTGGCCTGTCGATGGTCTATGGCTTTGCCCGGCAGAGCCATGGCCATGTCCGAATCTATTCCGAAATCGGGCAGGGGACGATGGTGTGCGTCTATTTGCCCCGCCATCGCGGTGAGGAGGATGAAGAGGCGCCCGTCGCCCCGGATGCCGTGGTCGAGGCGGAGGCGGGCGAAACCGTGCTGGTGATCGACGATGAACCATCGGTCCGCATGTTGATGGTCGATGCCCTGACCGATCTGGGCTATGCCTGCGTCGAAGCAGGCGACGGGCCGTCTGGCCTTAAAATCCTAGAATCGCGGACGCGGGTGGACCTGCTGGTCACGGATGTCGGCCTGCCGGGCGGGCTGAACGGACGGCAGGTGGCGGATGCCGCGCGGGCGCTGCGGCCGGACCTGCGGATATTGTTCGTCACCGGCTATGCCGAAAATGCAGTGCTGAACCATGGCCATATCGAACATGGGATGGAAGTGCTGACCAAGCCCTTCGCGGTCGACGAACTGCGCCGCCGGGTGGCCGGGCTGCTCCAGCCGGACGATCAGCCGAACAGATAGATGTGGATCGGATTTTTCGGATCGATCAGCATCTTGGCGGTCAGCGCCAGCGACATGATGATCAGTAGCGGCTTGATCAGTCTGGAGCCGAACCGCATCGCGAGGTGCGAGCCGACCTGCCCGCCAATGACGCTGCCGATGGCCATGGTGAGACCCGCGATCCACAGCACATGGCCGCCCGCGACCATGGTGAGCAGGCCCGCGACATTGCTGGCGAAATTGGCGGCCTTTGTCTGGGCAGTGGCGCGCAGGATCGACAGGCCGCCGAGCGCCAGAAAGATGGTGGTGTAGAAAGCCCCCGCGCCAGGGCCGAAAAAGCCGTCATAAAAGCCGATGACGCCGATCAGGCCGCTGAGCGCAGCTATGCCGACGCGGGCGTGCCGGTCGGCCTCGCCCAGCTTGGGCGAGAAGGTGAAATAGGCGGCAATGGTGATAAGCAGGGCAGGCATCAGTCCGGCCAGGATCGACGGATCGACCCGTTGAAGCAGCCAGGCGCCGCCGACCGATCCGACAAAGGCGGCGATCACCGGCGCTTTGTAGGTTTTGAGGTCCATATGCCCCCGCCGGGCATAGGCGAGGCAGGCACCGAATGTGCCAAAGCAGCTTTGCAACTTGTTGGTCGCGACCGCCTGCACCGGCGGGATGCCCGCGGCCATTAGCGCTGGCAGGGTGATCAGGCCACCCCCACCGGCCATCGCGTCGATACACCCGGCCATCAATGCGGCGGCCAGCAGGAAGGCGAGGGTTTCGGGGTTCAGGATCATGGAAGCCTATCCGTTCGGCGCCGGACTTGAT
Source organism: Sphingobium sp. FG125 (assembly GCF_057809795.1). NCBI lineage: Bacteria > Pseudomonadati > Pseudomonadota > Alphaproteobacteria > Sphingomonadales > Sphingobiaceae > Sphingobium > Sphingobium sp. FG125. The sequence continues at coordinate 258,963 of NZ_JBMDKQ010000003.1, forward strand.
CCGGGGGGAGTGGAAGCCCTGGACCGAGCGAAGTGAGGTGCCTCGCTTCGCTTGGCAGCGCCCTTCGGCTTCGCTCAGGGCGAACGGGATTAGAAACGGACGAGGATGCGCATAGCCTCAATAAGCCCGGATCGTCGCGAATTCGACCGCTTCGGTCAGCGCGGCCTTGGCCTTGCCATTGTCGAACATGCCGAGCGCATCGATCGCGCGCTGGCCGTAATGGCGGGCGCGGGCCAGCGTGTCGGCGATCGCGCCGGTGCGACGCAGCAAGCCGGTGGCGTGGGCCAGATCATCGTCGCCAATCTTGTGGCCTGCAATCGCGGCCTTCCAGAAGGCGCGATCCTCGTCGCTGCCACGGGCGTAAGCGAGGATGACGGGCAGCGTCACCTTGCCATCGCGGAAATCGTCGCCCGCATCCTTGCCCATGGTCGCGCCGTCCGATTCATAATCGATCGCGTCGTCGATCAGCTGGAAAGCGATGCCCAGATTGCGACCATAGACGTCGAGCGCCTGTTCTTCCCGCTCGTCACGGTCGGCGACCACGGCGGAAATGCGGCAGGCGGCTGCGAAAAGCGCAGCGGTCTTGGCACCGATAATGTCGAGATACTGGTCCTCGCTGGTGTCGATCTTGCGCTGGGCGGTCAGCTGGTTGACCTCGCCCTCCGCGATCACGGCGGAAGCATTGGCCAGGATTTTGAGGACTTTGAGCGACTCCGCCTCGACCATCAGCTCGAAGGAGCGGGAGAAGAGGAAATCGCCGACCAGCACGCTGGCGCTGTTGCCCCAGATGATGTTGGCGGTCTTGCGGCCCCGGCGCAGGCCAGAGCCATCGACGACATCGTCATGCAGCAGGGTGGCGGTGTGGATGAATTCGACGGCGGCGGCCAGCTTGTAATGGCGCGACCCGGCATAGCCAACCAGATCGGCGCAGGCCAATGTCAGCATTGGCCGCAGCCTCTTGCCACCGCCCGCGATCAGATGGCCGGCCAGTTCGGGGATCAGCGGAATGCGCGACTGCATCCGGTCCAGAATCACGGCATTGACCTGGTTCATGCCGTCGGCGACCAGATTCATGATGGGGGCCAGCGACGGGGCGCTTTTGGCGCGGCCGATGGGGTGGACGTTACCGGGGGCGGGTGCTGTCATGACCTGCGTCCCTTGGCGGGGCAAAATGCAGATGGCAAGCGGGAATAGCTTGCCTGAAAGGCCATATGGCGCAAAAAGCGCGCCGACTGAGCGGAGGACGCCCAATTGACCGGAGGACGGACGTGACCGACACATTGCAGCGCTATCGCGAGAGCATCGACAATATCGACGCGGCGCTGGTGTTCATGCTGGCCGAGCGGTTCAAGGTGACGCAGGCGGTAGGCGAATATAAGGCGACCCATGCGCTGCCCCCCGCCGATCCGGGGCGCGAGGAGCGGCAGGTCGCGCGGCTGCGCCAGCTGGCGCTGGACGCCAATCTGGACCCGGACTTCACCGAAAAATTCCTGCGCTTCATCATCGACGAAGTGATCCGCCACCATGAAAGGCTGCGGGAGGTTTAGGCCGGTTCGGTCAGGTCGGCTTTTTTCGCAGGGGCCGATCGACCGAGCAATACGCCGCCCAGCGCCAGCGTAAAGCCGATCAGCTGCACCGGGCCAAGCCGTTCGCCAAAGAGCAGCCAGGCCTCGATCGCGGCGAGCGGGGGCACGAGCAGCAACAGCATCGACATGGCGGTCGGACCCTGATGCCGCACTAGCCAGACCAGCAGGCTGAGGCCCGCCGCTGACAGGCCAAGGACCGACCAGCCGAGCGCCGCCCATAGCAAAGGATCATTGTCCCAGCGCCATTCGCCCACGATCAGCGTGGCGATGATGGCGACCAGCGCGCCGCCGACATTCTGGACGCCGCCGGACACCAGAATCGGATCGTCCGCCAGTCCGCCGCGCTGGATCAGCGTGCCGCCGGTCATGGCGATGATCGCGACGATCCCAGCTATGGCCAGCACCACGGTGATGGAGCCGGTGCCGGTGCGGGCGATGGCAGGCAGCAGGACGCAGGTGACGCCCATGATCGCGATGGCCAGCCCTGCCCAGGTGCGGCGCGGCAGCCGGTCGCCCAGCAGGACGACACTGGCGACCGCGACCATCAGTGGCTGGAGCGATCCGAGCAGTGCCATGACGCCTGCGGGCATCCCCCGGCTGACCGCCCACCAGCTGACCGTCAGATAGACTCCATGCAGCATCGCGCCTGCAACCAGATGGAGCGCAAGTCTGCGCCCGCGCGGGAAGCCTTGTCGCGCAAACAGCGCCGCGCCGCACAGCAGCAGCGCGACCAATGTGAGTCGGATCGCCAGCACCAGTTCGGGCGCGCCGTGCGGCACCACCGCGCGGGCGACGATGAAGCCGGTGGACCAGATCAGGACGAACAGGGCGGAGGCGGCAAGAGCAAGCATGGTCGCGGCTTTGGCGCAGGCGCAACGCGATGTCGAGTGGCGGAAGGGATAGGGATGTCCGACTCTGGCTCCCCTCCCGCAGGCGGGAGGGGCTGGGGGTGGGCCAGTCCGACCTGGGTCTATTCCCGCCCCGCCCGTATCGCCGCGCCACCGGCAAAAGGCGTGATCGCGACCAGCAATAGCGAGGCGGCAGCCAGGAATTTGAGCGCCGCGCCGCTGCCATCGCCGAGCGTGCCTGCGCCGAAGATCAGCAGCGGCACGGCGAGTGGCAGGGCCAGCAACCCCGCCAGCGCGCCGCTCGACCGCAGGCCTGCCGTCAGTGTCGCGACCAGCAGGCCGAGCGCTGCCAGCGCCGGGGTGCCGACCAAGAGACCCGCCTCCAGCATCCAGATCGTGCCGCCTTCCAGCTTGAGCAACGCGGCGGCGGGCAGGGTGGCGAGCATCAGTGGTGGGCCAAAGCCCAACCAATGGGCGATCAGCCGGGCCAGCACGACCATTTCATCGCTTATGCCGCGCAGCGCGATCTGGTCCAGCACGCCCGCGTCCCGATCCGGCGCGATCAGCCGGTCGACCGGCAACAGGCTGGCCAGCAGCGCGGCGATCCACAGCATCCCGCCACCGGTGCGGCGCAGCAGGCTGAGGTCCGGCCCAACCGCAAAGGGGTAAAGGCTGGCGACCAGCAGCAGGAAGGCGACCGGCAGCCACAGGCCCGACGATCGCCAGGCTGCACCCAGATCGCGTGATGCAAGCAGCCAAAGCATCCTCATGTGTCCCACTCCGCCGGGTCGGGCAGATGGTCGGTCAGCGACAGAACAACCGGTGCGCCCAGCGGCAGCGGCTGGTGCGAGGCGGTGACGACGATGCCGCCGCCCGCCAGATGCGTCGCAACCGCCGCGCCGAGCAAGTCCAGCGATGCGGTATCGAGCCCATTGCCCGGCTCGTCCAGCAGCCAGATCGGCGCGCCGCTGGCGATCACCCGCGCCAGCATCGCCCGCTTGCGCTGCCCGGTCGAGAGCATCCGCACCGGCACGTCGGTGAGCGGGGTAAGCGCCATCGCATCGAGCGCCGCGGCGACCGCACCGCCTGCGCTGTCGTCCAGCCGCGCCCAGAAATCGAGCGCGCGGGCGAGCGGCAATTCGCTGTCCAGCGCCAGCCGCTCATCGGCCAGTGCGACCGCGCCAGTGCGCTTGATCGTGCCGGAAAAGGCAGGGAGCAGCCCGGCGCACAGCCGCAACAGGCTGGACTTGCCGACGCCATTGGGACCGGTCAGCAGCGCGCTGGCCCCTGCATTCAGCGTCAGGCTGATGCCCCGGAACAGCATCCGTCCGCCGCGCAGGCAGGCGACATCGGACAGGCGTAACGCCGCCCTGCTCATGGCGCGACCATATCCTCCAGCACATGCATGTCGAGGTCGGACAGGCCGAAATGATGGCCGATTTCATGGACGACGACATGGGTGATCAGCGCATCCAGCGGCACCCCTGTTTCCACCCATTCATCAAGCAGTGGGCGGCGGAACAAATGGACGGTGGGCGGCGCGTCGCCGGTCTGTGCCTCCTGCCCCACGGGACGACCGGTATAAAGGCCCGTCAGGCCGAACGGGTCGTCAATCTCCATGTCTTTCAGAACTTGCGCGTCGGCAAATTCCTCCACGAACAGGACGACATTATGCAGATGGTCGGTGAAAGGGGCGGGAAGGCGGCTGAGCGCTTCGAGCGCCAGCGCCTCAATATCCTGCGCGGTGGGAGCGAAGCGGGGCGGTTGACCGTTGTGCGACATGGCTGCCACATAGGCGAAACTATTTTCAGAGGATAGGGACATGATCGAGAAGCTGAGCGATGAGGCGCGCGCGCTGGCGCTGGCTAAGCTGCCCGAATGGACCGTGGTGTCGGACCCGGACGGCATTTCGCGCCGCTTCACCTTCCCCGATTTCGTCGCGGCGTTCGGCTTCATGACGCGGGTGGCGATATTGGCGGAAAAAGCGGACCATCATCCTGAGTGGAGCAACGTCTATAACCGGGTGGACATGCTTCTGACCACCCATGACGCAGGTGGGCTGTCGCAACGGGACATTGATCTGGCGCATCAGGTGGACGGGTTGTTGGGCTGAAGGAATTACGCCCCCGTTCGGGCTGAGCGAAGTCGAAGCCTTGGCCTGAACGCAGTGAAGGTGCTTCGCCTGCGGCTCGGCAAAACCCTTCGACTTCGCTCAGGGCGAACGGAGAAGAGATGCGTGGGGAGTAAATTCTACTCCTCCTCCCGCCCCTCGATCCGGTCCTCATAGCTGTGCAGCGCGGCGGTGACGGACGGGTTGCTGGCGTAGCGGCGGCGCAGCATCGCCAGGGTCGCGTCGGACCCGTGGCACAATTCCGCGACATTTTCCGCAATAAAGGCGCGGCGTTCCGCGTCATAGGGAGCCTCGCCCCGGAAATGATCGCAGCCATCGCGCGCGACCATGAACTGGGTCACTTCGCGCGGAAAGGGCGCGGCGGTCGCGGCAACGTCCGACGGGGGCAGGTCGAGCGGGAAATAGGGCGCGGGTTGTGCGCGGACGGTGACGACCGGTCCGGCTTTGGGCGGCGGGTTGACCACCGGTTGGGGCAACGGCAGTGGTTGCGGAGCGACAGGCGCGACGGCGACGGCAACGGGCGGAGCAGGGCTTGGTTCGGCCTGCGCGACTTCCGGCGACGAGTCTCCGCAGCCCGCGACGAGCGCCAGCATCATGCCTATCGGAACCAGCCTCAAACGCCTGCTCACCCGATTTCCTCCCGCAAGCTGGCGATCAGGTCCGCGACATGGAGCAGCCGCGACTCTTCTTCGTCCAGGATCGCCAGAAAAGCCGCCCGCCTATAGTCCCGCTGCGCGTCGGGGGAAAGGCGGCTTGCGGCGGGCATGGTCGAAATCACGATGTCCAGCAGCCGCTCGACTCCGTGTAGCCGTCCCCACAGATAGTCGTTTTCGCGATAGACCCTGCTAAAGAAGGCACCGAAATTATTGAATTCAATGCCTTTGAGCGTAGCCGCCGCGCCACCGGGACGGATGGCGGAGCAATCTTCGGGCGAAATCCGGTCGACCTTCACCGGATCATATTCGTCCATAGTGTCACCCTGGAGCAACGGTAGGGTGGCGATGTCGTAGAAGGGGAAGCCGAGATAGGCGAGCAGCATCGACCGGCGCCCCGCCTTTGGTAGGGCGGCAAAGGCTTCGGCCAGGATCAGGTCTGCGCCATCGTCCCGCGCCCGCAGGTCACGGTCCCGCGCCACCGCTTCCAGCGCGGCGGCGGCATTGCCCGGCACGTCGCGGGCGGCGGCCAGCACGGTGGCCCCATGAAAATCGCTTTCCTCGCACGCGGCATAGAGGGCCAGCGCGCGGTAGATCGCGTCATGCATCGCCAGCACGGCTTCATCTTCCGCCGCGCCGTCGCTTTCCAGCGTATCGGCCAGATGCCGCGCCAGAAAGCGCAGCCGGCGGATGCGGAAGGCCAGATCATGGGTGCGGAAGAAGGTAACGGGCGCGGAACCTGACCCGCTACTCTCGTTCAGCTGGTCCGCGCCATCCTTGCGCACCTGCGCCCAGATCGCGGTGCGGTATGTTTCGCGCAGCATCCGACTGTCCTCTCCCGACAGGCGGAACAACAGGGTGGCGAGCGATTCGACGATGCCCGACAGTTTCAGATGACCATAGGCCGGGAAGGCGAAACCGGCGGAACTGGCCGCCCGCTGCTGCGCCTTGGCGCGCCAGGCCGACAGGCGGGCGGGGGTCGGGCGGTCCAGGAACAGCATCCGGCCGATCGCCCCTTCCACCTCCGCCTCGATACCGGGGCGCAGCGCGTTCAATATGCGGCGCATCCGGCGGATACGCGCGGAATGGCGGTCGATCGCCTCCAGATTGTCGCGGATCGGCTGTTCGCGCGGAATGTCGCTCAGCGCGCCGAAGATGGTACGGAAAAAGCCGGGCAGCGGCGCATCCTCGCCGGTCGGCACCGCGACCTGATCGCCATGGCGGTTGAGTTGAATGGTGCGATGGCCGGGCTTGGGATCGATATAGACGAAGCGCCGGTCAACCTCCCGCCGCGATGGCCGGTTGCGCAGCGCGCCGATCGCCTGCGCGAAAGGTGCGTTGGCCAGCACCGATCCGTCGATCAGCACGGCGTCCTCCGCCGTGCCGCGCGCCCAATGGCGGGGCAGGGCACGGGCGAGGAAGGCGTCGCGCGTCGGCCAGCTGCGGTGGCGGCGCTTCAACACCCGGTCCAGTTCCCGCACGGTGAAGGGCGGGAAAGCGCCGGGGAAGCTGGCGGTGGCGCGCGCGGCGAACACCAGTTCGGCGGTATCGGCAAAATCGCGTGTCCCCCGGCCGCGCGCCCGGAAGCCAATCGACAGGCGATGCTCGGTCTCGATCACCTGGGGCGGGCTATTGAGGGTCAGGCTTTGCGGATGCCCCTCAAAATCGGTGACTGTGACGAACAGGTCGAGCGGATGGCCGTCGGGCAGCAGCACCGGGCCGCGTTCGCTGGCGGCCATCGCGTCGAAGGCGTCGAGGATCAGGGTGGTGAAAATCTCCCCGCCAAAGGGCGGCTCGAACCAGCGCGAGCGAATGAAGCGGGACAGTTTCATCCGCACTTCCTCTCGTGTGTCCGGCGCGACGGTGCGCTCGACTGCATCGCCGGGTCGCCGCGCCGCCATCCAGACCAAAGGCGTCGCCCAGAATTTGGTGAGCGCGCGGGCAGGGCGGGCGTCGGGGTCGAGCAGGCTGTCGACATCGGCATTGTCCAGCCACAGGTCGGTCAGCGGTTCGAGCGACTGGCCGGTCTCGATCGCCTGCGCCAGAAAGATGCCGTTGATCCCGCCTGCACTGGCCCCGGCGATGATGTCCGGCAAGACGCGCAGCCGCACGCCGCTGGCCGCCTCCATGTCCGCCAGCAGCTTGTGATAGATGGCTTCGCTGCCCGTGGTCGGCGGCACGCCATCATGGAAGGCGCGACTGGCGCGCGCCAATCGCCACACCTCCTTGGTGATGCCATGCATGTAGATCGCCAGGCTGATGCCGCCATAGCAGACCAGACCGAGCCTGAGTTCCCTCTCCTTCATGGGGCGAACGTCGCAGAGCGCAGGCGGCTTGTCGAGGGGGTGTCAGGCGCGGAAATCGGCCCAGATCGGCAGATGGTCGGACGCCTTGCGCGACGATGCGCTGTCATGGACGCCGCAGTCGGTCAGCGTCAGGCGGGCGCAATGCATGATCCGGTCGAGCCGCGCCACCGGGCGACGCGCATGAAAACTGCGCCCGCACGGCGCGAAACTATAATGATGGGCAAAGTCAGCGAGGCAGCCGCGATTGGCGCTCCATTCATTGAGGTCGCCCATCAGCACGGTCGGCATTGCCGCGCCCTGCGCCGCTGCATGGATCACCGCTGCCGCCTGCCGCCGTCGCCACAGGCCCGACAGGTCGAGATGCATTCCGAACACGCGCAGCGACAGGCCGCTGACCGTCACTTCCGCCATGGTCGCGCCGCGCGGTTCCAGATAGGGCAGGTGCAGCACATCGCTAAGGTCGATTTGCGCGGCCTTGCGCACCAGCAGCGCATTGCCGTGCCAGCCCATCGAATCGATCTGCACGTTGAGCGGCACCGGCTTATAATCGCTCAGCCGCTCCATCAGCAGCGGCGGGATGGCGGCGGATCGCACGCCAAAGCGCCGGTCGGCCTCTTGCAAGGCGACGACGTCCGCATCCACCTCGCCCAGCACCTCCAGCACCCGTTCGGGCATTCGCCGCCGGTCGGTGCCGATGGCCTTGCGGATATTGTAACTGGCAACGCGGATTGTCCTCATCGCCGCTTCAATGCCTGAGCCGTGACGATGTTTCCAGTGTATCGCGGGATGTTCTTGCAATGTTCGCGCATGGTCGGCATATCTTCGCCATGGCCAAGGCAAAGCGCAAATATGTCTGTCAGCAATGCGGCACCGTGGCGGCACGGTGGCAGGGGCAATGTGAGGATTGCGGTGAGTGGAACAGCATCGTCGAGGAGGCGCCGGAAACCGCTTTTTCGGCGCGGCATGATCTGCACGCTGGCGGGCGGGCGATCATACTCAGCGGTCTCGACAGCAAGATCGAGCTGCCACCGCGCACCAGCACCGGCATTGCCGAGTTCGACCGGGCGCTGGGCGGCGGAATCGTCGCGGGATCGGCGACGCTGATCGGCGGCGATCCGGGCATCGGCAAATCGACATTGCTGTTGCAAGCGGCGGCACGGGTCGCGGCGCGCGGGCTGTCCGTGGTCTATATCAGCGGTGAGGAAGCGACCGATCAGGTTCGCCTGCGCGCGCAGCGGCTGGGGCTGGGCAATGCCCCGGTCATGCTGGCGAGCGCTACGTCGGTGCGCGACATATTGACGACATTGGGGGAGGGGGAGCCGCCCGCCCTGCTGATCATCGATTCGATCCAGACGATGCACAGCGACCTGATCGAGGGCGCGCCCGGCACCGTCAGCCAGGTGCGGGCTTCGTCACAGGAGCTCATCCGCTTCGCCAAGCAGCGTAACACCGCACTGGTGCTGGTCGGCCATGTCACCAAGGATGGCAGCATCGCAGGTCCCCGCGTGCTGGAACATATGGTCGATACGGTGCTGGCGTTCGAGGGGGAGCGCAGCCACCAATATCGCATCCTGCGCGCGATCAAGAACCGCTTTGGCGGCACCGACGAGATTGGCGTGTTCGCGATGGTGGCAGAAGGACTTGAGGAAGTCTCCAACCCGTCCGCCCTGTTCCTGACCCATCGTGACGAAAGCGTGACCGGCGCGACCGTGTTCCCCGCGCTGGAAGGGACGCGGCCGGTGCTGGTGGAGATACAGGCGCTGGTCGTGCGCCTGTCGAGCGGAGCGACGCCGCGCCGGGCGGTGGTCGGCTGGGACAGCGGGCGGCTGGCGATGGTGCTGGCGGTGCTGGAATCGCGCTGTGGCCTGAGCTTTTCGACCTGCGAAGTCTATCTGAACGTCGCTGGCGGCTATCGCCTGTCGGACCCGGCGGCGGACCTGGCCGTGGCGGCGGCTTTGGTGTCGGCTCTGTCGGAAAAGCCGGTGCCTGCCGATGTCGTGCTGTTCGGCGAAATTGCGTTGTCGAGCGAAATCCGGCCCGTCGCCCATGCCCCGCTGCGGCTGCGCGAATCGGCCAAGCTGGGCTTCAACCGCGCCTTCATTCCCGCCGCAGCAGCCGACGGGGTGAAGGGGATTGCGGTCAGCGGCTTCCGAACTTTGGCGGGGCTGGTTGACCAGATGCTGGGCAGGGGATAGCCACGCTGGCGATGAACGCCGTCGATATTCTCGTCCTGCTCGCCATTGGCGGTTGCGCCGTGCTGGGGCTGCTGCGCGGTTTCGTGCTGGAAACCCTCTCGCTCATGGCCTGGGTGCTGGCGATCTTCGCCATCCGCCTGTTCCATGCGTCGGCGACCGACCTACTCAGCGCCTTTGTCGGCACGACCAGCGGCGCGGCGGTGCTGGCGCTGGTGCTGGTGTTCGGCGTGACTTTCGCTGCGGGCAAGATGATCGCCCACGCCATTGGCCGCCGCACGCGCCAGTCGGTGCTGGGTCCGGTCGATCGGGTGCTGGGTGGTGGTTTCGGTGCGGTCAAGGGGCTGATCGGCGCAACCCTGATCTTCCTCGCCTTCAGTCTGGTGTACGACACCATGTATGGCAGCGGCGCGCGCCGCCCCGACTGGCTGTCCGACGCCCGCACCTTCCCGCTGCTCAATGCCAGCGGACAGTCGATCAGCGAATTTCTGGCGGAACAGCGGGCGAAGAAGGTGGTGGCGGCTGAGTAGCTGACTTAAGCCCCTCCCCTTCAGGGGAGGGGTTGGGGGTGGGGGTTCGCCCCACGCTCAACGACGGAGGACAGCCCCCACCCCAACCCCTCCCCTGAAGGGGAGGGGCTAATCAAGATCACACCCAACCCTTCGCCCGATACGCCTCCGCCGTCGCCTTCAATCCCGCTTCGGTCGGCACCTGCGGCATCCATAATTGTTTCGGTACATGCGCGCCCGTAGCGGCGACCCAGTCGGGGTGGCAGAAATAGTCGACCCGGTCGGGGGTCAATTTCGCGCCCTTGCCCCGGATCATCCGGTCGGTCCGCGCCGCCACGCCCAGCAGCCAGGCCGGAGTCGCCAGCGTCCGCACGGCGCGGCCCATGGCCCGGCCGATCGCGGCGCCAAAATCCTTATGGTCCCAGCCGCCCACCGTGCCGTCATCCGCCTCATAGATGTGGGTCAGGCTAATCTCCCGCTCACCCGCCAGCGTCAGCAGCAAGCGCGCCAGATCGCCGACCTCGATCACTGAAAGCCGCCCGCCCGGCGGCAGCATCATGATGCCGCGCTTGGCCATGCGGAACAATTCCAGCATTTCCCGGTCGTTCGGCCCGTAAATGGCGGGCGGACGCACGATCGTCCAGTCCAGCCCGCTGGCTTTCACATGGCGTTCGGCCAATGCCTTGGACCAGCCATAGTCGGACAGGTCCGGCTCCCGTGCGGCCAGCGACGACACATGCACCAGCCGCCGCACACCCCGCTTGCGCATCGCGTCGATCACGGCGATCGTCCCGCGCGCATTGCCTGCCTCGAACGCATCGCGATGGGGCGCGTTCACCACGCCCGCGATATGCACCACGACATCGGCGTCGCGCACCAGCGTGTCGAGGCCCGCCGCATCGTCCAGCGACCCCGGCACCCATTTCAGCCGCGCGCGCGGCGGCTGCGCCTTGCGGGTCAGGGCGGTGACATGATGCCCCGCCGCCAGCGCCTGATCCAACGTCTCCGCGCCGACGAAACCCGTCGCGCCGGTCATAGCCATCCGCAATGCCATGGCGTCAGACCATCGCCATATGGTCGCGATGGACCAGTACGGATCGGGGCAGGTGGCCGAGCAGCGTAGCGATATCTTCGCTGCGCTTGCCTGCGATCCGCACCGCTTCCTCGCTGTCATATTCGCTCAAGCCGCGCGCGATCACCCGGCCATCGGCGGTCATGATGTCCACCACATCGCCGCGCGCAAACACGCCCTCCACGCTGGCGACCCCGGCAGGCAGCAGGCTGTTTCCCTTACCCAGCGCCCGTTCCGCGCCTGCGTCCACGATGATCCGCCCGCGCACCGTCAACCGCCCGGCCAGCCAGCCCTTGCGCGCGCGTTTGGCGGGCGCGGCCAGGAAGATCGACCCCTTGCCGCCACCCGTCCAGTGCGACAGCGGCGCATCGACCTTGCCCGAAATGATCGCCAGATGCGCACCCGCGCCAGTCGCGATCTTCGCCGCTTCGATCTTCGACGTCATGCCGCCCGATCCCATGCCGGACGCGGAGCCACCGTCGGCCATGGCGGCGATTCGCGCATCGATGCGCTCTATTGTTTCGATCAGCATGGCGTCCGCATCGACGTGCGGGTTGGCGGTGTAAAGCCCGTCCACGTCCGACAGCAGGACAACTGCGTCAGCCCGTGCCGCCTGTCCGATACGCGCCGCCAGCCGATCATTATCGCCAAAGCGGATTTCGGCGGTGGCGACGCTGTCATTCTCATTGACCACCGGCACGACGCCCAGCGCCATCAGCCGTTCGAGCGTCGCGGACGCATTGAGATAGCGGCGGCGATTCTCCAGATCATCGAGCGTCACCAGCATCTGCGCTGCGACGATGCCCTGTTCGTCGAGCAGGCTGGCCCAGCATTGCGACAAAGCAATCTGCCCGGTTGCCGCCGCCGCCTGTGCATCTTCCAGTGATCCGCGACCGCCCTTGGGCAATTTCAGCCGCCGCGCCCCCAGCGCGATCGCGCCCGACGATACGATGATGACCTGCTGCCCCGCCACTTTACGCGCCGCGACATCGGCCACCAGCGTCCGCAACCAGTCCACCCGCACCTGTCCCGCCGGATCGACCAGCAGGGCAGAGCCGATCTTGATGACCAGACGGCGGATAAGGGCGGGCGGAAAGCCGGAGAGGGGGTTCATGGGATTAAAACAACATCCGTTCGGTTCGAGCCTGTCGAGAACTATGTGCGCCGTTCTCGACAAGCTCGAACCGAACGGTGGGCGGGTTGACGCCTATAAGGGCGACCATGGGCGTTCGCCCTCGTCGTCCGCGTCGCTGTCCGGCTTCGCATCGTCCAGCGCCTGCCCCACGATCGGCAGGATCGCGTCGAGCAGCGCTTCCACGCCCTCGCCGGTTCCGGCGGAGATGATGAACACATCCTCCACGCCTTCCTCACGCAGCTGGTCGGCAATATCCTCCATCAGTTCCGGGCCGAGCAAATCGCCCTTGTTGAGCGCCACGATCTGCGGCTTTTCGTCCAGCCCCTCGCCATAGGCGGACAATTCGTCCTGCACGATATGGAAGGCCTCGATGGGATCGTCCCCGGTCGCGTCGATCAAATGGAGCAGCACGCGGCAGCGTTCGATATGGCCCAGAAACCGGTCGCCAATCCCCACGCCTTCCGCCGCGCCCGCAATCAGGCCGGGGATGTCCGCCAGCACAAATTCCCGCTGCTTGTGCAGCACAACGCCCAATTGCGGCTTAGTGGTGGTAAAGGCGTAGGCGCCGACCTTCGCCTTGGTATTGGTGACCTGATTGATCAGCGTCGATTTGCCCGCATTGGGCATCCCGACCAGGCCGACATCGGCCAGCAGTTTCAGCCGCAGCCACACCCACATTTCCTGGCCCGGCCAGCCCGTGCCATGCTGGCGCGGGGCGCGGTTGGTGCTGGTCTTGTAGGACATATTGCCCCGGCCGCCATCGCCACCGCGCAGGAAGGTGACGCGCTGCCCCACTTCGGTGAAGTCGGCCAGCACGTCCTGATCCTCATAATCGGGAATGCCATCCTCATCCTCGCTGCCCTCGATCGGCTTGGGATCGGACAATATCTGCGTGCCGACCGGCACCTTGATGACCAAGTCCTTGCCACCCGCGCCATAGCGATTCTTGCCCATGCCCGGCGTGCCGCGCTGCGCCTTGAAATGCTGGGTATAGCGAAAGTCGATCAGGGTATTGAGACCCTGCACCGCTTCAAAGATGATGTCGCCGCCCTTGCCGCCATTGCCGCCGTCCGGGCCGCCATATTCCTCATATTTTTCACGCCGGAAACTGACCGCACCGGGGCCGCCCCAGCCGGACTTGATGAAGATTTTTGCTTGATCGAGAAAATGCATGGGGCGCCCATAGCGCCTAATGGCGCGAAATTAAACCTTTGCGCGCGACGATAAACGCGCGCGGCTTGACGGGGGGCTGGCGGCGGCCTTTCATCGCGGCATGATGACCGCGCCGTTGCTCCATACCGACCGCCTGATCCTGCGCCCGCACGGCCTTGCCGACTATCCCGCCTGCTGCGCGCTGTGGAGCGATGAGGCGGTGGTCCGCCATATTGGCGGATCACCGCAGGACGCGCAGGCCGTGTGGTTCCGCCTGCTGCGCTATGCGGGCATGTGGTCGCTGCTGGGCTATGGCATGTGGGTGATGGAGGATCGCGCGACCGGCACGATGATCGGCGAGGCGGGCTTGCTGAGCGCCGCGCGTGGCCTGCCCGAACTGGACGGTGTGCCTGAAGCGGGCTGGGTACTGGGACCACAGGCCTGGGGTCGCGGGCTGGCGACCGAAGCCATGGCCGCGGTGCTGGGCTGGGCGGACGTCAGTCTGGATGCCATTGCGATCCGCTGCATCATCGAACCGGACAATGGCGCGTCGATCAAGGTGGCGGCGAAGCTGGGCTTTGCCGTGCTGGGCGACGCGGTGTTGGGCGGCAAGGCGATCAGGATGTTCGACCGGCGGGGGTTGTCGGCATGATCGGTTGGGCCATGCCTGTGCTGGTTAGCATTGCTGTACCTGCGATCGGAGAGGCGGATCGCGCGGCCATCGCTGTCCGCGTCGCCGATTTTGGCGCGATGATGCAGGAAGGGCGCATCGCCGACAGCTTAGACTTTATTCCGCCCCGTCTGCTGCGCAGCATCGCGCAGCGTTTCGGCGTGCCGGAAACCGATGTGAAGGCGATGGTTGGCGCACAGATGGCCAATGCTGTGGCGGGTGTTCGTTTCCTGTCCTTTGCCATGGATATGCAGGCAGCGACAGTTGCCACCACGCCAGGCCGGCGGCGTGCCTATATGCTGATCCCGACAGAGAGTCAGATCGCCATTCCCGATTTGGGGACGCTGCGCAGCCAGACCAGCACGTTGGCGTTGCAGGATGAGGGCAAATGGTATCTCATCCGAATCGACAGCGCGCAACAAGTTGCCCTGCTGCGCGCGGCCTACCCCGAATTTACCGGTGTAGATTTTCCGTCAGGGTCCTCGACCATGGTGGACGGGCCGGTGCCTACGCCGCCATAGCGGGCAGGGCATCGGCGTACAAATCCATCGCCGGGTCATCACCCTGTCGCGCCACAGCACCTTCCTCAAAGATCAAACACGGCGCAGTGCCGCCGCGGGCCGGGCTGAAGCGCGGCTCGACGCGGCCATTATGACGAAAGCCGAGCTTGCGCAGCACATTGCCCGACGCGCCATTGTCGGCGAAATGCGCGGCGCGGATGTCGCCCACGCCGTTGGCGCGCGCCATGCGCAGCACCGCGTGCGCCGCTTCGGTTGCGAAACCTAGACCCCAATAGGGGCGGGCGATCCAGTAGCCCAGGTCATGGCCGCCATCTTCGGCGCGCATGACGCCGCAGCCGCCGACCAGACGCGGCGCGCCATGGGTGCGGGTGAAGGCGAGCAGGCTGGGCTGGCGCACATCCTGCGTCCGGGCCAGAAATTCCTGTGCGTCCGCCAAGCCATAGGGGCTGGGCGCGCGGGTCAGGTTGCGCAGGACCGCCGGGTCGCCAATGGCCTGGGCCAGGGCAGGGGCATCCTCCATCCAGCCCGGACGCAGGAGCAGGCGGGGGGTACGGGCGAACATTCTCGTCTCTCCTCTTTGTCTGCGCCGATAGCCGCCAATGATGACGGCTTGACGACGGCATGGCTTCTGGACTGGCCCCGCCCGCATGACGCGCGGGAAGGGCTTTAGTTCCAGGGGCTTGAGGGAAATGGTAAAGAGGTGCGCCGTGTAATCGCAGGCTGATTTTACTGTCTCCAAAATCCTCCCCTGCAAGGGGAGGGGGACCGCCAGCGTAGCTGGTGGTGGAGGGGTGTCGCGCTATCGAGAGCATGACACCCCTCCGTCTGGCCTGCGGCCAGCCACCTCCCCTGCAAGGGGAGGATGCCTATGGAAACAACATCATCGCCAAACGAAAAAGGGGCGCTCCTTGTGGAAGGAGCGCCCCTTTTTCCCTCGAAAACCGACAGCGCCTGATGGCCCTGTCGGGAGGATCGCCCCTTTGCGGAGGGACGATCCGTCATCGATCGTCCGTTATTCGGCGGCCTGTGCTACAGGAGCATCGACCGACACATATTTGCGGCCCTGCTTGCCAGCGTGGAATACCACGCGGCCTTCGCCCAGGGCGAACAGCGTGTGGTCCTTGCCCATGCCGACGTTACGGCCGGGATAGACGCGGGTGCCGCGCTGGCGAATGATGATGTTGCCGCCGATCACTTCCTGACCGCCGAACTTCTTGACGCCAAGGCGCTTCGATTCCGAATCACGACCGTTGCGCGACGAACCGCCAGCTTTCTTATGTGCCATTGTCTAAACTCCTAATTCTAGTCGCGAAGCGATCAGGCTTCAGCAGCGGCAGGGGCCGCGTCATCGGTCTTGGCAGCGGCCTTCTTGGCCTTCTTCTCTTCGCTGCCGATCGACACGATCCGCAGGATCGTGTGACGCTGACGGTGGCCGTTCTTGCGGCGATAATTGTGGCGGCGGCGCTTCTTGAAGACGATGACCTTCTCGCCCTTCGCCTGCGCGATGATCTCGGCTGCGACGGTCAGGCCGGCCACATCCTTGAGGTCGCCGCCTTCACCGGCCAGCAGGACGTCGTCCAGCGTGATCTTGTCACCGGCCTCACCGGCCATTTTCTCGACGACGATCTTGTCTCCGGCGGCGACGCGATATTGCTTGCCGCCTGTGCGCACGATAGCGAACATGGCTTGTCTCTTCTCGTTCAAATCTGCTTTACGCAAATCACCAAAGACATGAAGCCTTAGCCGACCCGCGCGGGAATGTGGCCCGGTAGTGGAATGACTCGGACCTGTCAACCACGATGGGCCGGTTCAGGGGGTGGTTTTCCACCTGCCTTGCCCTATCTATAGCAGGATAAAGGGATAGTGGCACGCATGAAGCGCATCGGAGCAGACAGCAAAGGATTTGCGGGCCAAGGCCTGCCAGTCATCGCTGCCCTGTGGATGCTGATTGCTATCGTCTTGCTCTCCGCCCTCGCGCCGCTTGGACCGCCGCTCAGCCGGGTTGCCGGGCCCGCCTTCAATCCCGCGACGAGCGATGTGGTGATCAAGGCGCGCGCGCCGCTGGCGCCGCAAGCAGTGCAGACCGGGCAGCCGGACGGGGATGGTCCTTTGGCTTTCCACTTGCTCCTGACAGTCGTGGCAGCCTCTTTGCTCATTTTCTGGCGGCTGTGTGCCGTCCCGGCATTGTCTCTCTCAGTGGCGACAGTGCGATCTGGCGCTCGCTCCCGCACTAGGGAAGCGCGCGCACCCCCTGCCTGTTCCTGACGAATCGATTCCGGCCCCTGTGCGCGGGCCTTCGTTCGGAACAAGGATTTGCCTATGCCCCACCACACGCCCCTGATCGGCACGATCGTTGCCGGTCTCGTCGTCGCCTTCATCATGGGGGCGATCGCGCATCGCCTCAAACTCTCGCCGCTGGTCGGCTATCTTGTCGCCGGGATCATGGTCGGTCCCTTCACCCCCGGTTTTGTGGCCGATGCCAGCCTCGCCAACGAACTGGCCGAAATCGGCGTCATCCTGCTGATGTTCGGGGTGGGGCTGCATTTCTCACTGAAAGACCTGCTGTCGGTCAAGCATATCGCCATTCCCGGCGCGCTGGTGCAGATCGCGGTCGCGACCGGCCTTGGCATGGCGCTGGCGCATGTCATGGGCTGGCCGCTGATGGGCGGCATCGTCTTTGGCCTCGCTTTGTCGGTCGCCAGTACCGTCGTCCTGCTGCGCGCCTTGCAGGGGGCAGATCTGGTCGAAACGAAGCGGGGGCGAATCGCGGTCGGCTGGCTGATCGTCGAGGATCTGGTGATGGTCCTGGCGCTCGTCCTGCTGCCAGCCCTCGCCGCCGTCATCAACGACGCGGATTCCGGCGCTGGGGCGGGGGCGCTGATCGCGCCTTTGGTCGGCACACTGCTCAAGGTCGCGGGCTTCGTCGCGCTGATGCTGGTCGTCGGGCGGCGGGTCATCCCCTGGGCGCTGCATTGGGTCGTCCACACCGGATCGCGCGAGCTGTTCCGCCTCGCCGTCCTCTCCATCGCGCTGGGCGTCGCGTTCGGCGCAGCCTATGCGTTCGACGTGTCGTTCGCGCTGGGTGCTTTCTTTGCGGGCATGATCCTGGGCGAAACGCCGCTCAGCCGTCGCGCCACCGAAGAGACACTGCCCCTGCGCGATGCTTTCGCGGTGCTGTTCTTCGTGTCGGTGGGTATGTTGTTCAATCCCGCCGTGTTGGTGCAGCAGCCCCTGCCGCTGCTTGCCACCGTCGCGATCATCATCGTCGGCAAATCGATCGCCGCCTATGCCATCGTCCGCCTGTTCGGTAAGCCCGGCGATACCGCTATGACCATCGCGGTCAGCCTGGCGCAGATCGGCGAATTTTCCTTCATTCTTGCGACGCTGGGGACAGGCCTTGGCGTGCTGCCTGCGGACGCGCGCGACCTGATCCTGGCGGGCGCGATCGTTTCGATCTTCCTCAATCCCATCCTCTTCTCGCTGGCGGTGCATGGCCGCAAGCAGGAGGAGGTCGATGCCGAAGCCGCCCGCGTCGCCGCTGCGCGCCCGGCAATGGGCCATGTCGTGCTGGTCGGCTATGGCCGCGTCGGCAAGCTGATCGCCACCCGCCTGACCCAGCGTGCCGTCCCCTTCGTGGTGATCGAGGGCGATGGCGAAAAAGCCGAGGACGCGCAAGCCGCCGGACTATCCGTGGTGTGCGGCAATGCGCTGGAGGACCGCCACCTCATAAAGGCGGGCGTGAAGGAAGCGCATCACCTGCTGATCGCTGTGCCGGAGGGCTTTGAGGGCGGCGCGATTCACGAACATGCGATCCGCCTGAACCCCAAGCTTGCGGTCATCGCCCGCGCCCATAGTGACGCGGAGGTCGACTATCTCGAAAAACTGGGCGTCCCCCATGTCGTGATGGGCGAGCGGGAACTGGCAGACCGTATGCTCAGCCTGTGCGGTGCGAATTAATCGAGTGACGCCAGAAACCGCGCGGCCTGATCCCGGATCGCCGCGCGGTCATCCTGGGCCATCTTCGCCCAGTTGCGATAGGGCATGGCCAGCCGCACATTGCCGCCCAACAGCTTTTCGTTGCGAGCCAGAAAATCCCAACAAAGCGCGTTGAACGGGCAGGCATCCGCGCCCAGCTTCTGCTTCACATCATAGCGGCAGGATGAACAATGGTCCGACATGCGGTCGATATAGGCGCCGCTCGCCGCATAGGGCTTTGACCCCAGCAGGCCACCGTCGGCAAACTGGCTCATTCCCAGCGTGTTGGGCAGCTCGACCCATTCATAGGCGTCGGCATAGACTTCCAGATACCAGATATGCACGGCGTGCGGGTCGATGCCTGCCAGCAGCGCGAAATTGCCGGTGATCATCAGCCGCTGGATATGATGGGCATAGGCGTGGTCGATGGTCTGGCCGATGGCTTGGCGCATACAATGCATGTCCGTGTCACCCGTCCAGTAAAAGCCGGGCAGGGGCCGCGTCGCCCCCAGCGCGTTGCGCCGCGCATAGTCCGGTCCCTCATGCCAGTAGATACCGCGCACATATTCGCGCCAGCCGATGATCTGGCGGATGAAGCCCTCCGCGGCATTTAATGGCACCTTGCCCGCCCGATAGCGCGCCTCGACCGCGCGGCAGAGCGCCAGCGGATCGAGCAGCCCGGCATTGATATAGGGCGAGAGGACCGAGTGCCACAGGAACGGCTCGTCCGTCAGCATCGCGTCCTGATAGTCGCCAAAGTGCGGCAGCGCCTCGTCCAGAAAGCGACGTTGCTGGCGCAGCGCATCCTCATGCGTCACCGCGAAATGGAAATGGTCGAGGCTGCCGATATGGTCGGCAAAGCGATCCGCCACCAGCGCCAGCACATCCTGCGTGATGGCGTCGGGCCGGAAGCGGACCGGCTGCTGCATCAGCAGGTCGCGCCGGGGTGGAGGCTTGCGGTTGTCCGCGTCATAATTCCATTCGCCACCCTCCGGCTTGCCCGTATCGGTCATCAGCAGCCCGGTCTTGCGCCGCATGTCGCGATAGAAAAACTCCATCCGCAACTGCTTGCGCGCCGCTGCCCATGTGTCGAAAGCGGCGTGGGAACAGAGGAAGCGGTCATCCTCATGGATCGTGACCGGTCGGCCGAAGCGCATCTCCCAGCTTTCCAGCATCGCGCGCACCCGCCATTCGCCGGCTTCGGTCACATGGATGGCAGCGGGCCGGTGCCGCGCGATCGCGCGCGCGACCTCGCCAGTAAAGCTGCCGCTATTGGCCGGATCGTCCAGCGTCACATAATCGACGGTCCAGCCCAGCGCCCGCAGCCGTTCGGCATGGTGGCGCATGGCCGACAGGATGAAGGCGATCTTCGCCTTGTGGTGGCGGACATAGCGGGTTTCATCCGCCACCTCCATCATCAGCACGACGCTGCGCGCCTTGTCTGCGTGCCGCAGCGCGGCGATGTCAGGCGTCAGCTGGTCGCCCAGTACCACAATGAGAAAGGGACCGTCGGTCATGCCTTGCAGCAATGACTGACGGTCCCTTTGGCTCCTAGCTGTTCTAAAGGGTGTTGGCTCACATCAACCCCGTTAGAGATTTACCCCCGGCTGCGCGGCGGACCCTTGCGGGGGCCACCGGCGCCAGCGCCCTTGAAAGGACGCGGGCTGTGCGGTGCTGCGCCGCCACGCGAAAAATTGCCCGGACCGCCACGGGGCGGGCCGGTGCGGTTGGGACGGTCGCCATTGGCGGGGCGCAACTGCTTGCGCTTTTCGCGGGCCTCTTCACGCGGCGCGCCATCGACCGGATCGAACAGCACGTCCGCACCCTCGTCACCCGCTTCGCCGGTGCGGCGGACGGCGGCCAGGAATTTGGACGCGATCGCCTTGGGGATTTCAAACATCGTGTCGTTGGTGGTGATGCGGATCGCGCCAATGTCCCCGCGCGACACATGGCCGCGACGGCAGATCAGCGGCAAAATCCAGCGCGGATCGGCATTCTGGTTGCGGCCGATATTCATGCGGAACCACTGGGTATCCTCAAAACCGGGGCGCGGCCCTTCGCGGCGGGCCGGGGCATCGCTGCCGTCCAGCAGCTCTTCGGGCGCGGGCAGTGCGGCGCGTGCCGACCGCACCAGCATGGCCGCGATTTCCTTGGCGCTCTTGGCTTCCAGCAATTCGCCGCCCAACGCCCAATCGGATTCTTCCAGCTCCATCGGCTCCAGCAGGCGCGCGCGCAGTCGCTCGGCATCCTGCGCGGCGATCGCTTCCTTGGTGGGGGCGGACGTCCATTCGACCGGAATCTTCGCGCCCTTCAGCATCCCTTCCACCCGGCGACGGCGCGGATAGGGGACGATCAGCACGGCGGTGCCCTTCTTGCCCGCACGACCGGTACGGCCCGACCGATGCTGCATGGTTTCCGCGTCGCGCGGAATTTCCACATGCACCACCAAAGTCAGCGTGGGCAGATCTATGCCGCGCGCGGCGACGTCGGTCGCGACGCACACCCGCGCCCGCTTGTCGCGCAGCGCCTGCAACGCATGGTTGCGCTCATTCTGGCTATGTTCGCCCGACAGGGCGACGGCGGCAAAGCCGCGCTCGGTCAGGCTGGCGTGGAGATGGCGGACATTGTCGCGCGTGGCGCAGAACAGGATCGCCGTCTCCGCCTCATGGAAGCGCAGCAGGTTGACCACGGCATTTTCGATGTCGGCGGGGGCGACGGTCATCGCCTGATAGCTGATGTCGCCATGGCCGCGATCATTGCCCGCGGACTGAATCTGGAATGCGTCCTTCTGATAACGGCGGGCCAGCGCGACGATGGGCTTGGGCATGGTCGCCGAAAACAGCAATGTGCGGCGGCCATCGGGGGTGGCGTCGAGAATGCCCTCCAGATCTTCGCGAAAGCCCATGTCGAGCATTTCGTCGGCTTCATCCAGCACGGCGGTTTTGAGCGCCGACAGGTCGAGCGCGCCGCGTTCCAGATGGTCGCGCAGGCGGCCCGGCGTACCGACGACGATATGCGCGCCCTGCGCCAGCGCCTTGCGCTCACGCGCGGCATCCATGCCACCCACGCAGGTGGCGATGCGCGCCCGCGCTCCGGCGTAAAGCCATTCCAGTTCCCGGCTGACCTGCAACGCCAGTTCGCGCGTCGGCGCGATCACCAGCGCCAATGGCCACGCAGGAGGCGGCAGGCGGCCTTCCTCGTTCAGCAATTCGCCCGCCATGGCCAGGCCAAAGGCGACGGTCTTGCCCGACCCGGTCTTGGCCGACACGATCATGTCGCGGCCAACCGCTTCGGGTTCGATGACGGACGCTTGCACTTCGGTCAGGCTTTCATAGCCTTTGGTCGTGAGCGCTTGCGCCAGGATAGGGGGGAGAGTTTCAAATGCCATGCTTTGTATTCCATCGGATAATAGCGACCCGCCATATGCCGACGGATACCAAAAGACCTGTTCCTTCCGCCCGATCGATCGGACGCCCGGAGCGCAAGGTCGCACACTCCGGTTCCAGGTTGGAAACCAACCTCCGTTCAGGCTCAGCCCGAACGGTTGAGGGGAACGACCTGTTTGCCGTTCCCCAAAACAGGAAAGCCTCCTTCCCCATTTCGCGAGGAAGGAGGCTTGCCTGATTGTCTATAGCGCAAAAATCAGATTGCGGCGACTTCTGCCACATCGACCTTCACGCCCGGACCCATCGAGGAGGACAGGGCGATCTTGCGCACATATTTGCCCTTCGAACCGGTCGGCTTGGCCTTGACGATCGCATCGACGAAGGCGTCGAAGTTGCGACGCAGGTCTTCGGCGGTGAAGCTCGCCTTGCCGATGCCCGCATGGATGATGCCGGCCTTTTCGACGCGAAATTCGATCTGACCACCCTTGGCGGCCTTCACGGCTTCGGCGACGTTCGGCGTCACGGTGCCCAGCTTGGGGTTCGGCATCAGGCCCTTGGGACCCAGAACCTTACCCAGACGACCGACCAGACCCATCATGTCCGGCGTCGCGATGACGCGCTGGAAATCGATGTTACCGGCCTGGATCGATTCCAGCAGATCCTCTGCACCCACAATGTCGGCGCCGGCGTCGAGTGCCTGCTGCGCCTTGTCGTTACGGGCGAACACGGCGACGCGAACGTCCTTGCCGGTGCCGGCGGGCAGGGTGACGACGCCACGGACCATCTGGTCGGCGTGACGGGGATCGACGCCCAGGTTGATCGCGATTTCGACACCTTCGTCGAACTTGGCGGTCGCGTGGGTCTTGATCAGGCCCAGCGCCTCATTGACGCCGTGCAGCTTTTCCTTGTTGATCGCGGCGGCCAGAGCCTTCGCCTTCTTGGTCTGCTTTGCCATGGTCTTAGCCCTCCACCACGTCGAGGCCCATCGCGCGAGCGGAGCCTTCGATGATCTTCGTTGCTGCGTCGATGTCATTCGCGTTCAGGTCAACCATCTTGGCCTGCGCGATTTCGGTCAGCTGGGTGCGGGTGATCTTGCCAGCGACGATCTTGCCCGGTTCCTTGGAACCCGACTTCAGGTTGATCGCCTTCTTGATCAGGAAGGTGGCAGGCGGCTGCTTCATCGTGAAGGTGAAGCTGCGGTCGGCATAAACGGTAATGATCGTCGGCAGGGGCGTACCCTTTTCGACATTGGCCGTCTGCGCGTTGAACGCCTTGCAGAATTCCATGATGTTCACGCCGCGCTGACCCAGTGCTGGGCCGATTGGCGGGGCAGGCTTGGCATCTCCAGCGGGCACCTGGAGCTTGATATAGCCCGTAATTTTCTTGGCCATGATGACTCACTCTGTTGCTGGGCGTGCCCAAAGGCGCGCCCGGTTCAAGTTTAGCGGTGCAAACGAAGGCCAAAGCCTCCTCCCGCGCTTATTCCCGGTTGCCCGGAAATTCTCTTTGCCCCGTCATTTCAGTCCGTCATCCCGACGAAATTCGGGATCCATTCTCGCTCGGTCTGCATATCCATGCGACGTTGCCCTGAATGGGTCCCGGATCAAGTCCGGGATGACGATGACGGCACGTAATCTTACTTTGACAGCTCTACCTGCTCGAAATCCAGTTCCACAGGGGTCGCGCGACCGAAGATCGACACCGACACCTTGACCCGGTTCTTCTCGAAATCCAGTTCCTCGACCGTGCCGTTGAAGCTGGCGAAGGGACCGTCCAAAACCTTGACCGCATCGCCGATTTCGTAATCGACGCTGACCTTGTGCTTGGGGGCGGCTTCGGCCTCCTTGCGGGCGCCGAAATAACGCGCGGCTTCCGATTCGCTGATCGGCTGCGGCTTGCCCATCGACCCCAGAAACCCCGTCACTTTGGGCGTGTTCTTAATGAGGTGATAAATATCGTCGTTCATGGCGAGCTTGGCCAGGACATAGCCGGGCATGAACTTGCGCTCGACCTGCACCTTCTTGCCGCGCTTCACCTCGGTCACGGTTTCGACAGGCACTTCGACCTGCTCGACCAGCTGCGTCAGGCCCATGCGCTCCGCTTCGGACAGGATCGATTCCTTGACCTTGTTCTCGAAGCCCGAATAGGCGTGGATGATGTACCAGCGCGCCATGTTACCGTTTCAAACTCCCAAAAACCAACGCAGTCACGTTCACGCCTGACCCGCCGCAAGGCCCAGCAGCCACTGGACGATCGCACCGAAAAAAGTGTCGATGCCAAAGAAGAAGAGGCCCAGCAGCGTCGTCATGATGACGACCATCACGCCGGTCATGACCGTTTCGCGACCCGTGGGCCACACGATCTTCGACGCTTCGGTTTTCACCTGATTGACGAATTCGCCGGGGGAAACCTTCGCCATCGCCTGCCTCAAACCCTTTGCACAAACACCAAAACGCGAAGCAATAGTCCGCCCTCCCGATCCCGCCCATATCGGCGTCCGGGGGATGCGGCCGCATGGCTTCGCGACACAATTTCGACGGCGCGTCTAGCGGCAAACCTTATGGAAAACAAGGATGCTGCTGGAACGCTTGGCAGGAGTGGAGGGACTCGAACCCACGGCATTCGGTTTTGGAGACCGACGCTCTACCAACTGAGCTACACTCCTGTGCCAGCGAAGGAGGGCGCTTTAGCGTGGCCTGCCGGGCAGGGCAAGCGCGATTATGCAGCTTTTTCTTGGGGGTCGGCGATGGTCGTTTCGGCACTGGTCTGCCGTTCCGCCTCCGCATTGATCTGTGCGCCCAGCAGCACGACATAGGCCGACACGAACAGCCAGAGTTGCAGCACGACGACCGCGCCGAGCGACCCGTACGTCTCGTTATAATTGCCAAATGTCGCGACATAGAAGGACACGCCCAGCGTCACGACCAGCCAGAACAAAGTCGCCGTGACCGACCCGACCGTCAGCCACTGCCATTGCGCCTGCCGCCGGTTCGGCCCGAACCGGTAGATCAGGCCGAAAATCACACTGGCCAGCAACCCAGCGCAAATCCAGGTCACCGCCTTGATCGCGAACAGCACGCCCGGACCCCAGCTGACCAGCAGCTTTTGCAGCAGGCCGATGACCGTCGCGGTAAACACACCCGCCACCATCACCAGCACAGCGGAGAAAGTGATCCCCATCGACACGCGGGTAAAAGCGATGATGCCGCGCCCTTCCTTCTGCCCATAGACGATGTTGAGTGCTTCCATGATCGCCGACGCCGCCCGCGTCGCGCCATAAACCGCGATGCCGAGCGCGGCGGCCAGGCCAAAGCCGATCGCAGGCTTGGCAGTGCTGACCACCCCCAGCAACTGGTCGTTGATCAGCTTCGCCGCATCGGCCGGCACGACCGCGATGATCGCCTGCATATGCCGCCCGACCATCGCCGGATCGCCAAACAGCCCATAGGTCAGCACCACAGCCGCCATCATCGGCGCGATCGACAGAAAGGCATAATAAGCGACCCCAGCGGCCAGCAAGCCCACATGGTTGGACGACAGCGCCCCATAAACCCGCTTCAAAATCTCCCACCAGGCCCGCGGCGGTATCTTCCACGGCGCATCGACATGGACTTGCTGCGCGACTGGCTGGCTCATTGGCGTCCCGTATTGGCTGTGGGGCTAGCGCACCAAGAGAATAATCGGTTCCGTGAACGGCACAGAAAAATCGCCGACTATTTGCTTTCGCCAGTTTTCTCTTCGCGGCCAATAAAGATTGTTGCCTTCTGGCGAAGGTCGACGCCGAAGCGATGATCATATCCCATCCACAGGCTGGTTATGAGCAAAGCCCAGAAAATGCTAAATAGGGAGCCTACAAGGAAATATTCGGCGAAGCGCTGTTCATCCATGGCTTTGAAACGGGCCACTGTTTTCAGCGCGATGACAGAAGCCAGAATTTCCCAGCTTTGCAATATGATTCCCACCGCAAGCAACAGGCGTTCGAGCGCACCAATCACACGACCGGCATTGTGTCCGGGGTCAGGCATGTCCGCGATGGCGTCCTTTAAGCCCGTTAACTGGAAAATATTGCGACAAAGCCAGTTGCCCAGGTATGTCAGCAACCAAATCGCGATGGCACTATATGCGACAGCGTGGATCAGCATTGCCCCTCTCCTAAGCGATAAACCCTGTCGAGTTCAGCAAGCGCCTCTTGGATTGCGTTCCAGTGGATCAGATACAGATCAAAGTTGCCCGAATTTCGTACCTTGTAGATATTGTGAACCGACACATTACGTTGTTTGGCAATGTCGATTGGACTGGCACCTTCGATGAGTGCTTGTATGTCGCGGCGCTGGGTGTCTGTCCAATCGCGTTCGATGGCAGTCAGGCTGGCAGCGCTTGCCTCCAGCATCGTTTGGAGCACGGGATGCTCAGGAATGGAGAAGCGATATAGGATATTGGCGCGCTTTTCGTTCAACCGAGCGCGTGTGCTGGCCAGCCCAGGCCCCATCATGTTCCACGCGCGGTCAGAATTCAGTGGGGTCTTTAGCTGCACCAACCCTATCGCAAAGCGGCATTCAACGCCGTATTCCAGCAGTTCCAGTCGAATGGCGCGCGCAATATCGGCAGCCTTAACGAGCGATGTAACAAGGCCTTGGAATTCATCACCTAATGTGATGGTCAACGGCGAAGTCAGATCGGTGCCGCTGTCCTGATTCTGATGATTTACCGCATCGTTAAACCGTGCATGAAGATGCTCCGTATAACCATTGCGTTCGCTATGGACGAGATCGCCCATGATAACGGCCTGCATAGGGGGAAATTGATCCATAATTGGGTCACATAATGGCATGTAACCACTATTGGGTCAATTTAAAAATTAACCTGAAACTGGGTTAAAATGAGTGAGGCTGAGTCTGGTCTACAAAAACACCCCGCCCTTCATGATCCGCCGGGCGCGGCCCTGCACTGGTACGCGGTCGAACGGGGTATTGCCCGCCGCCGCCGCCATCTTGGCGCTGTCGACGATCCATGGCGCATCGGGATCGACAAAGATCAGGTCCGCCGCGCTGCCCGGCGCAAAGCTGCCCGCATTGACGCCCAAAATCCGGGCGGGATTGGCGCTCAGCAAGGTCATCAGCCGGTTGAGCGACACATGCCCCTCCCGAACCAGATTGAGCGAGAGCGCCAGCAGCGTCTCCGCCCCCGCCATGCCGGGCGAGGCGTCGGCGAAGGGCAGGCGCTTGTCCTCCGCCCCGCGCGGATCATGGCTGGAGGTGATGACATCGACCGTCCCGTCCGCCACTGCGGCGATGCTGGCCTTGCGGTCATCCTCCGACCGGAGCGGGGGGGATAGGCGCGCAAAGGTGCGGAAATCGGTCACCGCATTGTCGGCCAGGAACAGATAGGCCGGGCTGATGCCGCAGCTAACCCGCAACCCTTCCGCCTTCGCCGCGCGAATGAGGTCGAAGCCCGCCTTCGTCGTCACCAGCCGGAAATGGATCGCGGCGTTCGCCTGCCGCGCCAGCATGATGTCGCGCGCGATCGCCATCGCTTCGGCGCAGGCTGGCGCGTGGGGCAGGCCCAGCCGCGTCGCCGTCTCGCCGCTCGTCGCCACCGCTTTGCCCGCCAGCCCGCCATCCTCGGCATGGGCGATCACCGTCAGCCCCAGCCCGGACGCATAGGACAGCACCCGCAGCATCACGCCCGAATCCGCAATCCACTGCCGCCCGGTGCCAACCGCCTTCGCGCCCGCCGCCTGCATCATGCCGATCTCGGCCAGTTCGGTGCCTTTCAGGCCCCGCGTTGCCGCCGCGATCGGGTGGACCCAGAAATCGGGCTTCCCCGCCCGCGTCGCCTGCCGGATCAGCGCCGCATCGTCCAGCAGCGACGACTGATCGGGCATCAGCGCCGCACGGGTGATCCCGCCAAAATGAAAGGCCGGCTTGTCGGTGGCAAAGACGCCCAGGTCAATCAGGCCCGGCGCGACCACCAGCCCCTGCGCGTCGACCCTCTCCGCGTCGGCAGGCACCGCAATGTCGCCCGCCGCAACGATCCGGTCGCCCTCGATCAGGATGGAGCCAGAGACCAGCGCATCCCCCGCCGGATCAGCGAGGCGGCCGTTGATGATGGCGAGGGTGGTCATTGAACTGCCTCAATTCCGTTCGCCCTGAGCGAAGTCGAAGGGGTCTGCTGAGCGGAGCGAAGCACTTCGCTCCGCTCAGTGGAGGGCTTCGACAGGCTCAGCCCGAACGGGGTTGGGACAGCCATCACGCCCACCCCTCCACACCCCGTGCGCCGCGCGTCAGCACATCGAGGCACGCCATGCGGATCGCCACGCCCATCTCCACCTGCTCGGTGATCGCCGATCGCGTCGGATGATCCGCCACCACGCTCGCAATCTCCACCCCCCGGTTCATCGGCCCCGGATGCATTACCAGCGCATCGGGCTTGGCCAGCGCCAGCCGCTCCGGCGTCAGCCCATAGAGCATATGATATTCGCGCGCCGACGGGATGAACGCGCCGTCCATCCGCTCATTCTGGAGCCGCAACATCATCACCACGTCCGCGCCGTCCAGCCCCTGCGCCATGCTGGTAAAGGGCGTCGCGCCCAGCATCTCCACCTCCGGCGGCATCAAGGTGGGCGGCGCCACGGCGCGCACCTGCGCGCCCAGCGCGGCCAGGCACAGCATGTTGGATCGCGCGACCCGGCTGTGCAGCACATCGCCGCAGATCGCGACGATCAGCCCCTCGAAACTGCCCTTGCGCCGCCTGATCGTCAGCGCGTCAAGCAGCGCTTGCGTGGGATGCTGGTGCCAGCCATCGCCTGCGTTCAACACCGGGCAGTCCACCTTGTCCGCGATCAGCGCGACTGCGCCCGAACTGGCATGACGGATGACGATGACATCGGCGGCCATGGCGTTCAGCGTCATCGCCGTGTCGATCAGCGTCTCGCCCTTCTTCACGCTGGACTGGCCCGCGTGCATGTTCACCACGTCCGCGCCCAGCCGCTTGCCGGCAATCTCGAACGACAATAATGTCCGCGTGCTATTCTCGAAGAATGCGTTGATCTGGGTCATCCCCGCCAGCCGGTCATCATGCTTGCGCGCGCCGCTGCGGTTCGCCCGTGCCCAATGCTCCGCCTCATCCAGCAGAAAACGGATTTCCCAGGGTTTGAGGTCCGCAATGGACAGCAAATGCCTGTGCGGAAACAGCGCCCGACCAGTCAGGTCGGACGAAGCGGGCGCGGCAGTCGTTTCGGGCATGGGATGCGCTTTAGGCGAGGGAAGGGGCGAGGGCAACCAAAACTCCCCTCCCTTTCAGGGAGGGGCCGGGGGTGGGTAGTGAGCGCAGCGAACCGACCATATCAGTCGCGCGCATTCGCCTCTTGTCGCTCAGGGCGAACGGAGCAGGGCTTCGCTCTCCCCCGTTCGGGCTGAGCCTGTCGAAGCCTTGTTCTTTCTTCGGGATGAGAACCGACCTACCCCCGCCGCCACAGCCTCCCAAACACTGCCCCGTCCCGCAACACCTCCCGCGCTGCATTATGCCCCGGCGCGCCGGTGACGCCGCCGCCCGGATGCGTGCCTGCGCCGCACATATACAGCCCCTTTACCGGCCCGCGATAGGCGCCATGGCCCAGTACCGGGCGCGCGGCCCACATCTGGTCCAGCGACAGATGGCCGTGCATGATGTCGCCGCCGACCAGCCCGAATTTGCGCTCCAGGTCGAGTGGCGAGTGGATTTGCCGCGCGATCACGCTGCCTGCAAAGCCCGGCGCGGCCGCTTCCACCGTCGCGATGATGCAGTCCGCCGCCGCCTCCCGCTCATCGTCCCATGACCGCCCGTCGGGCAGCTCCGGCGCGAATTGCTGGCAGAAGAGGCTGGCGACATGGCAGCCTTCTGGGGCCAGCGATGCGTCGATGGTGGACGGGATCAGCATCTCGACGATCGGCTCCTTCGACCAGCCATCGCGTTTGGCATCCATATAGGCCCGGTCCATATAGTCCAGCGTCGGGGCCAGGATGATGCCCGACTGGTGATGCTCGCCGATACCGGGCAGGCAGGTGAAATCGGGCAAAGCGCTCAACGCCACATTCATGCGGAAGGTGCCGGACCCGGCCTTGAACGCCTTGACCCGCTTGACGAAATCGACGGGCAGATCGGCGGGATCCATCATTCGCTCATAGAGCAATTTCGGTCCGACATTGGCGATGACGGTCTTGCCCATCACCTCTTCGCCGCTCTCCAGCCGCACGCCCACGGCCCGCGCGCCATCCACCAGCACCCGCTCCACCGGCGCTTCCAGACTAATCTCCACCCCCATGGCCGTTACGACCCGCGCCATGATCTGGGTGATCGCCCCCATGCCGCCGACACAATGGCCCCATGCGCCCTTCTTGCCATTCACCTCGCCGAACACATGGTGCAGCAGCACATAGGCGCTGCCCGGCGTGTCGGGGCTGGCATAATTGCCGACTACCGCATCAAAGCCGAACGCGGCCTTCACCGCATCGCTCTCAAACCAGCTGTCTAGGAAGCTGCGCGCCGATTTGGTGAACAGGTCGAGCGCATCGCGCTGCTGCTCGATCGTCAGCCCGGCGATACGCCGTCCTTGCCTGAGCGCATCGACGATCATCGACAGCCCGTCGCCGACATTGGGCGGACTTTTCAGCGTCATGTCGCGCAGCACGTCCGCCACCACCTCCAGCGCATTATAATAAGCGGGCAGGGCGGCGGCATCCTTCGCGCTGAACCGCGCAAACTCCGCCTGCGTCCGCTCCAGCCCGCCGCCCAGTTTCAGATAACCGCCATCGGGCTGGGGCAGGAAGTTGCTGATCGGACGCTCGATGACGCGATAGCCATGGTCGGCCAGCTTCATGTCGGCGATGACCTTGGGGTTCAACAGGCTGACCGTGTAGCTGGCGGTCGAATTGCGGAAACCGGGGTGAAACGCCTCCGTCACCGCCGCCCCGCCCACGACATGACGGCGCTCCAGGATGCGCACCTTATAGCCCGCCCGCGCCAGATAGAAGGCGCAGACCAGCCCATTATGCCCCCCGCCGATGATGACGGCATCGTAGGCTTTGGTCATGCGCTGTTACTCCACCCCGCCGCCGGTGCGCGATGCAGCCGCGCCTGCGGGATCACCCCCCGCATCCGCCCGCAAAAATGGCGCAGCGCCACTTCATCCTCGTGCAGCGGCCCGACGGTAAAATAGTCCGATGCCATCCCGGCCTGCACCCGCGCGACCAGCGCCGTATCCTCGGCATTGACCTGCCGGTTGATCCGCCAGTTGAGGTAGCGCGCCGCTTTCATCTCTCGCCGCTCATCGGGCAACGCATAGCTGATCTCGCGGATCAGCGTCTGTGTCGGCGATACCGGCAGCCAGGCCATGAAATCGACCTGATCGGGGTAGATGTCGAAGGCGAAATTGGGCCACAGCTTGAAATAGGTCCATAGCCGCTGCCGTTCGGGTGGCAGATGCGGCACGTCCGGCAGAAATCGCTGATAGGCACGCTCGGACCAGTTGGCCGATGGCCGCTCGACAATCGGTCCCCACATCTTGTCGACATGCGCGCTCACCTCCACGCCATAGCCATCGCCCATCAGCCGCTTAAGCCCCGGATGCGCGACGCTGATGTGCAACCCGTCGGAATAATTATCGCCGATATTCTTCCAGTTCACCTCGCGCGGTCGCAACGTCACCCGCCCCAGCGCGCGCAGGTCGGCAAAGCGATAGGGGGCGATCTCCGCGACATAGGGCGCCATCATCTGCGCCACCGACGGCCCGCCATCATCGGTCAGCCGGACGAACAGGAAGCCGTAAAAATCCTCGACCTGCACCGGCGTCAGGCCATGATCAGCCAGGTCCATGGCATAGCCCGCCTTCATCGGCACGCCCGTCAACCGCCCGTCGCTTTCATAGGTCCAGCCATGATAGGGACAGACCAGCTTCTTGGCGCAGCCTGACGCCCCATCGACGATCCGCGCCCCGCGATGGCGGCACACATTGGTAAAGGCCCGCACGGCCCCATCGTCGCCGCGAATAACGATAACGCTCTCGCCGATATAATCGAGCGTATGGAAATCGCCGGGGTTAGGCATGTCGCTGACATGACAGACAATCTGCCAACTCGGCCGGAAGATCCGCGCGACTTCGGCGGCAAAAAATTCCGGGTCGCTATAGGTCCAGGCTGGCAGGCTCCAGCCCGCATCCGGGTCTGCCCCGCTTTCTGCCTGCACCACCATCTCCGCGCATCCCCCGACGCTGCCGATCAATTTTACGAACGTATAATAAAATCGCTGAAAATGCCAGCTATATGTTCGGCTCAGTGTCGGCTTCGGCCTGCGCCCCGTAACGCCGCGCCAGTACCGCGCAGGCCATCAACTGAATCTGGTGGAACAGCATCACCGGCAACAATATCGCGCCCACCGCGCTGGCCGGGAACAGCAGCCCCGCCATCGGCACCCCCGTCGCCAGGCTCTTTTTCGACCCGCAAAAGACCAGCACGATCCGCTCCGCCCGCGACAGGCCCATCATCCGCCCCAGCCCCCAGGTGAAGCCCAGCACCACCGTCAGCAGAGCGACGCAAAGCCCGGCAAGCAACGCCATCTCCCCCGCCGATACCGTCTGCCACAGCCCTTCGACCACCGCCGCGCTGAAGGCGGCATAGACCACCAGCAATATCGATCCGCGATCGACCCGCCCGATCATCGCCTTGTGCCGCGCCACGAACCCGCCAATCCATGGCCGCGCCAGATGGCCGATCAGGAAGGGCAACAGCAATTGCAGCACGATCCCCTCGATCGAGGCCAGCGAGATAAGGCTGCCGCTGCCCGTCCGCTGCATCAGGAGCGCGACCAGCAGCGGCGTCAGGACGATGCCGAGCAGGTTGGAGAAGGAGGCGCTGACCACGGCGGCGGCGACATTCCCCCGCGCGATCGCGGTAAAGGCGATGGAGGATTGGACGGTCGATGGCAGCAGCGTCAGGAACAACAGCCCCGCCCGCATCCCGTCCGGCACGGCGTCCATCTGCTGGCTGGCCAACCCCAGCAGCGGAAAGACGGCAAAGGTCGTCCCCAGCACCGCCAGATGCAGCCGCCACGCCTTTGCCCCCTCCCATATCGCCGCGCGCGACAATTTTGCACCATGCAGAAAAAACAGCAGCACTATGCCCGCATCCGCCACGGCATCTGCAATCCGCGCACCATTGCCCCGCGCTGGCAGCAATGACGCTAGCGCAACCGTGGCGATCAGCAACAGCAGGAACGGATCGATCAGTTCACGAAGGCGGGTCATCAGCGAACCTGGACAGGGAAGGGCGAAAAAAGGGGGATAGACGCCGCCCCATCGTTGAGCCAACAGATTCGCACAAGCCAATGAGGAGCGGATCGTGAGCGAGTCTATTGCGGTGATCGAGCAGGGCGGCGTGCTGGAAATCCATATCGACCGGCCCGACAAGAAAAATGCGCTGACTGGCCCCATGTATCGCGCGATGACCGCCGCGCTGGCCGACGCTTCTGCCCGCGCCGATATCGGCGTGGTGCTGTTTGCGGGGCGGGGCGACGCATTCTGCGCGGGCAATGACCTCAAAGACTTCATGGCCGGGCCGGAGGGGGGCGCCGCCGCCTTCGCCTTCATCCGCGCCATCGCCGCCTTCGACAAGCCGCTGGTCGCCGCGGTACAGGGGCTGGCCGTGGGCGTCGGTACGACGATGCTGTTCCATTGCGATCTGGTCTATGCCGCGCCCGATGCGCGCTTCATCATGCCTTTCGTCAATCTGGGGATCGTGCCGGAAGCAGGGTCCAGCCTGCTTGCGCCAGCGGTGATGGGCCATGCCAAAGCGGCAGCGATGCTGATGTTGGGCGAACCGATGGACGCCGAAGTCGCCGACCGCGCTGGCTTTGTCACCGCCATCGTCCCGGCCGACACGTTGCTCGACCATGCCCGTGCCAAAGCCGCTGCGCTGATGGCCAAGCCGCCCCAGGCACTTGCCGCCACCCGCCGCCTGATGAAGGGCGATCCGGCAGCACTCACCGCCCGGATGGAGGAGGAAGCGCAGCTGTTCCGGGAAACGCTGGCCTCGCCCGAAGCCCAGGAAGCCTTCACCGCCTTCTTCGAAAAGCGCGCCCCGGTGTTCAGCCGGGGATAATCTCAAACATCCGTTCGCTTCGAGCGAAGTCGAGAAGCATCGCGCACGGTGTCTCGACTTCGCTCGAAACGAACGGGGGAACTGGTGGTCAGTCGGCCTTCTTCCCAAACCGCAATTCACTCACGATCACCGCCGCAACGATCAGCACCCCGCCCAGCAGCGCCATGGGCGGCAGGCGGTCGCCTGCGATCCGCCCGATGATCCCGGCCCATACCGGTTCGCCCGCATAGATTAACGTCGCCCGCGTCGGCGACACGGTGCGTTGCGCCCAGTTCATCACCAGCTGGATGATCGCGGTCATCGCGCCCAGCCCACAGGCAGCAATCACCACCGCCCAGGAGAATGGCGGGATCGCCTCACCCGCCGGGGCCATGCAGGCAAAGGCAAGCAGCGACGTCACTGCCAGCTGCACCACGGTCACGCGCAGCACATTGACGCTGCCGGCCCACAGGCTGATGAAGATGATCTCCAGCGCGATCGCCAAGGTGCTGATCAGCGTCAATATCTCGCCCCGGCCCAGCGTCATGCCAGCCTCTGGCGCGGCGACCAGCAACAGGCCGATGAACGCCAGCGCCACCCCGATCCAACTCGCCAGCCGGGGCCGTCGCCGCAGGATGATCCATTGCAGCACCGGCACCAGCGGCACATAGGCCGCGGTGATGAACGCCGAGGCGCTGCTCGATATTGTCTGCAACCCCCAGGTCTGGAGCGTATAGCCGACGAAGATGCCCAGCCCGATTACCAGCCCCGCCCAGGCTTCACGCCACGTCAGCCCGCGCAGCACCGGGATTGCCAGCGGCAGCGTAAACAACGCCGCCGTGCCAAAACGCAAGCCAACGAAATACAGCGGCCCCGACTGTGTCATCGCGCCATGGACGATCAGAAATGTCCCGCCCCACAGCATCGTGACGCCAATCAGCGCGAGTTCGGGACGACCGATCAGCCGGGGGGTGGGGGCAGGGGGATGGTCGAGGACGGCGGCGGCTTGGGTCATGCGCCGACCGCTATGGACCGCGCAGGGCGCGGTCAAGCCGGGGGGGGGGGGGGGGGGGGGGGGGGGGGGCGGCGCCCC
>NZ_JBMDKQ010000030.1:0-33342 GCF_057809795.1 Sphingobium sp. FG125
CCTATCGGCCATCAAAATTGACGCCGACCGGACACCGTAATCGTCGCGCTACACGGCCTCTTCCATAGGCGAGAGCACGGTGCTGCGAGGCACCTTTGGACTTGTAACGGATTTGTGCCGGTCACCTATCTCATTATGCCACCTTGGCTTCGAACGCGAGCGGGCTGATGCCACCCAGATATGAATGTCGGCGACGGGTGTTGTAGAATCCATTGATGTACTGGAAGATGGCAGCTTCCGCTTGACGCCGCGTTGGCCAGCTCTGCCGCCAGATGAGTTCCGCCTTCAGGGATTTGAAGAAGGTTTCGACGGAGGCATTGTCGTAACAATTTCCCTTGCCGCTCATTGAAGGACGCAGGCCATAGGCCTGCAATTTCTTTTGATAATCGTAAGAACAATATTGGCTACCGCGATCCGAGTGGAAACGGCAGCCCTCTGGGGGCTGGCGCAGGCGCACCGCCATGTCCAATGCCCTGATCGCCAGGTCCTTCTTCATCCTGTCGCTGACTGCCCAACCAACGACGCGACGGCTATGCAGAGCCTGCCCCCGCGAACGCGGGGGTCCAGAATGACGGCAAGGTAGAGCCAGCCTTCCGACGTCCAGATATAGGTGATGTCGCCCGCCCATTTACAATTGGGTGCATCGGCGGCGAAGTCGCCGTCCAACCAGTTTGCCGCAACACCCAAGCGATGGTGGCTGTCCGTCGTAACTTTGTGCTTGCGCGTGCGGACTGGCTTGATCCCGTTGATCTTCATCAGCCGCCCGACCCGGCGCTCGCCAACGTCGAGCCCAACCTCTTTGAGTTCCATGGTCATCCTCGGACGACCATAGCTACCGAGGCTGAGGCTGTGCTGTTCCCTGATATGGGCCAGCACTTTCATATCTGTCCGTTCCCGACGACTGATCGGGCGTGAACGCCAGGAACGATAGCCACGCTCGCTGACCTCCAAAACGCGACACATCAATTCCACCGGCCAACGGTGCCGCCAACTATGCACAAAGGCGAACATCACGGCCTTTGGCTCGCGAAGAACTGAGTCGCCCCTTCGACAGGCTCAGGACATGCTTTTTTGGTATTTCCCTCTCCTTCCGGAGTACACGGTTCTCAAGGCGAAGGCGTTCAGTCTCACGCGCCAGATCTGCCTGCGGCGCTGCCACCAGGTCAGATGGCCGATACTGCGATACCCACTTGCCCAGCGTCGATTTCCCAATCCCCAAATCCGATGAAACCCGGTCGCGGGGTAACCCGCTGGTCAGCGCAATCCGCACCGCCTCCTGCTTGAACTCTTCTGTATGCTTGATCATCCGGTCGGTCTCCTGTTGCGAGCTCTAATCGCTCCGGTGACCGGCGCAAAAACGTTACAAGTCCACATCTGCTGATCCTGGATGAATGGGGGCTTGAACCGTTCGACGGAAATGCCCGCCATCACCTGCTCGATATCCTTGAAGGTCGCTACGGCTGCCGTTCACCCATCGAAACCAGCAAACTTCCTCTGGTCCTCTGTTTCGATCTGATCAGAGTTCCGATACAAACCGACACCATCTTGGACCGCCTCGTTCTCAACGCTCGTCGCCTCGAACACTCAGGCGAGTCCATGCGCCGGGATCGCCCCGATCGAACCGTTCGACCAACTTCAAACAGGAATGATATTATCACCCAACGATCAGATGATCCACCTGCGAGCGATAGTCGGAATTCGCAACCATCTGGACTGAACGCGATGTCATACAGTCGAATAGGGCGTTATGTTTATGCCGACGGTTATTGCCTTGCGGCGCCCTGTTCATTGGCCAGAAACCATTCATAGGTCTGCTGCAGGCCATTGACTAGTTCGATCGACGGCTTCCAGCCCATGGCCGTCAAACGGCTGGAGTCCATCAATTTGCGCATGGTACCATCAGGCTTTTCTGTGTCGAACTCAATCTCTCCGGTAAAACCGGTGATTTGGGCAATCAATCCAGCCAGTTCTCTGATCGTCACATCCTCGCCATAGCCAACATTGATGTGGGACAGCATCGGCTCGGTATTGGCCTGATAGATATCCAGCGGCAAATTCAGTACGAACAAGGATGCCTCCGCCATGTCATCGACATGCAGAAACTCCCGTCGCGGCGTTCCAGTGCCCCATATCACCACCCGTTCCGACCGGTCCCTGACGGCTTCATGGAAGCGCCGTATCAGTGCCGGCATGACATGCGAATTTTCAGGATGGAAGTTGTCGCCGGGGCCGTAGAGGTTGGTCGGCATCACGCTGCGATAATCGGTGCCATGTTGCCGATTATAGCTTTCGCATAATTTGATCCCGGCGATTTTCGCTATCGCATAAGGCTCGTTTGTGGGTTCCAGCACATCAGTCAACAATGCATTTTCGCGCATCGGTTGGGCGACCGCACGCGGGTAGATGCAGGACGATCCCAAAAACAACAGCTTTCTGACGCCTGCCTCGAAAGCCTGATGAATGACATTACATTCTATCATCAGGTTTTCGTAGATGAACGAAGCGGGATATGTGTTGTTCGCATATATCCCGCCGACTTTTGCCGCAGCCAGTACGACCGCATCAACCGCTTCATTCGCAAAGAAATGCTGAACATCTGCCTGATTGGACAGATCCAGTTCCGCATGCGGGCGCGTTACCACATCGACGCCGCGCTCAATGAGCTTGCGACTGATGGCTCCGCCCACCATGCCGCGATGACCTGCGACAAAAATACGCATCTATGGACCTTTAGGATTCGAGGGAGATGGGCACGTTGAATCCGTGCTCCTTCAGGAGCGCATGTCGCTTGGCGACCTTGAGGTCCTCCGTGACCATTTCTTCGCACATGGTCTGCACGCTGATTTCGGGAACCCAACCCAGCTTTTCCTTGGCGTTGGACGGATCGCCAAGCAGCGTCTCAACCTCTGCCGGACGGAAATAGCGCGGGTCAATACGGACGATCACGTCGCCAACGGAAACCGCAGGGGCATTATCGCCGGTCACGGCCTCGACTACACCGATTTCATCGACGCCTTCGCCTTCGAACCGCAAGCTGATCCCAAGATGCTGCGCCGACCAGGTGATGAATTCGCGTACCGAATATTGAACGCCGGTGGCGATCACAAAGTCTTCCGGTTGCTCCTGCTGGAGCATCATCCATTGCATCCGGACATAGTCCTTCGCATGGCCCCAGTCGCGCAGGGAATCGATATTGCCCATGTACAGGCAAGGCTCAAGCCCCTGCGCGATATTGCTCAGCCCGCGGGTGATCTTACGCGTGACAAAAGTCTCGCCGCGGCGCGGGCTTTCATGATTGAACAGCACGCCGTTGCACGCATATATGCCATAGGCTTCACGATAGTTGACCGTGATCCAATAGGCATAGAGCTTTGCCACCGCATAGGGCGAACGAGGGTAGAAGGGCGTGGTCTCGCGCTGCGGAATTTCCTGCACCAGGCCATAAAGCTCGGACGTCGAGGCCTGATAGAAGCGGGTCTTCTTTTCCATGCCAAGAAACCGGATGGCTTCCAAGAGACGCAAGGTGCCAATGGCGTCGACGTCGGCAGTATATTCCGGTGCTTCAAAGCTGACCGCAACATGGCTCTGCGCGCCCAGATTATAGACTTCGTCCGGCTGCACTTCCTGCATGATGCGGGTCAGATTCGATGTGTCGGACAGATCGCCATAATGCAGCTTCAAATCTGGTGCCGGCGTGTGCGGATCCTGGTAAATATGATCGATACGCTGCGTGTTAAACAGCGACGCACGGCGCTTCAGGCCGTGAACCTCATACCCTTTTTCAAGGAGGAGTTCGGCAAGGTACGAACCGTCCTGCCCCGTGACGCCCGTGATAAGTGCTACTTTCTTGGTCTTGCTCATTAGGTGCTCACAGCCCCCTATATTGTCGTTTGGAAAGTTATCTGATGCTAGTCGTCACACCGACAGCAGCAAAAGCCATCTGCGATGCGACTGTGACGAATTTCTGCAAGTCAACAGCGGGAGCATTGGAAACGTAAAGAACATCCTTATCTTCGATCGCGAAAGTTTGCACAACGAAAAGCGATGTCGGATTGCTCATGTCAATGCGATAAATAACGGGAATTCTACCATCGGGCGTTCGATTCCCATCAGCCACATGTTCCGGCGGGAGCGATGTAGAATTCTCAAATCGGAAAATGAACACGCCTTTTACATCGGCGCGATTGTCCTGGAGGCCACCTACTCGCGCCAGAGCCTGTGCCAGGGTCAAACCAGTTCCTTCAAAATTAACTTCGGCGCTAGTGCCTAAGGCACCAAGCGCCTGAAAACTGTAAGGCTGGAACAGTGCGGTGACAACATCGTTGGCAGCCAAGCGGATATTTTCGCTGGGCTGACTTACCAGCACGCTCAACGGCTCCCGGACAACTTGATTGCCGCGTGTGACCTGGATGACCATCTTTTCAAGCGGTTGGCGAACTCCTCCGGCTGCGGCCAAGGCATCAAGCACACGCTCACCCTTGGTGGTCAACGGCACGCGTTTGCTGCTCGTCACATCGCCGATGACAGTCGCGTTTGCGGTCTGATTGTCGGCAATGCGCACGATCACCTGAGGCTGATGAGCGCGCCCTTTCAGGCTAGCTACTATCTTGCGTGACACTTGCTGCGGAGTCAGTCCCGCCACCTGCAACGTTCCAACGAACGGCACCGTGATGAGTCCGTCAGTATCAACCATCTGCTGGGGGATATCGGATGATCGCGCCGAGGTTGTGGACAGTCGGGTATCCGAGGACGCCGCGCCAAAGAGGGCTGCCGGAGGCGCTTCCCAGATGGAGATATCTATAATATCGCCGGAACCGATAAAAGATCCGACGGGCAAGCCATCGCCGAAGGTCTCTGCAAAGGAAGGCCGTTTTTTCATCGATGCGAGGTTGCGAGATACCTCTTCGGTAACCTGAACAATCTTCATGCCCGGATACTGGCGGTCTACCGACTTGATCTTGCCAGTCGTCGGTCCAGACGCACCAAGGGTACTGCAACCTGTCAACAGGATAGGGGTATGCAGAAGGAACAACAAGCCCAAGCCACGCGAAATTCGATTACTTGTCAAACTTGTTCACCTCTAGGAGTTATCCTGTGCGGGCTATATAAGCCAACGATGTCTTAATCCACCTCTTTCATGCAGCCCCCCCCCCTGCGTTTACGACTTCCCTTTGTTAAGGAATCTTCCCATAGTCCGCCAGCCACGACGGAAGCCGCGGTCATGCGATGCCACTTTTGCGTTGCTGCCGGGCGTCCTTAGAAGGCGCGCATTTGATCGAAGGCGGAGAAGAATGTGGATCGCCGGACCTTCGTTTTCGGTTTGAGCGCTGGTGGCATCGTTGCGACGGCGGCGGTTGCCAAAACGCTCTCGTCCTCGGCGATTGCCCCTGCATCCGGCTTGCCCTCGATGCAGAATGTACGGGATCATGGCGCCATTGGTGACGGAAAGATGGCGGATGATAGGGCGTTTCAGGCCGCTGTCGATGCTTTGCCGCGTGAAGGCGGGGAAGTTTATATCCCGCCAGGCACTTATCTACGTACAGCACCTACCAACACGCATGGCAGGTCGGTTGCCTTCGTGGGGGCGGGGCGCGGGTCGACATTTTTGAAGATCATGCATCCCGACAATGATATTTTCGTCCATTCCGCCATCGAAAGCGCGGATTTTCGGGATTTCACGATTTTCAGCGCTGTTCAGCGTACCGGCGGGGCCTATATCAGGCTCGATCCGGGCGAAGGCAAAATCAATTATTCTTCCGCGATCGAACGGGTGCGAACTTATGGCCATTATATAGGTATAGATATGGTGCGATGTTCGGACGCCCGTGTCAGGGATTGTTCGATGATCGGTAATGCGGGGTCATTCGCGTGTGTGCTGTTGCGCAACCTCACCAATGCGGATAGCGGCGACAACAGCATCAGTGGTTGCTTCTTTAGCGGCGCCGGTGGCGTCGGCATCCGCCAGGAATCTTCCGGCGGCTTGCGCTTGCTCGACAACAAATTCAACGGACTGGCGAACGGCCTGATCCTTTCTCCTCAGGCGCAGAAGCAGAGTACTAGCATATTGATAGTACAATCAAACAGCTTTGAAAACGCGTCCCAAAGCAACATTCTGATAGATCAAGGCGCCGGAAAGACAATTTTTACTTATGGAATAATAAGTAATAATGAATTCGCTTATACTCCTAAGGCAATATCTGTAAATTCCGATGGAAAAACTTTCTTTGATTTTATCATAAGTAACAACATATTCGCAATTCCAAAAAAAGGAACTGGTATATTTATGGATGGTGGCAATACTTTTGTAGTCACTAACAATATATTTGATGCCGTTTCAGGGGACGGCATTTCCATTGTAAAAACAGAAAAAGAATTAAATTCGACGATTCGCGATAATATTGACAGGAATACTGCGAGCCATTAATTAAAATATTATTTTATATATTTATATACCTCTATAATAATTTCAATATAATTTTGTAGCAGGGCTAAAATATTATTTTTTCGGCCAATTCTGTTCTTTTTGGGGTGGATAGTCGCCCGTCAGTTGACAAAATACCAGACGTCGGTCAATTGGTGAGCGTCGCTTATTATACTGGTGCCTTTTGTGAAGAAACCGCTTTTTACAATAATCACGTCCACTTTCAATACTGGTTCAGATATTGAAATTGCGATTTCATCCGTAAGGGACCAAAATAGGGATGATGTCGAATATATTATTGTAGACGGCGCTTCGTCGGACGATACACTCCATTATGTTGAGCGCAATCGCGATGTTGTTACGCATGTAGTGTCCGAGCCGGATACCGGCATTTATGATGCGCTTAATAAAGGCATCAAGCTGGCTCAGGGCAAGTTGATTGGGATCATTGGCTGCGATGACAGTCTTATTCCAGGGGCATTGTCCGTTCTGGCCCGGCAACATGCATTAGAGTCCGCGGATATTTATGCGGGCCAGACCCTGCTCACCAATGCAGAAGGGCGGGGTGTCCTGCGTGATGATGAGGATTATGGGGTTGGTGCGCTGATCAGTGGCATACCTTTTGGCCATAATGCGATGTTCGCGACCAAGGACGCTTACGAACGCGTGGGGCTATACGATACCAGCTATCGTATCACGGCCGATGCTAACTGGGTGCACAGGGCAATCCGGGCCAATCTCACTTGCTCAAGGGTCAATCGCGTCCTCGTCCAATTCTCGTCGACAGGTGTATCGTCCAATGACGGCAGCCGCGTCCTGGAAGAAAGCGGTCGCAGCATCCGGGAAAATTTCCCCTTCCTGTCGCAGCAACAGGCGTTAGATCTCCTCTACGCCGTGCGCGGCTGGTCTGGTCCGCAATCAATGGTCGACATTCTCGCCGACCATATGGACCCGGCATTGCATGCCAGCGTTCATGCAGCGCTGCGGCACAGGCCCGATGTTTTGAGGATGCTCGACGACACGCTGGAAGGCTGGGGCACCAAAAATCGTGGAAGCGTGAAGCGGCGCGCGCCCGATGTCATCCCCGCGTCGCAGGATCCAATCATATCCTTTATCGTTCCCGCCTATAATGTGGCGGGATATATTGGCCGCTGCATCGAAAGTCTGACGGTACAGCAGGCTGTCCAAGATATTGAAATCGTCATCGTGGATGACGGGTCCAAGGACGAAACCGCTGCTATCGTTCAGTCCTATATGACGCGCGATCAGCGCATCAAATTAATTCAGCAGGAAAATAGGGGCCAGGGCGCAGCGCGTGCGGAAGCGCTCAAGCATGCGACGGGCCGTTACATCTGGTGTATAGATTCGGACGACCGCATTCAGGACAATGTGGTCGAACGATTGATTAATATTCACGAAGTGCATGACGATATCGATGTTGTCGTCCTGAATTTCGCCTATGAGGAAGAGGATGGACGGCTAGAATATTCCGCCCTTGTCCCATCTTGGCTTGGCGGCAAGGTAGTTAACCCTCTGGTAAACGAGGAAACCTTTGCTGCGCTTTCTTCGTGGAACTGCCCGCCCTGGCGCTATCTGATCCGCCGGGATTTCATGGAAGAAAACAATATCACCTTCCATGGTGGCTTCTTCTATGAAGATCATCCATTTGCAATTGACGTCATGTCTGCGGCAAGGAAAGCCTATGTCGACACGTCCATCAGCTATTATTATCTACGCCGAGCCGGTTCAACGGTACGGTCGCTCGATAGCCGCTGCTTCGATTTCATCGCCATTCGCCGTTTCGTTCTCGATCGCCTGACTCAGCGCGGTCTGCTGCATCGGCTGCCGTCCATGACATCATCCTACGTCATGCCAATCGATTTTGGCCGTGCACTAGTTCCGGCCCAGATGATGCCCGATTTCCTGGAGGCGGTATGGAAGGATACCAAGCCCGTCGAAATTAACGCTGTCCGGCGCTATGGCAGCCGTGACGAGGTCGCTCTCATCGATGCGGGTGTGCGTGGAGAGATTGGCGCCGCCGATATTCCGCCCATGGAAAGCGCCTATTCGCATGTCGGGCGCAGGCTGGAAATTTCGCGGACATTGATGCTGTCCAATCTGATCGGACTGGGAAGCGTGGAAGGGCCATATCCCGACCACGGTCTGCACGAACGTTTCCACTGGGTGTCCGGGCGCAAGTTGCGTGTGACGGTTTGCACGACGGGGGTAGCCAATCCCTATCTGGTTTTGCGCCTGCGCAATCATCACCCCGGTCAGGTGTTCCTGGTCGAACAGAATGAAAAGGCGCTGGAAGTATTCCCGTGTCGGTCGATGCGCATGGACGATCATCAGGATCTGCAAATCAAGCTGATCAATGAGGACATGGTTTCTGTTGTCATCGAAATGGCACAAAGCGACATGGGGCCGCGCGACCTGAGCGTGATCCTAGAACGGGTCGAGGTCATTGGCTTTGAGGATCTGTCGAAGCCCGATTTCGATCTGATGAAATGGGCGCGTCCCGATCAGTTAGTGAAGGGCGAGCGTACCCGTCTGGAAGGAATCAATATCGACGTGCGCGTCGATCCGCAGCCACGTCCCTATGTACGGATTGGCAAGGAGTCTCACGTCGGCGGAACCTTTGTCTTCGAACGGGGTCAGGGTGAAATCACTATCGGCGATCGCAGTTCGATCGGCGGCGGCTGCCTGTTCATCTGCACTCAGGACGCGGGAATCCATATCGGCAGCAATGTCATGCTGTCGTGGGATGTGACAGTCATCGACAGCAATTCTCACTCGCTCAATCCAAATGTTCGATCCAACGACGCCTTTGACTGGCTTGCGGGTGTAGAAGTCGGCCGAATGGGCCATTTCAAGGACTGGTCGGATGTCAAATCGGCACCCATCCACATCAAAGATGGCGCATGGATCGGTTTTGGAAGCGCGATCTTGAAGGGAGTAACTATCGGCAAAGGCGCCA
The DNA here is from genome assembly GCF_057809795.1 of Sphingobium sp. FG125. Lineage (NCBI taxonomy): Bacteria > Pseudomonadati > Pseudomonadota > Alphaproteobacteria > Sphingomonadales > Sphingobiaceae > Sphingobium > Sphingobium sp. FG125. The sequence goes on from NZ_JBMDKQ010000030.1 coordinate 9,399, forward strand.
TTGTCGGGTCCAAGTCCGTCGTGACCAAGGACGTGCCTGACAATGCGATCGTGGCGGGAAATCCTGCCCGGCTTTTGGGCTATACCAATCAACAGAAAAACGCACGGCCGGTGAACGGCACCCTTTCCACTACGGCCATGATCAGCTTGGAACTGCAATGAGGGTTCTGATTTTGGGGGCTGCCGGATTTATCGGCAGTCATCTGCAATCGCTTCTGGCCCCGCTATATAATGTGTTCACGGCGGATATTGTTGGTGACGCAAGCGACCGTCATCACATCATATCGCCTGCCGGTGGCGATTTCGGGCCGTTGATGGACAAGGTGAAGCCAGACGTCTGCGTCAACTGTTGTGGTGCGGCCAATGTTGGTGCTTCCTTTACTCATCCGAATGAGGATTTTCGGCTGAACGCGGCCTTGGTGCATGATTTGCTGGAGGCGATCCGTCAATATTCGCCGGAAACACGGCTGATCAATCTATCCAGTGCTGCGATCTATGGAAATCCAGCCCATATCCCTGTAGCTGAAACCTCGATTCCTGCGCCCATATCGCCGTATGGATGGCATAAGCAGATCGCGGAAAACATCTGCCTCGAATATACACGATGCTTTAATGTCGGTACACTGTCGCTCCGGCCATTTTCGGTCTATGGCCCCGGCCTGAAAAAGCAGCTGTTCTGGGACATTTATCAGAAATCCAGGTCGTCGCAGAATATCGTCTGCCCAGGGACCGGAAACGAAACCCGTGACTTTGTGCATGTGCAGGACATGGCGCAGAGTATTTTGCTGTGCATCCAAAACGCGACTTTTGACGGTTCAGCCGTGAATGTCGCAAACGGGCAGGGTATTACCATCCGGCACGCCATTGAAACGCTCTTGTCGGCAATCGGTTGGACAGGCAATTTGCAATTTAACAATCTGGTAAGGGATGGGGATCCGCTCTACTGGATTGCTGACGTCACCCGTTTAAAGGCACTTGGCTACAATCCTGCCTTTCAATTTGAATCCGGAATCAGCGAGCTTTCAACATGGCTTATCAATTTACCGTAGGGATTCAGTTCAACCTTGATCCGGGTTGGATGGGGGGAGCCTATTATCTCCAGAACATGCTCAATGCTCTAGGTACGCTCGACGAAGCGCGCCAACCTCAGGTTGTGGTCGTGACCCATCAGAAGTCCTCCTACGAATTTCTGCAGGAATCCGGTTATCCCAAACTCTCCTACTGCACGCAGGAACAGGTGGCGGTCGACCCGGATCATCGTAACATCGATTTGCTGTTCCCCTTCCCGATGGAAGGCCTTGCGATACCGACTCTAACATGGATTCCTGATTTTCAGGAAAAGCACATGCCCTATCTTTTTACGCCCAGCGAAATTGTAGGGCGTAGGAAAGAGCATGAATCATATTTCGCACGCGAAGGTCTGCTTCTGAGCAGCGAAAGTGCGCTGTGTGACTTCAATCAGTTTTATGGCGAATATAAGCTTCCTGTATTCGTCGTGCCTTTTGCGTCGTTTCTTTCCGATGATCTTCCCGACTTGGCAGATGTTCGCGGCCGGCATGATCTACCTGAAAAATATTTCTTCGCCCCTAACCAATTCTGGGTCCACAAGAACCATATCGTGATCCTCGCCGCCTTGCACGAACTGAAGCAGCGTGGCGTGACTCCCACGGTTTGCTTTTCAGGCAAGGAATTTGATTTTCGCGCACAAGGATATACGCCGTTCCTCCGCCAGAAGATCAGTGAATGGGGTCTGGACGACCAGGTGAAATTCCTTGGCTTCATGCCGAGAGAAGACCAGATCGTCGCTATGAAGAACGCTCATGCGATCCTTCAGCCGTCCCGTTTTGAAGGATGGTCAACGGTAATCGAGGATGCCAAAGCGCTAAACAAGTTCATCATTGCATCCAATCTGTCGGTGCATGAAGAACAATTGTCGAAAAATGCGGAGTTCTTTGATCCGTCGGATTTCAATGCCTTGGCAAATCTGCTGGAAAAGCATTGGGAGTCGTCGCCTGCGGCTGAAGTCGTGGACTACAAGCGTAATCAGCGTGAATATGGAGAGCGTCTCGCGGGCGTTTTCCGCGCCCTGGTGATGGCGAACCAGACGATGAGCAGCAATGCGCCGCGTGAAATTCGGTCAGAAATCTCGCATTCCATCGATGACAAGGACATTCACGGCTTGAGCGCCCTGACGGAGGAACCCAATCCTGATTTGGGTATGGATGGCAAATCCCGCTGGATGACGGACTCTGAACTCACGGTATCGGCCGATGCGCTCAAACATTCGGCGCCGGTTTTAAAAATTCGGTTCAGAAACGGGATTGCAGCGCAGGAATTATCAATCAAGGTCGGTGAAAAGACCGTTAGGGACCGCTTCCTGATTGAAGAGGATGACCTTGCTACCCCGCTGGAGTTGCTGATCAATCTCGACGAGTATGTGGGATCAGGCGATATCAGGATTCAGGTCTCCAAACTCGAGGAAATCAACTACAGGAACTGTGGCCTGTTACTCGAACAGATAGATTTTGTCGTATTATCAAAAGACTAAACATTCGATGCGTTCATGATGTCATGTCCGGCTTTGTTAATTGTCTCCATGTGGGTCTAATGAAATGATCGCGAAGCAATCGGTAATCAACAATCGTCAGGTCAGTATCGACTTATGGTCCGTGCCGGCCGAAAACACACGCATCATCGATGCTGTGTCGGTCGAGAGCTTTCTTGCCTATATCTATGATGTTCTGTTCGGCCGCACGCCTGACGCATCGGGCATAGCGCATTATCGGCAAAGACTTGCCAAAGGAAAGTCGCGGCAATCGGTTGTTCGTGACATGATTGCGTCCGAGGAATTTCAGAGTCGATATGGTAAGACCCAGCGCGAACAGCAGGATCTGAAGGATTTCGTCGTACAGACCTATCAGGACACTCTGGGTCGTTGGCCTGATGATGAAGGGCTGCAAACCTATATTCGTATCGGTTCTAAACGGAACGGCCGCAAAAGGGTTGAGCGGAATATTCTTAATTCTCCTGAAGCACTAATGCTGGGCGGCGGCAAGCTGGCCCGTATTAAGGCGCTGGAAGCTTACGCAAACCAAGCGTGGCTACTCGACCTTCCACTTGTTGGTCGTTTCCTCCAACGCCGCAACGATCTGCTCGCTCGGATTGAGCGCTTGGAAATGCTCGTTTCCGGCTCTACGACGTCAATGGGTATGACGCAAGGCAATGAAGCCTTCGTGCGCGCGATTGCGGCGATAGAAGCGGTAGCACCCCGGACCATATTGGATTCGATTACACAAGTAACAGCGGATGGGGTCGAGGCACCTTCGGCTATCGGGGGACTGAAACCGGGGGTTAAGGTCGCCCGTACGGACGTGCTGGACAAGGACGCGTCGAGGCAGGTGCAGCAGCAAGGCTGGGTGTTCCGCGTGGCTGTTCGTGATGCACGGCGACAGCAAGCTATGAAGAACTGAAAATTGCATGCGGGTTGGCATCGTCTCGGTACAAGTTCCCTTCGTAGAGGGGGGGGCTGAAATTCACGCACGCAATTTGCTGCGTGAATTCAAGGTGAGGAAGATCGAAGCCGACCTGATCACCTTTCCGTTCAAATGGTATCCCCCTCAATCAATAGTTGATAGCATCGTCATGTCGCGGATGCTGGACCTGACGGAATCGACGGGCGTTACCATAGACCGGATTGTTGGGTTGAAATTTCCGGCCTATTTGGTGCCGCATCCAAACAAGATATTATGGATATTGCATCAGCATAGGTCGGCCTATGATCTTTGGGACGATCAAGCCTTTGGCGATCTTATCAATTTTCCTGATGGCCAGTCGGTGCGCGACGTCATCCGTTATGCGGACGAAAAATTCATCTTGGAAGCGCAAGCTATATATACCAATTCAGTAAATGTATCTGCCCGATTGTTGCAAAACAACAATATCCAATCGACGCCGCTTTACCATCCGCCCAATAATGCCGAAGGCTTCCAGTCAGGGGAGGCGCAGGATTATTTCTTCTTTCCTAGCCGGGTGAATGTCCTGAAAAGGCAAAAACTGGCAATAGAAGCGTTGGCTCAATGCGTGGAGCCGGTGAAGCTGATATTCGCCGGTTCCGCAGAATCACCTGCTTACTATCAGGAACTTCAAGATATCGCTCGTAGGCTAGGTGTCGACGACCGCATCGTCTGGAAGGGATATATAAGCGAAGCAGACAAGATCGCTCTCTATGCCGAATGTCTGGCTGTGCTGTATCCGCCGTTCGATGAGGATTATGGCTATGTCACATTGGAAGCAATGCTGGCGCGCAAGCCCGTCATCACGACGATGGACGCGGGCGGACCGTTGGAATTCATAGCGAATGGGGATACCGGATTGGTCGTGGACAGCGATGCCTGTGCTTTGGCATGCGCTATGGATCTGCTCTGGACGGACCGCATCAAGGCCAGAAATATGGGGGAAGCGGGCTTTGAGAGCTACCAGTCCAAACGGATTTCCTGGGACAATGTCATCGACGTGTTGATGTCATGATGAAACTGCTCTGGTTTTCGCCGCTTCCACCTTCAGAAACGGACGTGGCGAACTTCAGTGTCAGGCTGGCGCCTTATCTGCGCAACCTGGCCGATGTGACCTTTGTCCATGCAGGTCAGGCCGATACCAACTTTCCTTCGGTGCCCATATCCTCACTGACGCCGCGCATGATGAACAAAGCGGATTTGTGCATTTATCAAATCGGCAATAATCATGACTTCCACGGCGGCATATTGGAAGTTGCGCAACGCCATCCTGGGCTTGTCATCCTGCATGACAGGGCCATTCAAGAATGTGTCCTGCGCCATCTGGCCCATGTACAAATCCGCACAGGCACGTCGCAGCTGACCAGCTATCGTAATATCATGGCGCGATGGCACGGCGTGGATGGACTGGCGGCCCTTGGTGCGATGCAGGGACAGCAATGTGACATCGGACAGCTGGCAGAGCGCTTTCCATTATTCGAGGTCGCCCTCGATCAGGCACTTGGCGTCGTTTGCCACAACCGTCAGGTCATCACCGAAATCAACCAGCGTTTTCCAGATCTGCCTAGCCTTTGCTTGCCCTTGCCCTATGGAGCGCTATCCGGTCGTCCCGCCAGACCGCGCCGCGACGCCGGTGCACCTGTTACGCTTGTCATGTTTGGCTTCATGGGACTCAACCGGCGGTTGATCGAATTTATTGAGGCTTGGGGTCAGTCCAGCCATCGTGATCGCTTCCGGCTGCATCTGGCGGGCAGAATCGCAAACCTGGCGCAGATTGAGGCCAAGTTATTGGATCTCGGTTTGGCTGGCTTTGTTGAAAATCATGGGTTCGTCACGGACGCTGCGCTGGATGACATGATCCGTAGTGCCGATTTGGCCATCAACCTGCGCAACCCCACCATGGGCGAAGCATCTGGCAGCCAATTGCGTATTTGGGCCAATGGTTGCCCCGGGGTGGTGTCCAATACCGGATGGTATTCGGAACTTCCCGATAATGCGGTTCTAAAGGTCCGTAGTCATCTGGAGCATGAAGATCTTATCGCACTGCTGGACAATGTGGCGACGGGACAAATTAGCCTGGACCACTTGTCGACCAATGGATTTTCCCAACTAACAGATCATGACCCAGATAGATACTGTCGGGATTTTCTGGCATGGATTTATCGGGAAACGCCGCGTTTCCACCAATATTGGTTCAACAAATCCGTCGTCGGGCAGCTGGCTCAATCCTATGCTAGCGCGACGCCATTATGGTTCACGCCGACTATGCCAAAAAATCTGTTGTCATGAGAGTCTGCTTGAAAAATGTGCTGGAAAGCGCAATTTCGGTCCTGCTACTTGAAAAAATGCATCTTCAAACAAGGGCGTGTCATCATTTAGTGGATTCCCAATTGAAGGATTGAGTGATTCATAGGGAGCCAGCTTTGGAGGCTGGTAGATGGTGAAACGGTATGGATTGCGGGACGACTAATGGGATCGGATCGCGGATTTTCTGCCTGGTCGTGAAGGGCATGTAGGGAAGACGGCGATGGATAACCGGCTGTTTGTCGAGGCAGTGCTGTATCGCTATCGTGCGGGCATTCCATGGCGTGACCTTCCTGAGCGTTTCGGGGATTTTGTGTGATCCACACCCGGCATATGCGCTGGAGCCGCAGCGGCGTGTGGCAGCGCGTGTTCGAGCATCTCGCGGCAGATAGCGACAATGAATACGCCATGATCGACGCGACGCTTATCTGTGCGCATCAGTCGAGCGCTGGCGCAAAAGGGGGGGCGCGCGAACGAAGGTATCGGTCGCAGCAAAGGCGGGCTGAGCACCAAGCTCCATGCCCTGTGCGATGCACTGGGCAACCCCGTCGCCCTCCACCTCACGCCTGGCCATCTCCATGACCTACATCGTGCGGACGCCTTGCTTCCCTAAGTGGTCGGCCGCTTCGGCGCGCTGCTCGCTGACCGGGACTATGACGCTCAGGAGTGCGTCGTCGATATCCTCAACGCAGCTAGCATCGAGGTCGTAATTCCTTCAAAGATCAACCGAACCTACCGGCGCAAGCACGATAGGCAACTCTATGGCGCTCGCCATCTCGTCGAAAACTTCTTCGCCAAACTTAAAGGCTTTCGCGGCATTTCAACTCGATATGACAAACGCGCCGCCATCTTCATGGGTGCCGTCTATCTCGCTTCCGCCACCATCATACTCAAATGATGACATGCCCAAACTTTGATGGCCATTTGAATTCGCCCTGAACCAACGAGCAATGATTGTGACTCATCTCCCCTTCCCGGCGGGGAGGGTTGGTTGGAGGTGACTCCAGTCAAGGGGAGGGGAGCGAGGCGAAGCCGAGCGCCCACGCTGGCGGTAGCACACCCCAACCCAATTTCCCCCATAAGGGGGAAGAGTCTTATGGATCGCAAGGGATTGGGTAGTTGAGTTCAATACCCGATGTCCAGACGATCGTCCGGACGGCAAGTCACTGGGCAAGCCGTCCCTGTTGAGGGATGTCAAACCCCGCGCCCTTGCAGAAATCGTCGAAAGCGGTTCGAGTCCGGGGATCCATAGGCTGTGTGCTCGCGACCGATCGATCTGGCACTGCGGCTCCATGACGACCGGACGCCAAAAATGGGCGCGTGGGTCATGATCAATGCAGCTTGGCAAAGATACGGCATTCGAAGGCGGGCGCTGATCAGGGATGGAGAGGGGGCTTTGAACGATCTCCCCGCGTGAAAGCGCACGTTTTCAGGAGGCCTCGCATTCAGGTTCAGGGGAAGGCAACATCATAAGCTGCGTTGCTGGCAGCGCGCCTGATCCGATTTCCAAAAGAGGCTGATCGATCGGAACCCGACCAGCGCTGCCGATCATTTTTGATGAGCGAGAGCAGCCGCATCTGGTCTGCTAGCCAACGCTGATATCCCCTGCGGGTGCGATGATAGGCACCCTGTCCAATCGCACGCAAGGATTGCGGATCAAGAAAGGGATGGTACTCAAAATTTTTTCCATCGTCGATAATGCCCGATGAAAGATGTCCGATATAGTCGGAAAATAATGGAAAATCTCCGCAAATGACAATTTTCCCATGGGCCATAATATATAAAGCGGACATTAGACTATCATATGAATATTCGGAAATAATGAATATATCATAATCTCCTACTTCTTTCTTAAGATAACCCGAGGTTATTTCTTTATCAATAATCTGGAATTCTCCGTTGTTTACTATGTCAAGGTAAGTTGGGGATTTGTTTTTTGTTATGGCTTTATGCCTATGCTCGTCGTTGACAACGGATAACTTCATGACATCCATACGCCCCATCCATTGGGCATCGGCAACTTCCGACTGTGGATAATATTGGAAATATGCGCTCTTGAATCCCAATACTTGAATTTTTTCGTGGACAGATCGCGAGAAGCTAATAAATTGATGAGTTTGAAACCGCCACAATGACAGGTCTATTTGATCTGATGAATTATGATCATCAACAGCTATAATATATTTTCTAGAATATGGAATAACTTCATTAAATTTACTGTCAAAAATATTACAAATAACAATTATAGTATCAAATTTTATTTCCAAATCAAGTACATTATTGTTTATGAAATATGACTCATCAATTTCATATATATTATACTTATTAGAAAAATATCTGAAAAGCGCATCATATGTAATACTGTTTAATGTTTTTGAAGATTTCATGATGCATATATTCAATTTGAATATTCCCATGATATTTTACAAATGCCTAAAGTGGAAATTTTGTTAGAAAATCTTTTCTTCGATTTATTTTCCACACTAAGGCGAATTATATTTGCACCTAGCTTCCAACTATCATCGACATTGATCGCAAAATCCTTGAACGCTATTTTCGGGTCAATTCCGATCTTTCCTGCCATCATTCCATTGATGATGACGGATATGTCCATATCCTCATCGCCATCATCTCTCACGAAGGAGAAAATGAGATCTGATATATGCCGATCGACTGAAAAGGAAATGGAAGGCTGGTCTGTATGAGACCATATATTTCGATGATCATCATTCATCATCATCCATCCATCTATGAATATCTGTTCCAGGATAGACGAATTGAGATTTTCGACGTCGATCGAATTCCCGTATATCTTATAGCTATCGATGAAATATAGTCGATCCAACATCAATCGACCTTTGACAGATGACCCGTTTTCGTCATCGATACCGATGTCCATCGCTTGGTTGGGCTGTAGCGGCCTGATGAAGGGCGAACGAAAATCGAAGCTGTGAGATTGCAGGATTTCTGCGCCCAGCATGTTTCCATTGGTTGAGAAGGTGATCCTCTCGCCGATCTCGCCGACGCTTCCCTTAAGGTGAAGGCCGATAGTTTCGGTCGATGCCGGAGATTGCAGCGAAAGATTGTCGACCAGCATGCAGCGTCGGCCCTGAGCAGTGTCGGCAATCTCTTTCTGTATGCCTTTCAATATTTTCCCCGAATAATCGTTGAATGTCGGGAACGGGGATTGTGCGTCGGTCTGGAAAAAAAACTTGTCCACGTCGAGCGGCCGCAGCGAATGTTTCCTGTAAATATGCGCCCATTCGTGATGGATTATGGTGCCCTGGCTGGCAGACATGCCGCCCGCCATATAGTGGCAGACGATATCATCTATATATTGCATACGACCGCCTAAGGCGTGTACGCGGAATAGAAAGTCATGGTCGGCGCAAATCGCATAGCGCGTATCGTAGGGTATTTCACGCAACAGCGCAGTCCGGGTGAAGGTCGCCTGATGTCCGGGTATATGAACATGCCAGGCATGATCTATCTGCCCGCTGTGCAATTGCCTTTGCAGAATATCGAAATGCGTAGATTTGAAATGCTTTTCAAGCCGACCATCCACATAAATATGATCGCCATAGAAGATATCAGGGGCATCTCTGATTCTGTCCATACATGCCTCTACGGAGTCCTCTCCGTAAAATCTATCTCCGGCATTAAGGAACAGGATATAGTCACCATTGGCCATATGGGCAGCCCGATTCATTGCATCATATATGCCTGAATCTTCAACGCGGCAAAATATATCTATGAACGGTCTATATCGTTTCACAATGTCATAGCTGTTGTCGAAGCTGTTGCCATCGAACAGCATCAACTGAATATTGTTATAGCTTTGCCCGATAATGCTTTCGATCGTCAGGGGGATATCCCGTCCCGTGTTCAAATTAACGACAGCAACGGTCAAGCTAGGATCGGCCACATATCCCTCGATCTGCGTTGGGTTGAATCACCTTGGTACGCACACATCCCCAATTGAATAGGCAAGGCTATGGCTTTTGTGAAGCGTGTACCCTTGCGACTAGACGCAGGAAAGCGCGCCAGCGTATGCCTGAACTGGTGGCGAAGGCTACCTATTGATCATATCCGAATAGCGTCATTGCCTGGTCCAGTTGGCCGTTCAGTGTCCTGATCGACTGTTCCGTCAGCTTTTCCAGATAGTCGCCAGGGGTAACCTTTCGAATGAACTGGGTCGGATCCTCTTTTGACGGGCGAATATCTACATGATGCAAAATGTCATCAAGATCCTGACTGGTGATAAACCAGCCAAAATGACCGCATATCGCCTGCAATAAATCCCGCTTGGCAAATATCATGTCTTCATATCGCATGACAAGGCAGGACGGGTCATGCACCATATCGGCATAACCACACATAACCATGTTCATTTCATACGCACCTCGAACGACATATTGGTCGATTGAAAGGTTGGCGATTTCCTGTCGAGTTTCCATGATCTTCTTGCGTGGTCCGTCACCATCATCACCTTCTGGAACAAGATGACTCTTTGCAAAGCTGAAAAACTGGCTGACCAGCGCATCTCTAGGGTCGCGGACCAACAGTATCTTGCGCCCTTCTTGGAAATGAGCATTTTTCGCCAAAGATTTGGGAAACCGCCGAAAACCCCCATAGACATTGCCTGGATGGATCAGGTGGTCGGGAATATCACCGTTATATGCGACTTCGAAATCAATATTCTTCAGGAACAGCTGGTCGGGGATTGAAACCCAGTTGGCATCGTTACGCTGTGCCAAATAGGATGAGACCTGATTCAACAATGAACTGCCTGACTTGTGAACGCCAAAGACAAAAAGCGCGTTTTGCGGCATCCGAATCCTGAATGGTTCATCTAGAAAATGCATCGTGACGACGGGCATGGTTCAATCTCCGGTCTTAAAAATGGCTCTCCTGTGACAATTGGGGGGGGGGCACGAAAGCCTTTGCATCGCCGATCAGGTCAGCGCCGTGACAATATTGTGACGGCTTCGCTGCCATCATGGTCCTGAAAGGATACAAGCAATTCTTCAAAGCCTTTCCGGTTGAAAAGGCGCATCACATCCTCCAGCGGATATTCGTTCATCTGCATCATCGGCGTATCGATGCTCCGACCTTTTAGTAGATTGACCAAATGCTGCCCGCCGGGCAGCGAATGGCGTATCCGATAACCAATCTCGCGCTTCCAGCCATAGTTGCGCCTGATCGTGAACTGGATCAGGCACCCGCCGCCGGAACGAACCCGGTCAAGCAACTGTGAGAGCAGATGCATCCCACGTGCCACCGGAATATGTTGTAGCACGATGCAGGTGTTGACGAAATCAAATGTGCCATCCAGCCGCGACAGCCTATCGTCCGACAGCGCATAGCTGATGTTCAGCCCTTCGCTGTTACGGGCGGCCTCCTCCAACATCCCGGGGGAAATATCGACACCGACCACCGATGTGAAATGGTCTGTCAGTGGCACCGTCAGCCGCCCGACCCCGCATCCGAAATCCAGCGCACAATCGCGCTTCAGCGATCCGAAACGATGCTCCAGTTTGGTGAGCCAATGCCACACAAACGCATTGCCGTGTTCAAAAAAGTCCGTACGGGACTGATCGATATTTTCACTGCGGAAACGCGGATCAGTCAAGACACCATAATAGGGATCGCGTTCTCCCCATAGGCGCCAATTACAATCGCTGTCAGTCATGGCGCGCCTATAGACATTATTATTTCCACAAACAGTAGAATTTTGACGCTTTATATATCGCATCGCCCGTTCTGGTTCCGCCATGTCGATCAAGTGATCGAACGACCAGTCGCATGATCAAGTAACCTGTTCTCCAATGGTTCCAGACGACACGGCTCGTCTATGCATGCAGAAAGGGTAAATCCGGCCACATGTTCGCCTTAAGTGTCCAACCGCCTCTCATACGATCGCTCAGTTGGCCTGGTCGTTTGTGTCCAACAGGTGGAGTGGGGTTGGCGGGATGATTCTTCCTTTCGTCGGTTGGCCTTGTCTCGGGTGCCAGGCGCGGTTTGCGGCACTATGTCTTCTTCTTCCGCGGCTTGGTGCTACGGGTCTTGGCGATTTTATGGGCCTGCGCAAGACGGCTCAGGGCGTCGATATCGGCCGAAAATAAGATGTCAGCGGCTTTCCGTAACAAGTCCATGGGCCAGTCCCACCATTGCAGTCGTTCAAGTTCCGCGATGACATCTGGTTCGAACCGATAGCGGATGATTTCCGCGCGATTTCCGGCAACGATCGCATAGGCTGGCACATCCTTGCTGACTACTGCGCGCGCGCCGATAGCAGCCCCGTTGCCAACCTTAACGCCGGTCAGGATGATGGCACCGTCGCCGATCCAGACATCATTGCCAATGCTGGTAACATGGTCACGATCCAGACATTGCTGCGACCAATCCTCGAAATCGCCCAGATCAAGATAGAGGCGCAGATGATGCTGGGTCAGATGATGGGTGGGATGGTTGCCGCCCGCAAAAATCGTCACATTCTGACCAAAACAGCAGAATTTGCCGATTTCGATCCGATTACCCGCATGGTGGGGACGCAGCGTCGGCGGCGATGATGCCCAACTGCCGGTGCCGATCGTTACGCGCGGATCATCACTTGCAAGGTCAACGAGCCACGATGGCATATATTCTCCCGCGATATCGGACTAACAGGATAGTTGGCTAGCCTTCGAGCACTTCTGCGACGAGCGGCATGGATCCATGCTAGTCGATGTCATCGCACAGGACACCCGATTGCTGTCAGGAATTGCTGTGCCGTCTGCCACCATTGTGTCGGTGGCGTAATTGCCGACTTGCGTTGCGCATTTTCATGAAAGGCAGCAATTGCGTCCGCCAGCGCGGGTGTCGATACATGGTCTGGAAAATAGGCAATATTATCACTGCCATGATGACGACGGAACACAGGAATGTCGCGCGCTAGCACGGGGGCACCATAGGCCAATGCTTCGTCCAGCGGCAATCCGTATCCTTCCGCAAGGGAGGGGACGATCGCCATATGGCAAAGAGCATAGGCCGCATGCAGGCTATCGTCGTCGATATCGTCGAACCAGAATAGCAATGTGCCATATTGCGCATGGCCACGAATATGATTTTGAAGCCTTTTGGTATTCCATCCCGCCTTTCCGATCAGGATCAGGGGAATATCGCTCCCCTGCGCCCACAACCGCTCAAAGGCTGCCAAAACATCAATATGCCCCTTGCGCGGTTCTAGCGTGCCGACAATGATAGCGGCGCGGGCAATAGCGTCAGGGCATGCTGCAAAGCGGCAGGCGGTCCCGGTGGCCTCTGGGGCGACGATCACGGAGCCGAGGGATATGGTGGCAACGTCGGGTACCTGGCGCAATCCATATCGGTTACGCAATAGATCGCCCAGCAATCCGGTGACTATCGGCGACACGCACACGAACCCGTCCGCCACTTGGGCACATACACGAAGCCAGCGACGATACTTCAGGCACGATGCCGGGGTGAACCAATGGGGATGACTGAGCGGCAGAATGTCGTGCAGCAAAAACCACAACCGCCCACCGGACCTGCGAAAATTCGCCAGTTCCCGGCGGTAGCGATAGATAGAATCCGTTGCGAAATCCAGGCCAAGGAACATGGCGTCCTCCCCCCCCCTAATAGGTTTTCCGTCTACGGTACGATATCCATCCCGTCGCCGCTTGACGACGAGCGGCAGGATTTCGACGCCCGGACCGCATATGTCAGGCAGACTGGCATAGACGGACCGTACGACGCGCTGAATGCCGGTCCCGGCATCGCTGTTGGTGATAACGGATATATCGACATACAGCCTGCGGATCTGTGCGGGGGGCGGGCAGTCGACATTACGGCGCCTTGAAAGCAGGCGACGTTCTACAAATGGCGGATAGACCAAGCGATCCCATCTATCGCGGGCTTTCCATTTCCATTCGATACGGCGGCCCTTCATCCGGGCTTTCCAGCCCTGAGCCGGATCTGCCGTCTGGGGCGTGACCTTGGTCAATTTGTCGTCCGAAGCGCCGAAACCCGATGATAATGTTCGAACGCGCTGTCCAGGTTCTCGAAATAGGTCAATTCGCCCTGCGCCAGCACAGCGGCGCTATCGCAATGCTGATGCACATAGGTCGTATCGTGCGACACGATGATCTTTGCCCTATCCGCGCGCTTTTCGAACAATTCGATCATGCACTTTTCATGGAACCGGGTGTCGCCAACGGCAATGACTTCGTCAATCAAATAGCATTCGAAATCAATGACCATCGAAATGGCGAAGGCCAGGCGCGCGCGCATGCCCGACGAATAGGACCTAACCGGCTCCCGCAGATACCTACCTAGTTCAGAAAAATCTTGCACGAAATCCAGCGTATCCTTCGGATCGACACCATAGACCCTGCAAATGAAACGCAGATTATCATATCCCGTCAGGCCTCCCTGGAACGCCCCGCCAAAGGCAAGTGGCCAAGATACCGACATGGTGCGCGTCACCTTGCCACTAGTAGGTTGCTCCGCACCGCTGATCAGTCGGATTATGGTCGATTTGCCAGCGCCATTGCGCCCCAATATCCCGATCTGCTGTCCAGAACGAACGGTCAAGTTGACATGGTCTAGGACACGGACTTTGCCGCCATGGATGGGATATTCTTTAACGACGTCGTCAATGACAATCATTCGGGTATCACCGTGTCCGCGAGAATACGAATTTGCGCCAAGCCAAAAATGGTCAATATCGCATTGATCATTGCCATATACTGTAGATCATAAATAGCCGTGATCTTGGATCCGAAGAAACCCTCTCTCAGATATTCAAGTCCATGAATCATAGGTAAATATTCGAGGTAGGCCTGCGCCTGCGGGGGAACCGAACTCAAAAGGAATCCGGCGCCGGATAGCGGAAAAAGAAGGTAGGAAGCGGGGTGCCACAACTTATGTGCGATTTCAGACCTTTCCGCATAGGCACCCAGGAACAAGGCTAGCGCCATGCCGAACCACGCCAGCATCAACCATCCGCCCATAACCTTTAACACGTCTTCGGGCGGATCCATCTGGCCCAAAGCAATGAAGACTAAGCTTAGGACAATGAGCGAGATGGTCGCACCCGCACCTTCGAGGAATAGCCTGGCTATAAATAGGTCGATGACACGCACGTTGCGATGGAACAACAGGGACCGGTTTGGTTCTATTGCATCGACACATCGGCCTGGCATGTTGCGCCATAGCAGGACCGACGAATAGCCAGTTATAGCAAAAGCCACGATCGGAATGTTCGAACCATGAATGGCCTTCGTCGCCGTCCAAAGCGCTGTGACTCCAAGCGTGAAAAGCATGGGCTCGACGAACAGCCACATGAAACCGATATTATGTCGACCATAGCGCGTTAAAATTTCGCGCATCAACAGCGCCCACACAACCCGGCGTTGTATAGCCAGTGAAGTGAAGAAAGATTGGGTTTGCGCTTTCATAGGATCGTTATTCCCGATGCTCTTTCACACCGGCTATCAGCATGCCCAGGACGCCCCAGGTGATCAGACCAAGGATCAGAGTTGCCAGGATACCACGCAAACGGCGTGGCTCCACCGCTGCATCAGGCACATTAGGTTCAACTATTCGTTCGACATAGGCTTGCTTCCGTCGCGATTCATTTTTGGCATCCAGCAGGGCATTCATAGCGGCGGCAAGTTGCTTGTCGGCGAATTGGTTTTCTAGCGACAGGCGCTGAAATTCGACCGCAGTGGCTGATAGCGAAGCATTGCTTCCAGCAACTGATGATATTTGATTTTTTACTTCTCGTTCAAGGTCGGCAATGCGGACGCGCAATGGGCCGATCTGCGAATTGTCAGGAACCGTTGATTGTAGCTGGGACAATTGGTTACGGGCGGCGATCAATTCGTCTTGAAGCTTCGACACCATCTCGATTTGAACTTCAGCCTGCTTTTCCGGATCGATCACGCCCTTGCGGTTCCTGTACCGGGCCAACGCACTGGCCGCCCGAGCTGCGCCCTGCTGAGCTTCCTTAACTTCGGTAGTGGCGTAGGAGATCAGGTCGTTACGACCTCGATCGTTGATCTCATTTACCACACCCTCTGCCTGTTGAAGCAGCTCGCTGTTAAAACGATAAGCGTCGGTCGGCGTATAGGCACGCACGATCAGAGTCGTAATTGAAGAGGTCGTATCCTGTTGAACCGAAATCTTCTTCAGGAAATAACGTAGTAAATTTTCTTTAGTTCTGTCCATGCCTGATGCGTTGAATCGGTCGAAGAAAGAAATATTCTCATTGCCATAAGCTTTTTCGACCGCGTCCTTTTTGTCTAAAGCCGCGAGCGCATCACGAGAGGTGATATAGTCTTTGACTGCAAAAACCTCGGTCCCTGCGTTCGTAAATCCAGCAGTCTTCAAAATGGCGCCTAGCCCAGACGCAGCAGGTTTTTCTGGACTTCTGACTATAAATCTCGATTCAGATATGTAGACGTCGGACGCGATGAATCCAAAATAAAGGATTGCCACAATCGTCGGTACAATGACTGTAGCAACGAATAGACGATCGACTTTATTAATGTATCGCGAAATCTTTTCTTGCATGACTTCTCACATCAGGACGTGGTACTTGCGGCGATTCTATCAGCGCCCCGATAAATGCAGCAACGGAATTGCTCTATGGCTGTCTGACACATGCCGGTCCAGCTATATTCTTCTGCTACGTAGGAGCGGTTTCGATAGTCCATAGGCGGCCGCAGATGACACGCTTTGTGGCATTTCGCAACCTAGACCTGTTCGACTCGTCCGACCTTGGTGCAAATGTGCTAATCGCTGCGGCGGTCCAGCCGATCCGCTGCATCGGGAGTAATACAATCATAACCTCAAAAAGGACGACATTGAAAATATGCTCTCCGTGGTGAAGCGGCCCAGGATTTCGACCGTCGCTACCGGCTATTTTAGAGTCTGCCTTGAATCTCATGCGTAACGAACGATGCGCCTGATGAGGACGATAGCGGCGGCGGCATAGAGAAGTGCGGTTGCGGATTTTATGGTTCGCTCGAAGTCCTTGGCCAGAAGGCGATTGCGGGCGATCCATGCGAAGGTTCGTTCTACGACCCATCGGCTGGGATGGACGACGAAGCCGGTCTGATCGGCGAATTTGCGGACGATCTCTATTGTGATGGAGGTCGCGTCCCGGACGCGATCGCTATTGTAGGCGCTGTCGGCATAGGTGTGCTCGACGAAGGGATGCCGCTGGCGCGGCTGCTTGAGCAAGGGCACTGCGCCGTCTCGGTCCTGCACGTCGGCACCATGGACCAGCAGTTCAAGCGCACGACCATCGGTATCGACCATGGCATGCCGCTTGCGCCCCATGATCTTCTTGCCTGCATCATAGCCACGAGGTCCGCCCGCCTCGGTTGTCTTCACGCTCTGGCTGTCGATGACCGCCGCCGATGGCATCGGTTCTCGCCCTGTCCGGACGCGATCGATCTGAACAAGGCGATGGTTCAGGCTCTCGAAGATCCCATCATCGCGCAGGGTACAGAGCCAACGGTATACCGCGCGCCATGGCGGAAAACTGTCGGGCAGAAGCCGCCATGGGCATCCCGCCCGCAGCAAGTAGAAAATGGCTTCAATGATGGCCCGCATGGGCCAGCGCCGTCGTCGCCCGCAAGAGCATGGCGCAGGCAGATACGGCTCGATCAAATGCCATTCCGCGTCGGTAAGGTCACTTCCATAGCGAAGCTGCGCGCGGCTATGATACGCGCGGGCGGTCGGGTTCCACATGATGGCTTCCAAGGTTGGTGTCGCAACCCCTCGGAATCACATTGAAGCCCGATCGTCCACCATTACGACGCCGTTCCGACACAGCCTCTTCGACCTTTCGGGAACGGCGGCTTCGACATTTCAGGAACGCAAAGCCGATCTTTCAGGAACAGCAGGCTTGCCGCGACTCATGATGACAGAGCGATTTTTCAGGCCTCTGCTGCCGCTTAACTGTTTAACCTCTATATAAACCCTCTAAGAACCTGATTATTCGATTTCTGGAGAAGGGAGAAGGAGCCTCGCCTCCCGGTTCAATTTTCCATCTGCAGCGATCGTCCAAAAGATCGGCCAGAATCTTTCCTCCATCGCCGTAAATAGCCTATATAGCGCGCTATTCATCCCGCAGAAGATCGACCAGAATGGACATTATAGAAGCGCCCGACCGTATCGAACCCGCGCGCATCGATGCGCCGGAAGGGGAACTGCTCGATCTGGTGGCGGACCTGTCAGCTCGTGCCGAGGTACTGGGCCGCGCGCTGCATCCCCGCACCGCCGCCAACCTGGCACAGCTCGTTCGGATCATGAACACCTATTACAGCAACCTGATCGAGGGCCACAACACCCGGCCGCGCGAGATAGAGCAGGCGTTGGCGGGGGTCACTGACACTGACGATACGCGCCGCAACCTCCAGATCGAGGCTGTCGCCCATGTCCGGGTGCAGCAGGCGATCGACGCGCAGGCCGCCGCCGGGACGCTGGGTGATCCGGCGGCACCCGATTTCATCGGCTGGCTGCACCGGGCCTTCTATGAGGGGGCAGGGGAGCCAATGCTGATGATCGGGGAGGGCGCGCGCGCCTTTCGCATGGAGCCGGGGGCATGGCGCAGCGACGCCGCGCATGACGTGTCGGTCGGTCGGCATGTGCCACCATCGTCAGCGCATGTCGGTACGTTCATGGCCTATTTTCACCGGCGCTTTGCCTTTGATCCGGCCCCGGACGCGCGCTTGCTGGCGGTCGGGGAGGGGCGGGCCAAGCGCATCCTGGCCATGGCGAGCGCGCATCATCGCTTCAACTATATTCACCCCTTTCCCGACGGCAATGGCCGGGTCAGCCGGTTGATGAGCCATGCGATGGCGCATCGGGCAGGCATTGGCGCGCATGGTCTCTGGTCGATTTCGCGCGGCCTGGCGCGGGGGCTGGAGGCCGGACCACAAGGGCGGCTCGAATATCGCCGCCATATGGCGCAGGCGGACGAACCGCGACAAGGCGATCGCGACGGGCGCGGCAACCTGTCGCTGGCGGGACTGTCCCTGTTTGCCACCTGGTTCCTGCAGGTGTGCCTGGATCAGGTCGATTATATGGCGGGGCTGTTCGACATCGACACGCTGGCGGGGCGACTTGGCCGCTATGTCGCGCAGAGCGAGACGCTGGCTCCTGAGGCCGCGCGGCTGCTGCACGAGGCGCTGATCCGCGGGGAATTTGCCCGTGGCGAGGCTTCGCGTATCACCGGCCTGCCCGAAACCAGCGCCCGTCGCGTGCTGCGCGGCCTGACGGGAGAGGGGCTGCTGGCGTCGGACACGGAGAAGGGGCCAGTATCGCTGCGCTTTCCCGCGCACACATTGGAGACGCTGTTTCCCCGGCTTTATCCGGAAATGGGGTGAGGGACGAGGGGGGGCTGGAGTCTGCCTGAGCAGACTTGTTTTGGAGTGAGGGCCGGATAGGCTTGGCGCCGTCAATGTATGACAAATCGCTACAATGCCTGCCAGAATCCGCTCTTTCGCCCATGGCGCGCCTGGAGGTCGACCAAGTAGGCGGGGTGATCGGCGTGCGCGCCAAAACTCTCGATCCGACGCGCCAAGCTTTTGCAGCTTTGCAAATGCCGCGCTGCGTGGCGGTATCTTTTGTTTCGCGCCTTCTCCAGCGCGAAGTCGATCATGGCGCGCAACAGCAGTGTCGCCGCCAGCGGATGCCGCTGCTCCAGTGCGTCTGCGGCAGGGGTCAGCACCTCATAATGATTGCCGTCGATTTCACCGGCGCGGGCCAATATCATGGATGCCGCAGCCGCCACATTGGGCCACGCTACCAGAAAATGCAGCGCATGATGGAAGGACGGGAAAGCGCACACATGGGCCATGGCGCGCGCTTCGGCCTCGATATCATCGAAATCCGGCAGCCGCTTGAGATAGGCGCGCAGATAGCTCTCATCGAGTGCTGCGGCGAACAGATCCCAGCGGCTGCCTTGCGCCTCCTCGTTGCGGCCCAACGCTTCCAGCACAGCGATACGTGCTCGGTCCCAATCGGGCCAGTAACCCCCTTTTCGCCGTGTTCCGGCAGCGGCTTCGATCGCCAGCATTGCCTCCTCCTTGCGCCCCGCCGCCAGCAGCCGTTCGGCGATTTCAGCCGCGATGGCAGGATTGCGCCGGTCATCGGCGGGGTGTTGCGCGATGAAGCTGTCGACATCACCCAAAGCGTCGGCAATGTCGGTCAGCGCACTGTGAACGATGTGCTTGTGTGTCCGCGTATCCAGATCGTCCGCATATATCGGCCCGCCCGAACCATAGCCGATCACGCGCCGTTCCTTGTCGGGCGGTCCCACCGGCGGGGTTTTGGCCAGCGCTTCGAACCGCGCCTTGAGCAGCCGCAGCCCGGCGTTGCCCAGTGCGGGCGCCATCAGCGCGATCAGGCCGTCATATTGGCCATAGCCATTGTCGCATACCCCGTCGAATACGCGATCCACCAGCGTCCCGACCGGCAACCGCGCGGCCGTGGCCAAAGGCACCAGGTCGGTCAGCGCCGTGCCAAACATCGCGGCGATTATGCCATTGCTGTCATCGCACCGTTCGTAGACGGGCCGCGCCAAGGCGATCAGCCGCGCCATCAGGTCGAACGCGCGCACCGGATCGGTCGGTGCGACATGCTCGACAATCGCGCGCCTTTGCATGTCGATATCATGGGCCAGCGGCTTGACCTTGTGCCAGTCGACAAAGGCCTTCGCCTTGCCGATGCTAACCAGCCTTTTGTGGACCTGGTCCGCGACATCATCGCTGCCGCTGGCACTTGCCAGCTCCATCCGCAAGCGCCGCTTTGCCATTGTGTCGCCCTGGGCAAGATCGAGCAGCAACGCTGCAAGACGGGCTGCGCCGAGGGCTTCGAGATTGGGCAGATTGAGTGTTTTGGGTGAGGGCATGGCGGGATATTTCGGGGTCAGGGCCGAGCCGTCAAAGGGGGTGTTATTGCTGCGGGCTAAGGCATGAGGTGGGGATCGGAGTCTGCTTGAGCAGACTGTGCGAAGGACGATTAAGGCGAGGGCCGGATAGGCTTGGCGCCGTCAATGTTAAACATTGTGGTGGTTTGGTGGTTTGGTGGTTTGCGGTGCTGCCTGCCTGACGATCGGTGAACGGCTATAGATCATCGAGCTGCGCCGCCACCGTAGCCGTGCCGCTGGACCGTGATCTCTGAACGGCTATGATCACCGCCCCGAATACTTCGCGGGCACGCTCGTTGCCGCTGGACCGTGATCTCTGAACGGCTATGATACGAAGCGATGACAGCGGCCGAACCGAACGGTTGCCGCTGGACCGTGATCTCTGAACGGCTATGATGAGTTGGCCGGGATCGCGATGGCCGATCCGTTGCCGCTGGACCGTGATCTCTGAACGGCTATGATTCTGAAGATGCGGTCGGCGGTGGACAGTCAGTTGCCGCTGGACCGTGATCTCTGAACGGCTATGATTGCGCTGGAGCTGCGCACTGCGCCCTTCGCGTTGCCGCTGGACCGTGATCTCTGAACGGCTATGATGCCACGAGGGGCGCCGATACGTCGTCAATCGTTGCCGCTGGACCGTGATCTCTGAACGGCTATGATATGAGGCGTTCCGCGCCTGCCCGATATTGCGTTGCCGCTGGACCGTGATCTCTGAACGGCTATGATGACCCAACCCTTTAGGAACACCTTTAGACGGTTGCCGCTGGACCGTGATCTCTGAACGGCTATGATAACGCCAGCGCGAACAAGTGCCGAAGTTTCGTTGCCGCTGGACCGTGATCTCTGAACGGCTATGATTAGAAGCAGCCCGGCGATGACCAGCCGGACGTTGCCGCTGGACCGTGATCTCTGAACGGCTATGATCTGGCTGGAAATGGTCGAGCGCCGGACTGAGTTGCCGCTGGACCGTGATCTCTGAACGGCTATGATATGAGCACCTGTTGGCGACGGGGGCACGCGGTTGCCGCTGGACCGTGATCTCTGAACGGCTATGATGCGACGGATTCTCGAACACATAGGATTTGAGTTGCCGCTGGACCGTGATCTCTGAACGGCTATGATGCCTCCCAACTTTCCAGCATAGGGGTATGTGTTGCCGCTGGACCGTGATCTCTGAACGGCTATGATCGCGATAAAGCTTTGCGCGATGATTATGTGTTGCCGCTGGACCGTGATCTCTGAACGGCTATGATAGATAATTCCAGCCGTGTTGTTCTGGAATTGTTGCCGCTGGACCGTGATCTCTGAACGGCTATGATGCTGGACCCCAGCTGCTCGATGCTGCGCCGGTTGCCGCTGGACCGTGATCTCTGAACGGCTATGATGAAGACGGCAGTTGTATCGGATGCACCAGCGTTGCCGCTGGACCGTGATCTCTGAACGGCTATGATCACGCTTGATTACGGCCGGTGGAGGGTGCCGTTGCCGCTGGACCGTGATCTCTGAACGGCTATGATTATGCGATAACGTGAAGTTGCCGCGAAACCGTTGCCGCTGGACCGTGATCTCTGAACGGCTATGATTGCGACGTTTGCCGCAATACGCTTGTTCAGTTGCCGCTGGACCGTGATCTCTGAACGGCTATGATCCCGGTTGGTTCAATCTATGGCTGCGCGAGTTGCCGCTGGACCGTGATCTCTGAACGGCTATGATCTGGATCAGCGGATAGGGAGGATCGGGCTGGTTGCCGCTGGACCGTGATCTCTGAACGGCTATGATGCGCTGCTCTTGCTGCTCAGTTTCCTGATAGTTGCCGCTGGACCGTGATCTCTGAACGGCTATGATCCAGCACGGAGGATTACTGGTTGGACGTTAGTTGCCGCTGGACCGTGATCTCTGAACGGCTATGATCTACCAGCAGTGGGAAAGGATGACTGCGCAGTTGCCGCTGGACCGTGATCTCTGAACGGCTATGATTAGTTTACGCATCGGACGCGGGCTGCGTGAGTTGCCGCTGGACCGTGATCTCTGAACGGCTATGATATCGCGGCGGCGCTGCCCCGGCTGTCGGCGTTGCCGCTGGACCGTGATCTCTGAACGGCTATGATACTACCTTCGCTCAGGCAAGGTCCCTGCGGGTTGCCGCTGGACCGTGATCTCTGAACGGCTATGATGGTCCGGAAAACGACCTGGCAATTAAGCTGGTTGCCGCTGGACCGTGATCTCTGAACGGCTATGATCGTTTGATCCAGTCACCGCAGGCTGGTCTAGTTGCCGCTGGACCGTGATCTCTGAACGGCTATGATGCAGGGCATCCGCCTGATGCGCACGGCGGAGTTGCCGCTGGACCGTGATCTCTGAACGGCTATGATGGTTTCATTGCAGTTGCATGTGATCGCATAGTTGCCGCTGGACCGTGATCTCTGAACGGCTATGATCCATGGAAGTAGAAGCCGGAGCGGCCACCGGTTGCCGCTGGACCGTGATCTCTGAACGGCTATGATGTGGCCGGGTCCAGATCGTTTCCTCGACAGGTTGCCGCTGGACCGTGATCTCTGAACGGCTATGATAATCAGATGGATTGGGTCGCGCAAAGGCCGGTTGCCGCTGGACCGTGATCTCTGAACGGCTATGATACTGGACGCAACACATTGAGTTGTCCGTCGTTGCCGCTGGACCGTGATCTCTGAACGGCTATGATACAGGGTTTGATATAAACCCGTCTCCTTGGGTTGCCGCTGGACCGTGATCTCTGAACGGCTATGATTCGGCCTTTGCGCGACCCAATCCATCTGATGTTGCCGCTGGACCGTGATCTCTGAACGGCTATGATGTCGGGTCCATAGCATGACCAGACGTGTCAGTTGCCGCTGGACCGTGATCTCTGAACGGCTATGATGGCCAGCGCGCTGGGAACTGTCAGCCCGTCGTTGCCGCTGGACCGTGATCTCTGAACGGCTATGATGGCGCCGAAATACGGTGCCGGGGTGGTTTCGTTGCCGCTGGACCGTGATCTCTGAACGGCTATGATCAGGCACCGGTCCGATCATTACCAGCACGGGTTGCCGCTGGACCGTGATCTCTGAACGGCTATGATCGCCATTAGTGTGCTCCCTTTCCTTACACAGTTGCCGCTGGACCGTGATCTCTGAACGGCTATGATGGCGCCGAAATACGGTGCC